>JANLYY010000249.1:0-20391 GCA_031365885.1 Polaromonas sp. | reverse complement strand
CATCCAGTCCGAGAACGCCCGGCAAGAGCAGCACATCGAGCTGATCGCCAGCGAAAACTACGCCTCCCCCGCTGTCATGGCCGCGCAAGGCTCGCAGCTCACCAACAAATACGCCGAAGGCTACCCCGGCAAGCGCTATTACGGCGGCTGCGAACATGTCGATGTAGCCGAACAACTGGCCATTGACCGCGTCAAGAAGATTTTTAGCGCCGACGCTGCCAACGTGCAGCCTCACTGCGGTGCCTCAGCCAATGAAGCCGTCTTCCTCGCCTTTTTAAAGCCGGGCGACACCATCATGGGCATGAGCCTGGCCGAAGGCGGGCACCTGACGCACGGCATGCCGCTGAATATCAGCGGCAAATGGTTCCACGTCGTGTCGTATGGCCTGAATGCCAAAGAAGAGATCGACTATGACGCGATGGAGCGCAAGGCGCATGAGACCCGGCCGAAACTGATCATTGCCGGTGCCAGCGCTTATTCCCTTGCTATCGATTTTGAACGTTTTGCCAAAGTCGCCAAAGACGTCGGGGCGATTTTCATGGTTGACATGGCGCACTACGCCGGGCTGATTGCCGCCGGTATCTACCCGAATCCGGTGCCGCACGCCGACGTGGTGACATCGACCACCCACAAAAGCCTGCGCGGGCCACGCGGCGGCATCATCTTGATGAAGTCGCAGCACGAAAAAGCTATCAACAGCGCCATCTTCCCCGGTCTGCAGGGTGGCCCACTAATGCATGTGATCGCTGCCAAAGCCGTTGCCTTTAAAGAAGCGCTTCAACCCGACTTCAAGATTTACCAGCAGCAGGTGCTGAAAAACGCGCAGATTGTTGCCAATACCCTGATCGAGCGCGGCCTGCGCATTGTCAGCGGCCGCACCGAGAGCCATGTCATGCTGGTGGATCTGCGCTCTAAAAACATCACCGGCAAGGAAGCCGAAGCCGTGCTGGGAAGCGCGCACATGACGATCAACAAAAACGCAATTCCGAACGACCCTGAAAAGCCGATGGTGACCAGCGGCGTGCGCATCGGCACCCCGGCCATGACCACCCGCGGTTTTAAAGACGAAGAAGCGCGGCTGACGGCTCATCTGATTGCCGATGTGCTCGACAACCCGCGCGATGCGGCAAACATCGAAGCCGTGCGCGCCAAGGTGCATGCGCTGACCAGCCGGCTTCCTGTTTACGGCTAAGCGCTGGCTCTACGGCAGGCGCACCGTCGAATCAACGTCGCTATGTTTTTAATAGCTGCTTGCGCACGTTTTACCTGGGCTGGAGGCCGATTTGACCACTAATTCAGGCAAGAACCGATGAAATGCCCTTTCTGCAGCAACCTCGAAACCCAGGTGGTGGAAACCCGGATTTCCGAAGACGCCGACTTCATACGCCGCCGCCGCCAGTGCAGCGCGTGTGAAAAGCGCTTCACCACCTACGAGCGGCCTGACGTCACCTTTCCCGCCATTGTCAAAAAAGACGGCCGCCGCATCGAGTACAAACGCAGCAAAATCCACGGCTCCATGAGCCTGGCCCTGCGCAAACGCCCCGTCAGCACCGAGCAAGTCGACGCCGCCATCGAACGCATTGAGGAAAAACTGCTGTCACTGGGCCTGCGCGAAGTAGCCTCCAACCGCATCGGCGAGCTGGTCATGCGCGAGCTGAAAAAGCTCGACAAAGTGGCCTACATCCGCTTCGCCAGCGTTTACCGGAGCTTTGAAGACATTGACGAGTTTCGGGCGTTGGTGGATGAGGTTCGGCGGTAGAGGATTGCGGTTTTGCAACAACTTGCAGACCGGCGGCGCCGCTAATCAACCCTGCGTAACCGTTCGTCGTGAACAGCGGCGCAAATTCGTTGGATGGGGTGAGACTCCACCCCATGCGACATTCACGTGGTTTTACCCTGGTTGAACTTCTGGTTGTGGTGACCATTGCGGCCATCCTGCTGGCTCTGGCGGTGCCTTCATTCAGCAGGCTGATTCAGTCCACCAACATTTCGTCGGGTGTAAATACCTTCCTGGCTGACTTACGCTTTGCAAGAAGCGAGTCAATTCGCCTGGGCGGCGGCGTGGTGATGTGCAGAAGCAGCACGCCTGAGGCGACCAATTCCACTTGCGGCACAGGGTCTACACAGGGTTGGGAAAGTGGCTGGATCATTTTTCACGACCTGAACAATAGCGCCACCAGAAATTCCTCGGGGACAGATCCTGAACCTCTGCTCCGTGTGCAAGCTCCCATCACGGCGATCGATGCAATCAGTGAAATAGGTGCTGCCACCACGTTTGAATTCACTGCCACTGGACGACTCCGAAATTTATCCGGAGCTACAAAGATTCAGTTTGGCAGCAACGCTCTTACTGATGACGTTCAAAGAGTCTTATGTGTGAATCAGAGTGGCCGCGCACGCATTGCAGGAAACGGGATGGCAACATGCACCACAGACAATTAAAATTTCGTTCTGACCACCAATCTGGTGCCTCGCTGATTGAGGTTCTGGTCGCCATTCTCGTATTGTCCTTCGGCATGCTGGCCTTGGGAGGCATGATGGCGTACGCCGTGCAAATGCCCAAGCTAGCCGCCTATCGCGCCACAGCGACCAACCTCGCTGCCAGCCACATTGAGCGCATGCGCGCCAATCCTGCCGGGTTCAGGGCAGGAAATTACACCGAAACCATGACCTTCAACGCCACCTTGCCCACCGTGAGCCCGTGTGCGTATCCAGCCTGCACGGCGGACTCGATAGCCACGCTTGACAAAAACGCAACCAATGGCGCCTTGCGCCGCGAACTTCCCTCTGGCGGTATGCGCATGACCTGCACGGGTGCCTGCACCGCTCTGGATGGCGATCTTTGGGTGATCTGGCAGGAACCCAGCACCTTCGCAACGTTGGACGCACTCAATTCAGATGAATGCCCGGATCCTTCGGCTTCACCCAGCTTCACGGCATTTCCAACGCCCAAACCGCGTTGCCTGCGCATCAGGTTCAAACTATGAAGCAGCCCAGCACCACAATTCGCCTGCGGCATGACCGCGGCCTGACACTTATCGAACTGATGGTGTCGATGGTCATCGGCCTCATCCTGATGATTGCCGTCGTGGCAACCTACCTGGGTGCGTCCGGCGCTGGCCGTGCGTCAGAAGCGCAGGGGCGTATGAACGAAGATGCGCAGGCAGCGCTCGGCATTTTGGCGCAGCAGTTGCGCATGGCCGGCGACAACCCCAAGCGGTCTAACTACCAATCTGCGGCTCCGCGCAACCCGGTTTACGGCGCAGGTACCTATGCAGTGCGTGGCTGCGACGGCAAATTCAGCGACATCACTACGGCCGCCAGCATTCAAGCCCTTACCTGCGCCGCAGGCGGTGGCACTGCTGCGGATTCGATTGCGATCAGCTACGAAGCAGACGTATTTAATACGGTTGCGACTTCGGGCGGCAACGCAACCGACTGCCTGGGTAACGCCTTGGCAGTCGTCACGGCCGCACCGCAACCGCAGGTCTGGCTCGGTGCCGTGGTCGGACCACCAGTCGTCCCGATAACCTACACCGTCGCAGACAACCGGTTTTACATCGCGACCTCAAATGCGATCAAGTCACCAAGCCTGTATTGCAAAGGCAGCGGCAACGCCAACCCCCAGCCGCTGGTGGAAAACGTCGAAGACCTGCAACTGACGTACGGAATCGCCAAATCGGCCGCTACCAAACCGGACGTGGCGGGCTATCTTGATGCGGCGGGCATCGTTGCAAATGCAGAGTTGTCACTGTTGGCAGACGATGTCCGGTGGTCCAAAGTCATTACTGCGCGAATCTGCGTCGTCATGCGCAGTGATGTGCCGGTCGTGACCGACGCTGTTTCTGCCCAATACATCAAATGCAACGGAGAGAAAGAAACTAGCCCACCTGATCTTCGTTTGCGGCGTGCCTATTCCACCACCGTGGTGCTTCGCAACCGTGCAGCGCTCTGAGCAGTACGGAGGGTTCCACCATGTCAAACCATCAACCAAATAAATACAACTTTGCTGTCAATATCCGACGCACCGGTGCGCATGCGCAGCGTGGCGTCGTACTGATCATCGCACTCGTCATGCTGGTGGTCATCTCCATGCTGGCGACGCTCAGCATGCGCAATGCCACGTCGTCCGAGGGTATTTCCGGCAACGTTCGTACCACCGAGCTCGCCACCCAAGCGGCAGAAATTGCCCTGCGCTACTGTGAAGAAGCGGTTGCGCAGTCAATGGGCTGGCCGGGCACGCTGAACCCTCTGCCTTTTATTCCAGCTTACTCCTCAACAGCGCTATGGAGCGTGTTGACAAATTGGGACGGCGCTACCAGCAGTGCTGCCCCGGCTAACCCGACTGGCCCGGTTCTGGTGATACCAAACACCTCAATTAACCAGGCTGGTGCCGGTGTGACGTTTAAACGGCCCCCCGAGTGCATGGTGGAGCGCATGCAGATGGTGGCCCCAAGCAACATCGCCGTCACAACGTCAACTACTTATGTCATCACAGCAAGGGGCTTCGGCCCGGACGTTGCCGCGGACACCAGCGGCGTACGCCCACGCCCCAAGCGCGGCAGTGAAGATAGCACCGAACGCGGTAGCGAAGTGTGGATGCAGTCCACCATAGAACTCAATCCACCACCACCATAAAAGTTAATCGCAGAGAGAGGCCAATGCCATGCTGAATCGAACACTTAAAACCATACTCGGCGTACTTGTCGCGGGCGGCACCGTGGCCTCGCTGCACGCACAGATGGCACAAGACCCACTGTTGTCGCGGACCGCGTCCGTACCCCCCAACGTCGTTTTAATGTTTGACGATTCCGGATCGATGCAAACAAATGCGATTTATCAATATGGAGGTAAGGCGGGCGGAATGGGGATGACTGGACCGGGTGCAGGCTCGGTTAACTACGTCCTCACCACGGCGCCTTATGTGATCGAATCACCCGACGTCAACTTGATGTACTACGACCCCCGCACTACTTATTCAAAGCGGATCAACGCTAACGGGAGTTTTCAGCCAGCAGGCTCAATTACCAACCTGAGTAGTTTCAATGTTTACTTCTACAAAGCGACGACCGCTTATGGGGTGCAGAGTGTCAGCGTCAGCAATTCGGGATCCGGTTATCCGTCTAGTGGAGTCACCGCGTTATTTTCATCTGCGCCGCCCGGTGGAGTCACCGCGACCGGTACAGTAACAATTGCGTCCACGCAGACTGCCGCTTCTGTGGCTGTTAATTCACCTGGCAGCGGGTATGCGGCGACCGGAGTTACGGCGGCGTTCTCTGCATCACCGGCGGGGGGCCGAACAGCAACGGGCACGGTGTCGATTGGCACAACGCGGAAGGTCAACGGAGTCACGGTTTCGAACCAGGGAATCGACTATCCGGCGAGCGGGGTGACTGCCACCTTCGCGCCCCCATCCGATCCAGGAGGGACAACGGCTACAGGTACCGTCACCGTGGCTGCTACCCAAAAAGTCGGCTCTGTCACAGTTACCAACGGGGGAAGCGGTTATGCGGCAAGCGGAGTTACCGCCACTTTTCAATCGCCTACATCCCCTGGCGTGACGGCCACAGGCGTTCCTGTCATACAGACAACCTACCGCGTTGCGTCTGTTAATGTGAATAACCAAGGTGGGGGGTACGACAACAACACCGTTCCGAACATTACATTTTCAGCGCCAACTGCACCCGGTGGCGTAAGGGCGACAGGAACGGCTAATATGAGTGGAGGAAGCCCCAACCGCAGCATTTCCGCAATCAGCATAAGCAACCCGGGCTCTGGCTATCTAACCCCCCCCACGATTACCATATCGGGGGGTACCGGTAGCGGGGCCATCCTTACGGCGGTTTTAGGAACGCCAATTAACAAGGTAACCAGTATCACTATTACAGACGGTGGCTCTGGATACTCTGCAGCTCCGTCAGTGACACTAGGCAACACAGGAGGCGGCACAGGTGCCAGATTCACTGTTAACCGAATACCTACCAACTGGATCACGGGCATTAACCTCACCAGCGGCGGTTCTGGTTATACCAACATCCCCATCTTGACACTGGGAGGGGTAGGCGCTGGCTCCGGTGCTTCCTTTTCGGTCGCCACAGCAAATACCAACATTGTCACCGGCATCAGCATCACAGACGCTGGCTCGGGCTACACCAGCGCGCCGACCATTTCGTTGAACAGTACCGGCGGCGGATCCGGCGCTACGTTTACGGTCAGTACAGGCACGACCAATGTGATCTCGGGCATCACCATAACCAATCCAGGGTCCGGCTACGCGAAGGCCCCTTCTGTAGCTTTGAGCAATGCCGAACCAGGTGGGGGCGCAATATTTACCGTCAACACGATAGCGACCGCAGTCACAGCTATCAACCGAACCTGGACTGGCACAGACACTCCAACGGCTCTGTCCAATTACTTCAACCCCACTTACACACCTGATGGCGGCAGCCCGCTGGCCGCCGGTGCCACGGCGATTGCCTACCCCAACACCGCAGATGCGAACACGATCTCTTACCCAAAATTTCGCGACAGATCTGATTGCGGTGCGACCTCGTGTTCCTGGGCGCAAGAACAGCAAAACTACGCTAACTGGAAGCTGTACCACAGCACTCGACTGGAGCTTGCAAAAACCGGTATTGGTCTTTCTTTTCAACCATTGAATCCAACATTCCGGTTAGGGTGGGCAACCATCAATAACCTCGAATCAAACAGCAGCCTTGACTCAGGTGTTCAGCTTTACGACTCAACGACTCAAAGTAAATTTCTTACTTGGCTATACGGTCTGTCGGCTCCTGGAAATACGCCCAACCGAATCGCACTGGACAAGGTAGGGCAGTATTTCCAGCGTGCTGACGATGGTGGCCCATGGGCCACAAGTCCAGCCGAATCGGTGCCGGCGCCAGTGACGTCGTCTGCCAGCGAAAATACGACTCACGCGTCATGCCGACGTTCTTACGCGTTGCTGATGACTGACGGCTATTACAACGAAAGCTTCACAGCATCTGACGTAGACAGTCAAGCAGGCCCGTCGATTACCCAAGGCGGCACTTACAAGTACTCGCCAATCGGCCCGTATAGCGACACCGCAAGTGGGGTTGCGAGATCAAACACTTTTGCAGATGTGGCCATGAAATACTGGGTTAACGACCTGCGCCCCAATCTCAAGAACGAAATCAAGCCCGCAGCTGGCGATGAAGCTTTCTGGCAGCACCTGAACTTCTACGCAATTGGACTTGGAATTACCGGCACTCTCGATGCAACCGACCCTGAAGTTTTAAGAAAGCTCACCGGAAATGCTTCAACGCCCCCTTATCGCTCTCTCGATTGGCCGGCCCCTTCAAGCAATGACCCAACGTCTATTGACGACATGTGGCACGCCACAGTCAACGGGCGCGGCAAGTTACTGAACGCAAAAAGCGCCTCACAGCTAAATAGCGCCGTCAATCTGTTGATGGGTGATGTGGGTGCTAAAGAGGGCACGCAGTCGGGTGTTGCGGTTTCAACAGCGAGCCTGACAAGCAGCACGAAAAAATACACCCCCAGCTATACGCCGATCACATGGAACGGCAACGTGACGGCGTATTCGCTTGACGCCACCTCGGGGAACCAGGCTGGCGTTGCGTGGCAGGTCGAAACCCTGGTGTCAACCGATCCGATTACTGGAGTCAAGACTTTTTCGTCCATCATTCCATCACCGGCCAGCCGAAACATTTATGTGGGCAATGGCGCTACCAGCGGATCCCGGGCAATACCTTTCAAATACTCGGACATGAGCACTGCCGGCCTGACCAGCAACATGACCGGTATCGTTTCTGCAGATCTTATCGACTTCTTGCGTGGCGACCCGACCAATGAAGACTCGAGCTCTACCACCTCCAGTACCGCAGCGATTTATCGCGGCCGCACGACTCGATTAGGCGATATTGTCAATTCGACGCCGGTGTTCGTCAAAGACACGCTTGATATGTATTACGATGAATTACCCGCTGCCACTGCAGGCCAGAGCAGTTATCGGGCGTTTGTGAACACCAAGAAACAACGTCCTGAAGGCATGCTGTTCGTGGGTGCAAATGATGGCATGTTCCACGGATTCCGTGACGGTATCGCCACGGGCGCCACTGTTGTTGAGCCTGGTGGCATTGAAACTTTTGCCTATGTTCCCAACGCCCTGCTTCCAACGCTTAACCAGTTGGCAGACAAGTCCTATGTACATCGCTATTACGTTGACGGACCAAACATCGAGACAGATGCGTATTTTTCAACTGGTGCCGCGCGGTGGGCGAATATCGTCATCGGCACAACTGGCGCCGGTGCTGGTGCACCTGGTGTTCCGGGCACCAGCCCAAGAACAGCGGTTTACGCAATCGACGTTACCAGCCTGAATACCAACACCACTTCGCTGAATGCCTCGAAGGTATTGTGGGAGGTCAGTTCCAGCAATGCAAGCTTCAGCGAATTGGGTTATGTATTGAGCGATGTTCAGACCGGCCCCACGCTCGACGGTTCATGGGTCGCTATTTTCGGCAACGGCTACGAGAGTAAATCTTGCCAGGCCCGGCTTTTCGTTGTCAATATTCAGACCGGTGCCCTCATCAAGGAGATCAATACCAATGCAGGGAATTGCGGTAGTGCGAAAAACGGCTTGGGCGGGGTCAGCCTGGTTCGCAATTCGAAGCAGCAGATCATCGGTGCTTACGCCGGCGACTTAAGGGGAAATTTGTGGAAGTTCAATCTTAACGACACCAGTTCAGGCGCCTGGGGTGTCGATTTGGGTGGCAACGCCCTGTTCACTGCTGGCAATTCACAGCCTATTACGGCTACGCCATCAGTGATTTATCTGAGTTCAACTTCGCAGCCGGCAGGTGGTTATATGGTCCTCGCCGGCACTGGCAAATTCTACGAAGTCAGTGACATCAGCACCACAGCACCTCAGAGTCTCTATGGCATATGGGACAAAACCAGGTTTGGTGCTACCACTGTTCCCCCAAGCGCCGCATTGACGGACAAAACATTGCTGGTCGAGCAAACCATCGGCGTCGGCCAGCTTGGCGCAGACGGAAATACCTACTTCGGTATTTCAAGGAACCCGGTTGACTATGCGGGTACCACGACTCCTACGGTTACGGCAGCTCGACGCGGTTGGTACACACCTTTGCCAAATGTTGGTCAACGTCTGACTTATCCCATCAACTTATTGGCAAACCGGATCGGTATCGCCGACACCATCTCGCCCGCAAACGTTTCAGTTGACCCGTGTACCAACTCGGGCAGTGGAACTGGCTATCTGTATGCCTTCGACGCCCTGACAGGCGCAGGACCCAAGCAAGCCATACTGGATACCAACGGTAACAGCAATGTAGATAGTAGCGATTTGATAGTCAGCGGCGTGACCACTGCGGCCGATGGTCGGAATGCGGTGTTGAACCGCCGCAGCGGCTCTATCGGTCGGGATAGCCGCGTCGGGAACGGTATTAACCAGGGAATTGACTTCGGCGGGGACAATACCTCGGGGGACAAAGATCGTGCACCCGATCTTGATGTCTGCATAGCGTCAGGTGCCGACCCGTCATGCAAAACGATACAGGCCAAATGCGAGGCATGGGATACGAAATGCTCAGATGACTCTAAATTTAAGAGCCGGGAGTGGCGTCAATTGTTTATGCGTTGATTCATCCGACACACGATTCGAGGAAAGCTAAATGCATTACACCAACCTGGCCAAGCACGGGAACCGCCGAAACTCGACAGGTTTTACGCTGATCGAGTTGATGATCACCGTGGCTATAGTGGCGATACTCGCGTCGGTCGCACTGCCCTCTTACACAAGCTACATCGCTCGGGTGAAAAGAGCAGATGCCCGAGCGCAACTTGTACAGGTGGCCCAATTCATGCAACGGTTTTACACGGCCAACGACCAGTATCAATACAACCGTTCGGCCGAGGAAGTATCTACCAAAATACCGGACAGTCTGAAACAGTCACCTGCGGACGCTGTCATTGGAACAGCGCTGTACACGCTTACTGTTGTTGCAGACGCTACGACCTACACCTTGACGATGGCGCCTGTGAATGGATTAAGTATGGCTGGTGACGATTGCGGCTCGTATACGCTGACATCGACTGGCATTCGCGGCGTTAGGGTAAACGGAACTGCTGGCAGCTTGACTTTGCGGGACAAGTGCTGGAAGTAAATGCAACCGGTGTTACGCAGATAGATAGAACCACCATGCATGACCCTCCGTACGGGATTGAGCAGGCGCTGGTGCTCGCCAACAACGCCGCCAATCTAACTTCGCCAAATCCCCGAGTGGGTTGCTTATTCGAATTTGACGGAAGTATTAGCGGCCAAGGCCACACCCAGCAAGCCGGTGGCCCCCACGCAGAAATCATGGCGCTGCGCGATGCGGCTGCACGCGGCAACTCCGTTGAAGGCGCCACCGCCTACGTTACCCTGGAGCCGTGCTCCCACCATGGCCGCACCGGCCCCTGCTGCGATGCATTGATTGCCGCCGGCATAAAAAAAGTGGTGGTATCTATCCAAGACCCGAACCCGCTGGTGTCAGGCCAGGGAATTGCGCGCCTTCGTGCGGCTGGCATTGAAGTCGAAATTGGTCCGGGCGCCGCCGAATCGCGTGAGCTCAACATCGGGTTTTTCAGCCGCATGATCCGTAAAACGCCGTGGGTGCGCATGAAGATGGCAGCATCGCTTGACGGCACCACGGCGCTCGCCAACGGGCAGAGCCAGTGGATCACCTCGCAGGATGCGCGAGCGGACGGCCATGCATGGCGGGCTCGTTCCTGTGCGGTGCTTACGGGTATCGGCACGGTGTTGCAAGACAACCCCCGGCTCGACGTGCGGCTGCTCGACACACCCCGGCAGCCGCATCTGGTGGTAGTTGACAGCCGCCTTGAAACGCCGCTCAATGCTCATCTTTTTGTAGCTGGTCGCGCTCTATTTATCTACGCTGCAGCCCAAAATGAGGCAAAAAAGGCGGTGCTTGAGGCTCGTGGGGCAACGGTTATCTACCTTCCGGACGCGAACGGCAAGGTGGACCTGGCAGCGATGATGAAAGACCTGGCGCGGCGAGAGATCAATGAATTGCACGTTGAGGCGGGCAGCAAGCTCAATGGCTCGCTGATTCGCGCTGGTCTGGTCGATGAATTTCTGATCTACCTGGCCCCCAAGCTTCTCGGACCGGGCCAGGGCATGGCCGCATTTGGACCGCTGCAACAACTTTCCGAGGCCTTTGAGCTGCAGTTTTTGTCTGCGGACAGGGTGGGCAGTGACCTGCGCGTGGTCGCCCGTGGCGTTGGACGGGATCAGTTTTAATAAACGTCGCTTTGAGAGGTGAGAACTCACGGCCTGAAGTCGCGTTGATAGGCGTTTAACAAGCCTTTGCGCTCTTTCCGGCTTGAGTCGCTCGAATCCCTGCGAAAATACCAGGATGTTTACTGGAATCATCACCGGCATGGGGCGTATCGTCGCCATCCATAGCCTGGGCAGCTCTTCAGACCATGGCAAGCGACTCACCATCGAGGCGCCTGCGGGCTACCTTGATGACGTTGGCCTGGGCGACAGCATCGCACTCAACGGCGCCTGCATGACGGCTACGGCGCTCGACTTGCCCAACAACCAGTTTGCTATCGACATCTCTGCCGAATCACTGGCAAAAACCAGTGGTCTTGCCGAAACCGGTTTGATCAACCTAGAAAAAGCCCTGCGCGCGCACGACCGCCTGGGAGGGCACATCGTGTCAGGCCACGTCGATGGCATCGGCAAAGTGACGTATTTTGCGGAAGTCGGCGAAAGCTGGGAACTGCGCATTGCAGCCCCCCGCTCCCTCAGCAAATATCTGGCTTACAAAGGCTCGATCACGGTGAACGGTGTGAGCCTGACGGTCAATCGCGTGATCGACCTGCCCGACACCCAAAATGGTAGCGAAGCCGGCAGCGAGATCAGCATCAACATCATTCCGCATACGATCAGCAACACCGCCCTGGGGCAGCTTGTCAGAGGCGCGCGGGTCAACCTTGAAATCGATCTGATCGCGCGCTACGTGGAGCGGATGCTCGCCAACACCCCGATACCACGCCCCCTGGAACAATAAGAACATGACGACTGCAATCACTGCCACAACTGCCACCACCGGAACCACCGCAATCTCTCCCGTCGAAGACATCGTCGCCGACATACGCGCGGGCCGCATGGTGATTCTGATTGACGAAGAAGACCGCGAAAACGAAGGCGACCTGGTTTTAGCCGCTGACCACGTCACCGCCGAAGCAGTCAACTTCATGGCGCGCTTCGGTCGCGGTCTGATCTGCCTGACCCTGACGCGGGAACGCTGTGAGCTGCTTCAATTACCGCCGATGGCCACGCGAAACGGCACCAAGCACGCGACCGCATTCACTGTGTCGATTGAAGCAGCTGTTGGTGTCACCACTGGTATTTCAGCTGCCGACCGCGCCCGCACCGTTCAGGCGGCAGTGGCTAAAAACGCGAAGGTGAGCGACCTGGTGCAGCCGGGCCACATCTTCCCCTTGCAAGCTGTCGATGGCGGTGTGTTGATGCGCGCAGGCCATACCGAGGCCGGTTGTGATCTGGCAGGCATGGCAGGCTGCTCACCGGCGGCCGTGATCTGCGAAATCATGAAGGACGACGGCACCATGGCGCGCCTGCCTGATTTGCAGGTTTTTGCGGCCGAGCACCATCTGAAGATCGGCACCATCGCCGATTTGATTCACCACCGCAGCCGCAATGATTCGCTGATCGAAAAAATCGGCAGCCGCAGCATCGAAACGGCCTTTGGAGAATTCACAGCCCACGCGTTTCGCGACAAGCCCAGCCACGGCTTGCACCTGGCGCTGGTCAAGGGGCAATGGGCAGCCCATGAGACGGTCGCTGCACGCGTACACGAACCGATGTCGGTCCTTGACGCGCTGGAAAAAGGCCGGCCCATGCATTCGTGGAGCCTCGATGAGAGCCTTCATCACATCGCCGAAGCCGGCAAAGGCGTGGCGGTGTTGCTGAACTGTGGAGAAAGCGCGGCGCAACTGCTGGCCCAGTTCGAAGGCACCGCGCGTGCCAGCCAGGCCCCCGAGCGCGGGCGCATGGACTTGCGCACCTACGGCATTGGCGCGCAAATTTTGCGTGAGGTCGGCGTGCACAAAATGAATCTGATGGGCAACCCGCGCCGCATGCCGAGCATGACGGGCTATGGTTTAGAGATCGTTGGCTACATCGTCAAAAAATAAAAGCAGGGGATATTTATCGTGTTTGGCGCAGAAAAAGGAAGTCCGGACAAGCTTGCCGGCAAGAAGCTGTCGATTGGTGTTGTGCAAGCGCGTTTTAACGAAAGCATCACCAACGCACTGGCGCTCGCATGTCGAAAGGAACTGGCGCTGCTCGGCGTCGAAGAAAAAAACATCACGCTGGTGCAGGTACCCGGCGCGCTCGAAGTGCCCAGTGCGCTGCAGGCGCTTGCCGAAAGCAACAACTATGACGCGCTGATCGCGCTCGGCTGCGTTATTCGCGGCGAAACCTATCACTTCGAACTGGTCGCCAACGAAAGCGGTGCGGCGGTCATGCGGCTGGCACTTGACTATCAATTGCCGATTGCCAATGCCATCTTGACGGTGGAAAACATGGCGCAAGCGCTGGCTCGACAGGATGACAAGGGGCGTGATGCGGCGCGGGTCGCTGTTGAAATGGTCAACCTGCTCGACGAAATTTCCTGAATGTCTGCAGCCCTGTTTGACCATGGCTGGCCTTCCCGAATCACTACTCAATCTACAACCGGCGTTGCATGTCTGAACCCCTGAAAAAACTCAAACGACCGCCACAAACACGCACCGGCCTGACAGACACCGGCGTCAAAAAAGCGGCAGACAAATCGGCCCGTACCCGCGCACGCGAATTCGCGCTGCAGGCGCTGTACCAGCATCTGGTGGGCCGTAATGAAACGGATTCGATTGATGCCTTCACCCGAGATCTGGTCGGTTTTCACAAGGCTGATTCAGCGCATTACGACGCACTCCTGCACGGCTGTATCAATGACGCCATCACGCTTGACGCCGGCATCACGCCGCTACTTGACCGGCCCATGGCCGAGATTTCTCCAGTGGAACACGCGGTGCTGTGGATCGGCGAATACGAATTCAAGAACTGCCTCGACGTGCCCTATCGCGTCGTTATCAATGAATGCATCGAACTGGCCAAAGCATTTGGCGGCACCGACGGCCACAAATATGTTAACGGCGTGCTTCACAAAATGGCGCCTTCACTGCGGGGCGCGGAAGTTGCCGCCGATCAGTCTCGCAACGCCCGTCACTGAACACCGTGAAGATCTCGCAACGCGCCCAACGCATCGAGCCGTTTTATGTGATGGAGGTAGCCAAGCAGGCCTCCGTACTGGCGAAGCAGTTTGCCCACACCGAGAGGCCGATGATCTTTCTCAATATCGGCGAGCCTGACTTCACCGCACCGCCGTTGGTGCAAGATGCGGCGGCACGCGCGGTTGCCAGCGGCAACACGCAGTACACCCACGCCACCGGCCTTCACGCGCTGCGCGAGCGTATCAGCGATTGGTATGCCACGCGGTTCAATGCGCAGGTTGCGCCCAGCCGCATCATCATCACCGCTGGCGCGTCCGCCGCTCTGCAACTGGCGTGTCTGGCGTTGATTGAAGCTGGTGATGAGGTATTGATGCCTGACCCCAGCTACCCCTGCAACCGTCACTTCGTCAGCGCGGCTGAAGGCACGGCGGTGCTGGTTCCGACGACAGCCGAAGAGCGTTTTCAGCTGACGCTGGAAAAAGTGCGTGTCGCCTGGAACAAAAAAACCCGCGGCGTGCTGCTGGCCTCACCATCCAACCCTACCGGTACCTCGATTGCACCGGAAGAGCTGCAACGCATTCACGAATTCGTTCATTCAAAGGGCGGCGTTACGCTGATTGATGAGATTTATCTGGGCCTGAGTTACGAGGAGCACTTTGGACACTCGGCGCTCGCCCTGCCAGGCGACTGGGGCCAGAGCGTCATCAGCATCAATTCGTTCAGCAAGTACTTCAACATGACGGGCTGGCGACTTGGCTGGCTGGTCGTGCCCGAGGCGCTGGCACCGGTCATCGAACGCATCGCGCAGAACCTGTTTATCTGCGCCAGCACGGTGGCGCAGCATGCAGCGCTGGCCTGCTTCGAGCCCGACAGTTTGTCGGAATACGAGCGTCGCCGCGCCGAGTTCAAAGCCCGGCGCGACTATTTCGTGCCTGAACTCAATCGCCTCGGTCTGCAGGTGCCCGTGATGCCCGACGGCGCTTTTTACGCGTATGCCGATTGCAGCGCGCTTGGCGACAAATGGGGAATACGCACCCGAGCTGGCGACGGCACCAGTGGCAGTTGGGAGCTTGCTTTCGAGTTGATGCAGCGCGCCCATCTGGCCGTCACGCCAGGGCGCGATTTCGGCCATGCAGCACCAGAGAAGTTTGTCCGGTTTTCTACTGCAAGTTCGATGGCGCACCTGCACGAAGCCATTGCCCGACTGGAGCTGTTGCTTGCATAGCCAGAATAGGCCTCAGACCGCAGGCGCAGCGGCCCGCTCGGGGCGCAGCGCATTTCACGCAGTGACCAGTATGGGGGCCATATTCCAATGGCCAGTTCGCATTTATTGGGAAGACACCGACGCTGGCGGCATCGTTTTCTACGCCAACTACCTGAAATTTTTTGAACGAACGCGCACTGAATGGCTTAGATCGATGGGTATCGAGCAGCAGCGTTTACGCGAGAGCACGGGCGGCATATTTGTCGTTGTCGAAACCAGCACCAGCCACCTGCGCCCTGCCCGGCTTGATGATGAACTGATTGTTACGGCCACTCTGCTCGAAATGGGCCGGGCGTCGTTAATAATTGGGCAGCAGGCGCTATTAAAATCAGAGCGTGACAAGGGTTCTGATGGACTTAACCACAGAGGTAAAAGCCCAAACGAAAACGAACGCAGCGAAGGGCCGCCCCGAGCAAGTTCAGCCTCCTCGGGGGGCAGCGCATTACGCGCAGCGAACAGCGTGGGAGCCACATTATTGTGTGAAGGCCGTATCAAAATTGGCTGGGTCGATGCAGCCAGCATGCGACCTGCACGTATCCCCGACTCTATTGTTTCCCGCCTGAGAACTTCAACATGAACCAAGATTTATCAATCGTCAGCCTGATCCTCAACGCCAGCTGGGTAGTGCAGTTTGTCGTCGCGCTGCTGGTCGCCGTGTCGATTGCCAGCTGGGCCGCCATCTTCAGAAAAATCGTCTCGCTCAAGCGCGTTCAGAAACTCAACGACGAGTTTGATCGCGAATTCTGGTCAGGCACGAGCTTGAACGACCTCTTTTCTGGCGCCACGCAAAACGCCAAAAACTCCGGGCCGATGGAGCGAATTTTTGCGCGGGGCATGCGTGAATACCAGAAGCTGCGCGAGCGACGTATTGATGACTCGGGCACGCTGATAGACGGCGCCAGGCGTGCCATGCGCGCAAGCTATCAGCGCGAGCTTGATGCGATTGAAGCCAATCTTTCTTTTCTGGCCACTGTTGGCTCGGTGTCGCCTTATGTGGGGCTATTTGGCACGGTGTGGGGCATCATGCATGCCTTCACCGGCCTGGCCGCGCTGGAACAGGTCACGCTGGCTACTGTCGCGCCTGGCATCGCCGAAGCGCTGGTAGCCACGGCCATCGGCCTGTTTGCAGCGATACCGGCGGTCGTCGCCTACAACCGATTTGCCCACGACATTGACCGCGTCGCGAACCGGCTGGAGACTTTCATTGAAGAGTTCTCCAACATCCTGCAGCGCAACCTGGGCTCACATGCGCCCTTGCCAGCCGGTTCGCCAGCGCATTCGGCGTCCGGTCACTGATCGCCCGAGCAAGAGGACACATTCATGCCAGCTGTTTCTTCTCGCGGTCGCGGTCGCCGCACCATCAGTGAGATCAACATGGTACCGTTCATCGACGTCATGCTGGTGCTGCTCATCATCTTCATGGTGACGGCGCCCTTGATCACACCCAGCATGATTGCGCTGCCCAAGGTCGGCAAGGCACCGAGCCAGCCGCAAAACCCGGTGCAAATCCAGATCAGCAAGGACGAGAAAGTGCAGATCAAATTCAAAACCGATTCAGTACCCAGCAGCGTGCGCAATGTAGCGGCCGACATCGTGAAAATGGAACCCGCCGTCAAAGCCGGCGCGCAGGCGGTGCCCGTTGTCATCAGCGCTGACAAAGCCATCAAGTACGAGACCGTGGTGCAGGTGATGGACAACCTGAACAAGGCCGGTGTGTCGCGGGTTGGCTTGTCGGTGCAGACCGGCGCCAAGTAAGCTCTGGCGCCATGACGTCCATTCTGTTTGGCAGCAACGAGGGAATCGAGTTCGGGCCACCGCCTGAGAAGCGCTCGATGCGCGCGTTCATGCTGGCCATCCTCGCCCACCTGCTGCTGCTTGGCGCGTTGACGTGGGGCGTCAACTGGCAGCGCACTGACAAGGCCTCGTCGTTTGAAGCCGAGCTGTGGTCAAGCGTTGTGCAGCAGGCAGCGCCCCGCGCGGTCGAGCCCCCGCCCCCCGCACCGACGCCACCGGCTCCCACACCGCCAGCCCCCAAACCTGCGCCCGAGCCGCCGAAGGTAAGCCCGGCAACACCCGACGTAGACATTGCGCTGGAGCAGGAAAAAAAGCGCAAGCTCATAGAGAAGCAGAAAGAGGCTGAAGACAAGAAGCTGGCGGAGCGCGACAAGCTTGAGAAGATCGAAAAAGCCAATCTTCAAGCCAAAAAAGAGCTGAAAGCAAAAGAAGAACTTGCCAAGCGCAAAGCAGCTGACGAGGCCAAGGCGGAAGCAAAGCAGGACGCCAAAGACCTGGAAAAACTCCAGCAATCAAAACTGGCCGACGCGACGAAGAAGCAGCGCGACGACGCCATGAAACGCATGATGGGTATGGCCGGCGCATCGGGCGGCCCAGAGGCGACGGGCACCGCCCAGGCGTCTAGCGGTCCTTCGGCCAGCTACGCGGGCAAGGTCAGGGCCAAGGTCAAACCGAACGTTGTCTTCACCGCTGACATCGTTGGCAACCCGAGCGCAGAAGTCGAAGTTCGTACCACGCCCGACGGCACCATAGTCAGCCACCGACTGATCAAATCGAGCGGCAACAAGGCTTGGGACGATGCGGTGATGAAAGCCATTGTTCGTACCGAAACCATGCCGCGTGATGTCGATGGACGAGTCCCGACGCCGATGATTCTGTCATTCAGGCCCGAAGAGTTGCTATAATTTTCATAGCTGCTTACGCACGTTTTACGGGGGCTAGAGCCCTATTTCACTCATAAATCACCTGCGCCAGCCCTCTGTCAGCCTGCGCCGTCCAGCTGGCGAGCGCGGCATCGGTAGGAAAGAATTTGGCGGCGTCGCCCAGGTGAATTTCCGCAGCTGCACCATTTCTTCGAAAACTCAAACGAACCGGCAGGCCGCGATTGCACTCGCCCTGCTCTGACATTTCCTTGCGTGGCGGAAAGTCGCGCACCAATCGCGATATGTCGGGCGCCGTGCCATTCACGGCCACGCGCAAATATTTGCCGAACTTGCAGCGCGCAGATTCCAGATCCCACACCTGTGTGACCTTGAATCGCTCGCCAAAACGCTCTGACGCGCGCTGCAGCGTGCCCTGCACAATCACCAGCTCGTCGTCTTTGAGCAGGTTGCGATTTGCGTTGTAAAGCGCTTCATCAACTGACGCCTCCAGCATCTTGGTCTTGTCATCGAGTTTGAAGATGATGACCTTGCCCCGGTTGCCATTGATCACTCGAAGGTCACTGACGATGGCCGCGAGCAATTGGGTTTCGCGTGAATCAATCAGATCCTCCAGCGCGAGCTTGGCAAACTTGCGCACCTCAAATTCCACCTCATCAAACAAATGCCCCGACAGGTAGAAACCGATGGCCGTCTTCTCCAGCACCAGGCGCGCCTTCACGCCGAAAGGCACGGCCGCCACCAACTCGGGCTCCTGCGTGCTGGCCGCGTGCGAGTCGGACATGTCGAACAGGCCGCCCTGATTGGCATTGGCTTCGCTGGCAGCCGCGAATTCAAACGCATTGTCAACAGACGCCAGCAGCTCGGCGCGGTTGCGATGCAGGTTGTCAAACGCGCCCGCCTTGATCAGCGCGTCAACCGTACGCTTGTTAATCTTTACTCGCTCGACCCGCACGCAGAAATCAAACAGCGAGGTGAATGGCCCGCCCTCGTTGCGCGCCGCGACAATCGCCGCAATCGCCTGCTCGCCGGTGCCCTTGATCGCCCCCAGGCCATAGCGCACGCTGGTGTTGCTGGTCGGCTCGAACCGGTAGTCACCCCGGTTCACGTCGGGTGACTCGAACGTGATGCCCATCTTCAGCGCATCGCCATGCAATATTTTCAGCTTGTCGGTGTCGCCCATTTCGACCGTCATGTTAGCGGCAAAAAATTCGGCGGTGTAATGCACCTTCAGCCAGGCCGTGTGATACGCCAGCAGCGCGTAGGCAGCCGAGTGCGACTTGTTAAAGCCGTAGCCCGCGAACTTTTCCATCAGGTCAAAAACTTCGTCGGCTTTTTCTTCGCTCAGGCCGTTGATGCCTGCGCCCCTGCGAAATATCTCGCGGTGGGTGGCCATCTCTTTTTCGTCTTTTTTTCCCATCGCGCGGCGCAGCATGTCAGCGCCGCCTAGCGAGTAACCGCCCAGGATCTGCGCCGTCTGCATCACCTGTTCCTGGTAGACCATGATGCCGTAGGTTTCTTCCAGCATCGGCTTGACGCGCGGGTCAGGATACTCTGGCACCTCTTTGCCCTGCTTGCGCGCAATGTAGGTGGGGATCAGGTCCATCGGCCCCGGCCGATATAGCGCGTTCATCGCGATCAGGTCTTCCAGCCGGTCCGGGCGCGCGTCCTTCAGCATGCGCTGCATGCCGACACTTTCAAACTGGAAAACCGCTTCTGTCCTGCCCTCGGCAAACAGGCGGTACACCCGCGCATCGTTCAGCGGCAGGTCTTCAAACTTGAAGTCTTTCTGCGCCGGATGGCGCGCCATGATGAACTTCCGCGCAATCTCCAGAATGGTGAGCGTCGCCAGCCCCAGAAAGTCGAACTTGACCAGACCAATCGCCTCGACATCGTTTTTGTCGAACTGGCTGACGGCTGAACTGCTGCCCGGCTGCAGATACAGCGGGCAAAAGTCAGTCAGCTTGCCGGGCGCAATCAGCACGCCGCCCGCATGCATGCCGACGTTGCGCGTCAGCCCTTCGAGCGACTCGGCGAGCGCGAGCAGCTCGCGCACATCCTCTTCGTTCTTCTCGCGCTCGACCAGCAACGGCTCCATCTCGCGCGCGGACTTGAGCG
>JANLYY010000214.1:0-47290 GCA_031365885.1 Polaromonas sp. | reverse complement strand
AGCTCGACATGCACCACACCGCGTCCGAACCCACGTCGAAACCAATGCAGCCCCAAGCCGGGTAGTTTACGCTAGTCGCAGCAAATTCAAGAGGAGCCCGGGCGAAGCGATGGTGGCATCGGCATTCCAGGTTGAAGCATCTGCGCTGACGCCAAGATAACCATAGGCTGCGGCGACTGTAGGCATGCCTGCGGCTTGTCCGGCCATGATGTCTCGCTCATCATCGCCCACATACAGGCAACGGCCGGGGGCGACGCCAAGCTGGCGGGCGGCCTCCAGCAGCGGGGCTGGATGGGGTTTTGCATGTGGTGTGGTGTCGCCGCTGATAATCGTTTGAGCGGTGCTGAACAGCAGCATGGCTTTCGTCAACGGCAAGGTGAAGCGGGCTGATTTGTTCGTGACCACACCCCACTTCAAACCTCGCGCCACGATGTCAGCGATCAGCTCAGCCACACCATCGAAAGCGTAAGTGCGCGCGGTAAGGCGTGACTCATAGTTGCTAAAAAACTCCTCTTTGAGCGCCTCAAATTGGGCGTGACCAGGAGCCAGCCCAAAGGCTACACCGATCATGCCGCGCGCACCGGCCCCGGCCATGGCCCGATAGTCCGACAGCGGCAGCGAGGTCAGTCCGCGATCAACACGCATTTGGTCGGCCGCAGCGCCCAAGTCTGGGGCACTGTCAACTAATGTACCGTCCAGATCAAACAGCACCGCATCAATATTTTTGAACATCAATTCATTAACTTTTCGAGGAAGATCAGATCTTCCGGGTAGCCTGCATGTAATTCACGCTGGTATCTGCGCTCAGCCAGTAGCGTCGGGTTACTGGGTTGTATTCCAACCCCCTGGTCTGCTTCAGTTCAAGTTTGGAGGTGCGGCAGTAACTAGCCAATTCATTTGGCTTGATCAACTTTCTATACTCATGCGTACCCCGTGGCAGCAGACCGAGCACATATTCAGCCCCGACAATGGCGAACAGGAAAGCTTTGACGTTTCGGTTGATCGTAGAAAAAAATACATAGCCACCGGGTTTAACCAACTCGGCACAGGCATTGACGACCAACGACGGATCAGGAACATGTTCGAGCATCTCCATGCAAGTGACCACATCAAAGCTGCCACGCTGCTCACCTGCCAAGGCTTCGGCACTGATTTCACGATAACTTACATCTAGTGTCCCAGCCTCCAGGGCATGAAGCTGGGCAACTTTTAGCGCTTTCGTAGCCAGATCAATGCCGAGTACTTTTGCGCCCCTCCTGGCCATGGAATCAGCCAAGATGCCACCGCCACAACCAACGTCCAGAACCCGCTTTCCTTCCAGCGGGACAAGGCCGGCAATCCAGTCCAGTCGAAGAGGATTTATTTGATGCAATGGACGAAATTCGCTCTCCATATCCCACCAGCGGTGTGCCAAATCGGAGAATTTAGCAAGTTCGCCAGGATCGAAGTTATCAGTGTTGGTCATCATTGAATTATCAATCAAGCATAAAAAAACCGCGCCGGAGCGCGGTTTTTAAGGTATCCGTGAAGATTACTTGTTGGCGCGTGTGCCAACTACTTCGATCTCAACGCGACGGTTCTTAGCTCGGCCTTCGGAGGTCTTGTTGTCAGCAACTGGTTGCTTCTCGCCTTTGCCTTCGGTGTAAACGCGGTTTTTCTCAATGCCCTTGGACACGAGATACGCTTTTACAGCCTCTGAACGACGGATCGACAGCTTCTGGTTGTACGCATCACCGCCGACAGAATCAGTATGACCGACAGCAATGATGACTTCTAAATTGATGTCTTTGATCTTGCTGACCAGGTCGTCAAGCTTGGCCTTGCCTTCTGGCTTAATCACTGATTTGTTGAAATCAAAGAACGCATCAGCAGCATAGGTGACTTTGGTTGCAGCTGGCGGCGGAGGAGGCGCTGGCGGAGCAACTGGAGCGACGACTGGCGGAGGTGGAGGCGCAGCTGCAACCGGTGACGCAACCACTGGTGCTGGAGCAACGATGGCACCGTCGCAACCAGGCGCAGCTGTGGCAGGCGTCCAGAACGCATCACGCCAGCAAAGTTCGTTGGTACCGTTTTTCCAGACCAGCTCATTAGAGCCGTTTTTCCAGTTGTCGATAGTTTGTGCACCGGCGGCGGTAACAAGCGCTGCGGAAGCAAACAACATTGCCACTTTGTTGAGTTTCTTCATGGTTCTCCTCTAGAGAAAAGCCGCAGACTTGCTGCGATTAATAATTTACACGCCGTGAGTGACCATCACTCAAAGCGTTACATGAATTGTGCCACAGCTGTTTTGCTCACCAAGCGCGCTTGCGGCTTCGTCCGACACAGAGCGTACATTTTTTTAATTTTTGTTGTTGCATCGCAACACTGCATTTCCGAAATTTCGCGCCGTAAAATCGACGCTCTTGCCATGATGTTTTTGTAATCCCAACAGGTTCCGCATGACCCAGTTCGCCAAAGAAACCCTGCCCATCAGCCTTGAAGAGGAAATGCGACGGAGCTACCTGGATTACGCAATGAGCGTGATCGTTGGGCGAGCTCTCCCCGATGCGCGGGACGGCCTCAAGCCAGTTCACAGGCGTGTGCTATTTGCCATGCACGAGCTAAACAATGACTGGAACAGGCCCTATAAAAAGTCGGCTCGTATCGTCGGCGACGTCATCGGTAAGTACCACCCGCACGGCGATCAATCGGTGTACGACACGATTGTTCGTATGGCGCAGGACTTCTCATTGCGGCATCTACTAGTTGACGGCCAGGGGAATTTCGGCTCGGTGGATGGTGACAACGCCGCAGCGATGCGGTACACGGAAATTCGACTGTCAAAAATTGCCCACGAACTATTAGCCGATCTGGATAAGGAAACAGTCGATTTCGGACCCAATTACGACGGTAGCGAGCAGGAGCCGCTGGTGATGCCGACGAGGCTGCCTAACTTGCTGGTCAATGGCTCTGGCGGCATTGCAGTAGGTATGGCTACCAATATTCCGCCGCATAATTTGAACGAAGTGGTGGATGCCTGTCTGCATTTACTGGCCAATCCTGAAGCGTCCATCGACGAGTTGATGGAAATAGTGCCCGCCCCCGATTTCCCCACTGGTGGCATTATTTATGGCATCAATGGCGTCAAAGACGGCTACCGGACCGGCCGAGGTCGGGTCGTCATGCGTGCCAAATGTCATTTCGAAGACATCGACAAAGGCCAGCGCCAATCGATCATCGTTGACGAGCTTCCCTACCAGGTGAACAAAAAAACCTTGCAGGAGCGCATGGCCGAACTGGTTCATGAAAAAAAGATCGAGGGCATCAGCCACATTCAGGACGAAAGCGACAAATCAGGCATGCGTCTGGTGATCGAGCTTAAGCGCGGTGAAGTGCCTGAAGTCGTACTGAACAATCTCTACAAACAGACCCAGCTTCAGGACACGTTTGGCGTCAACATGGTGGCGCTAATCAACGGCCAGCCTAAGCTATGCAATCTGAAAGACCTCATACAGGTCTTTTTGTCGCACCGCCGCGAAGTCGTCACCCGGCGCACAGTGTTCACTTTGCGCAAAGCACGTGAGCGCGGGCATGTGCTGGAAGGTCTGGCGGTTGCGCTGGCCAATATTGATGACTTCATTGCCATTATCAGGAACGCGCCAACGCCGCCGGTGGCGAAAGCCGAATTGATGCTGCGCCCGTGGGACAGCACCCTTGTCCGGGAAATGTTGACTCGCACCCGTGCTGATGGCGGCGTGGTGAATGCAGACAATTACCGTCCTGATGGCCTGGAAAAAGCATTCGGTATGGGCGGCGACGGGCTCTACCGTCTGTCTGAAACACAGGCTCAGGAAATTTTGCAGATGCGCCTGCAGCGCCTCACGGGACTGGAGCAAGACAAAATCGTGGCTGAGTACAAAGAGGTTATGTCCGAGATTGATGATCTTCTGGACATTCTCTCGAAGCCTGAACGCGTTTCAGTAATTATTGGCGAAGAACTTTCCGCAATCAGGCTGGAATTCGGACAGGCAAAACTTGGCGCACGCCGCAGTCATATTGAACACAGTTCTTTCGACCTAAGCACCGAGGACCTGATCACGCCGACCGACATGGTCGTTACGTTGTCGCATACCGGCTACATCAAAAGCCAGCCGCTTTCAGAATACAGAGCGCAAAAACGCGGTGGACGCGGCAAGCAGGCTACAGCCACCAAGGAAGACGATTGGGTCGACCAGCTGTTCATTGGAAATACGCACGATTACATCCTTTGCTTTTCTAACCGCGGACGACTTTACTGGCTCAAGGTCTGGGAAGTTCCAGCAGGATCACGCGGCTCGCGAGGTCGGCCGATAGTGAATATGTTCCCTTTGCAAGAAGGCGAAAAGATCACCGTCGTTCTTCCGCTTACCGGCGAAAAACGCAGCTTTCCAGCTGACCAGTATGTTTTCATGGCGACCTCGATGGGTACCGTCAAAAAAACCGCGCTTGACGAATTCCGCAACCCGCGCAAAGCCGGCATCATTGCCGTGGATCTGGACGAAGGCGACTATCTCATCGGCGCGTCGCTTACAGACGGCAAGCATGACGTGATGCTGTTCAGTGACGGCGGAAAAGCGGTGCGGTTTGACGAAAATGACGTGCGCCCCATGGGCCGAAATGCACGTGGCGTACGCGGTATGACGCTGGAAGAAGGGCAGGGTGTTATTGCCATGCTCGTCGCCGAAGATGAGCAGCAAAGTGTGCTGACGGCGACCCAAAACGGCTTTGGCAAACGAACGTCAATCACCGAATACACCCGCCACGGGCGCGGAACCAAAGGCATGATTGCCATTCAGCAAAGCGAGCGTAACGGTAACGTCGTCGCTGCCACACTGGTACACGCAGACGACGAAATCATGCTTATCACCGACAAGGGCGTCCTGGTTCGCACCCGTGTCAGCGAAATCCGCGAAATGGGAAGGGCTACACAAGGTGTTACGTTAATTGGACTGGATGAAGGCTCACAATTAAGTGGTCTTCAGCGGATAGTTGAGAACGATGCCGCACTGGATGATGTCGAGCCCCTCACTGATGCGGGCGAAACTCCTACTCAACCCCTTTGATACGCCCTAACCTGGAAACCATTCCATGAAAAAAATGCTTTATCCACTGATAATTGCTGTTGCCGTCTTTTCTACTGCAACTCAGGCCCAAACCGCTGATCCAAAAATTGAGCTGGCAGGCAAAGTAGTTGCACTTCAGCAAGGCCCAGAGCTTGACCGTCTGGTCCAGCAACTGTCTGGCGGCGCTACCCAGGAGTTGATTGCTAGTTGGGGACCTAAACTTGAAGCCAGCGTACCCAAGGCAAAGCAGAAAAAGGCGTCTGAAGACCTTAACGTCGAGCTGAAAAAGTATTCGGAAGACACTAGCAAGCTGATAGGCAATCAGGTGAGCAAGGTGAGTGCCGAAACGCTGGTGCCAGCTTATGCGGAAAAATTTTCTCTTGAAGAATTAAAGCAGATCGCAGCATTTTTTGAATCTCCCGCGATAAAGAAGTATCAAAGCACGGCTCCTGAGCTCGGCAACATTTTTGTACAGAAACTCATTGAAGCATCGCGCCCCGATGTAATGGCCCGCGCAAAACAATTCGATGAGACAGCCGTAAAAATTGTAGGCAGTTCACCCGCTCCCGCAGCACCGGGGAAGGCTCCAGCGAAGAAATGAGCCGACCCTATAACTTTTCGGCGGGACCTGCCAACTTGCCAGAAGAGGTTTTGCAACAGGCCGCTGACGAGATGCTTGACTGGCACGGCAGCGGCATGAGTGTCATGGAGATGAGTCACCGGGGCAAGGAATTCATGTCCATCTACGAAAATGCCGAGTCAGATTTTCGCGCGCTCATGGCAGTGCCATCCGGCTTCAAGATTCTGTTCATGCAGGGCGGAGGCCTGGCGGAAAATGCAATTGTTCCCTTGAATTTGTCGCAGGGCAGCGGTGCAGATTTTGTCGTCACCGGAAGCTGGAGCGAAAAGTCACAAAAAGAGGCAAGCAAATATTGCAATTCTCAAATTGCAGCTTCAAGCCAGACAGGTGGTTTTACAACACTCCCTGAGTCGACCAGCTGGCAGATGCGGCGCGATGCCAGCTATGTACATCTTTGTACCAACGAAACCATCCACGGCGTCGAGTTTCATACGCTACCTGATTTGAAGTCGTTGGGTTGCGACGCACCGCTGGTGATAGATTTTTCATCGCATGTAGCGTCCCGGCCGGTCGATTGGTCGAAAGTCGGATTGGCGTTCGGCGGCGCACAAAAAAACCTGGGACCTGCGGGCCTCACCCTTGTCGTGGTCCGCGAAGATCTTATCGGTCATGCGTTGCCGGTCTGCCCCAGCGCCTTTGATTACAAAGTGGTTGCCGAGCATCAGTCGATGTACAACACTCCGCCGACCTACGCCATCTACATTGCTGGGCTCGTTTTCAAATGGCTCCACAGGCAGTCAGAAGGCCAGACCACCGGCATTGCCGCGATGGAGAAACGCAATATTCGCAAAGCTCAACTACTTTATGAGGTAATTGACGGCTCCAGTTTGTACTTCAGCAAGGTAGATAAAAACTGTCGCTCGCGCATGAATGTGCCTTTTTGGTTGCGCGATGAGGCGCGCAATGCAGCTTTTCTGGACGGCGCCCAGAACCACGGCCTGCTTGGGCTTAAAGGCCACAAATCCGTGGGTGGCATGCGAGCAAGCATTTATAACGCTATGTCCCTGGCTGGCGTGGAGGCCTTGGCCGGGTACATGCGAGAATTCGAAAAAAACTGACTTGAAATGAATCCTTCGCAAATTTTTGTCCTGTCGCCCCGCCTATTCGAATTTTCAGTTTGTTTACCGGGTGACTTTCTCCGCCAGTGCGGTCTTTGATATGGCTGCCGCTCTCGCAGACCTACGCGCCCAGATTGACTTTATTGACACAAAGCTTCTTGCATTGCTCAACCAGCGCGCGCAGGTGGCCGAGCAAGTTGGAAAGGTCAAGAAGCGCGATGGAACACCTTTTTTCCGGCCTGACAGGGTGGCGCAGGTTATTGAGAAAATTCAGCAGGCCAACACCGGGCCGTTAAAGAGCGAGCACGTGGCCGCAGTCTGGCGTGAAATCATGTCGGCCTGCCTGGCGCTTGAATCGCCTGTGCGCGTGGCGTACCTCGGCCCCGCCGGGACATTCAGCGAACAGGCGGCTGTGCAGTTTTTTGGCGCCAGCATTGAGCCTGTGGTTTGTTCCAGCATCGACGAAGTGTTTCGCGCCGCTGCAGCCGGAAGCGCCAGTTATGGCGTAATCCCAGTTGAAAATTCGACCGAAGGTGTTGTTTCTAGGTCGCTTGACTTGCTGCTTCATACGCCGCTGCATATTGTGGGTGAAACCAGTTTGATGGTGCGGCACAACCTGCTGCGCCTGACCGATTCGCTTGATGGCATTGAGGCGGTGTACGCTCATCCACAGGCACTTGCTCAGTGCCAAGGCTGGTTGACAACGCATTTGCCCCATGCTGATCGACGCGCAGCATCCAGCAATGCGGAAGGAGCCCGCCTCGCATCCACTTGCGCCGCGTGGGCAGGCATCGCGAGCGACCGCGCAGCAACGCAGTTTGGGTTGCACAGTGCGGCGCACGCCATTCAAGACGACGCGTTTAATCGAACCCGTTTCTCTGTCGTTTGCCTGCCGCAGACATTGCCGGCACCGCCAGCGTCGGTTAAAGACTGCATCAGTCTGGTGGTCTCGGTGCCGAATCGTCCGGGAGCTGTACACGATCTTTTAGCGCCACTTAAAACGCACGGCGTCTCGATGACCCGGTTCGAGTCTCGACCGGCTCGATCGGGCCAATGGGACTACTACTTTTACATAGACCTTCAGGGGCA
This sequence comes from Polaromonas sp., assembly GCA_031365885.1. GTDB lineage: Bacteria > Pseudomonadota > Gammaproteobacteria > Burkholderiales > Burkholderiaceae_C > Polaromonas. The sequence goes on along the minus strand of JANLYY010000214.1, from coordinate 39,422 downwards.
CCCGTCGCAGGAAAATGTCAGGGATGCACTGATCGAACTCCAGCGCATTTGCGCTTTTTACAAAGTCTTGGGGACTTATCCCATCAGCGACTGATGGTTGCATAGTCTTTCAAGCAATATAAAAATAATAGGTAGCCTTTGATGTTTGAACAACTGGGTTTGATCGGCTGCGGCCTGATGGGCGGCTCCTTCGCTTTGGCGCTGAAAAAGGCAGGACTCGTCAAACGGGTCGTCGGTTACAGCAAATCGCCATCGACCACGGAACGCGCACGCCAGATGGGCGTGATCGACGTCGAGGCGCCATCGGCGCTACTCGCGGTGTCGGGTGCTGACATCGTTTTGCTTGCGGTGCCCGTGTCGGCAACGGAGGCAACATTCAAGGCAATTCGACATCTGGTCGGCCCGCACACGCTGGTTATGGATGTCGGCTCCACGAAACGCGATGTGGTGGATGCAGCCAGGCGAGTACTGCGCGACAACCTGGGCGCCTTTGTTCCCTGCCACCCGATTACCGGCAAAGAAGTGTCGGGGGTCGAGCATGCCGACGCCGATCTATACATCGGCAAACAGGTCATCATCACGCCGATTGAGCGAACCTTCACCGTTCAGTTACAAAAAGCAGTTGACGTCTGGACAGCGATTGGCTGCCACGTCAACAAAATGTCGCCGCAGTCGCACGACGCTGCCTACGCCGCTGTCAGCCACCTGCCCCACCTCATCGCTTTCGCGTTGATCAATGGCATTACTGGTCAGGAACATGGCAAGCAATATCTGTCGTTGGCCGGTCCGGGCTTTCGCGACTTCTCGCGCATTGCCGCCAGTGACCCCCACATGTGGCGCGATATTCTGATCGCCAACCGCGAAGAGTTGTTGGCCCAGTCACACATTTTTCAGCAGAGTTTGAGATCGCTGGAGCAACTGATCGCCACCAGCAACGCAGATGGGCTTGAAGCGATGATCGAAAAGGCCAGCGAGACGCGTGCAAACTGGCGAATTTCCTCGCCGGCAAAAGCGAACAAGTAAAGAATCGGCTGATGTTCGATATCGAGTATCTGGATATACCGCCACTACTCCGCGCCACCGGAACAGTGCATCTACCCGGCTCCAAAAGTATTTCCAACCGCGTCTTGCTACTGGCCGCACTGAGCCGAGGCCGCACACGGATACACGACCTTCTCGCCTCGGACGATACGGCAGTCATGCTTGCTGCACTGAAGCAGCTCGGTTGCAGCGTTGACCAGCAGCCAGATGGCATCGTCGTGCTTGAAGGCCTGGGTAGTCGCGCCTTACATTCCGGGGAAAAGCTATTTCTTGGGAATGCCGGCACCGCCATGCGTCCGCTCGTGGCGGCGCTCGCGTTGATGGGTGGCGAATTTGAATTGTCAGGCGTGGCGCGCATGCATGAGCGGCCCATTGGCGATCTCATCGATGCGCTTCGCCAGCTGGGGTGTTTGATCGACTACCTGGGTGTGGAGGGATTCCCGCCGTTGCGGCTTAGCACGGGCCAATTGAAGCTTGACCGGCCCATACAGGTACGTGGTGATGTCTCCAGCCAGTTCCTGACGGCCTTGCTGATGGCGCTTCCGCTGGTGGCGCGGGAAGCTATCCATATTGAAGTGGTGGGCGAGCTGATTTCCAGACCGTACATTGAAATCACCTTAAAGCTTCTCCATCGCTTCGGCATTGATGTCCGGCGAGATGGATGGCAGCGATTTACAGTTCCTGCTGGCAGCCAGTACCGGTCACCGGGTGACATTCATGTCGAGGGCGACGCGTCGTCTGCTAGCTATTTCATAGCGCTCGGCGCAATAGCTGCCGGGGCTGGAGGTAAAAATGGGATAAACCTTCAAGGTGTGGGCGCGGATTCGATGCAGGGAGATATTCGTTTCATTGAAGCCGCAGAATTGATGGGTGCCCAGATCGTCAGCACGTCGAACTCACTTCAGGTGACGCGAGGCGAGGCCGGAAAGGGTTGGCCGCTGAAGCCGATAGACCTTGATTGCAACCATATCCCCGATGCAGCGATGACCCTGGCAGTGATGGCACTGTATGCCGAAGGCACGACAACTCTGCGCAACATTGCCAGCTGGCGCGTCAAGGAAACTGACCGAATCGCAGCCATGGCCTGCGAACTGCGCAAGCTGGGCGCTACCGTCGAGGAAGGTGCGGATTTCATCCGCGTCACGCCGCCGCCCTCGCCTTCGCACTGGAAGGCGGCCAGCATTCATACCTACGATGACCACCGGATGGCAATGTGCTTTTCACTGGCGGCGTTTAACCCAGCCGGGCTACCAGTGCGCATTGAAGATCCAAAATGCGTCGCGAAAACTTTTCCAGATTATTTCGAAGCGCTGTTTTCCCTGGCGCAGGCCGCGCCTGGCGATGTTCCAGTCATCTGTATCGATGGCCCAACCGCTTCTGGCAAGGGCACTGTCGCAGCTCTGGTCGCACGCAAGTTGGGCTTCCATTTTCTCGATTCGGGCGCCATGTACCGCATCACCGCACTGGCGGCTACGCAGGCTGGTCTGGGCATTGGCATCGAACATGAAGCCGCCATCGCCGCGCTCGCACGGCAACTCCCCGTCCGCTTTCAGGCAGGAAAGGTGTTTTTGGCCGACAACGATGTGACTGAGACGATTCGTACGGAACAAGCCGGAATGAATGCTTCCCGGGTGTCTGCCCTGCCCCAGGTACGTTTGGCTTTGGTCGATCTGCAGCATCGGTTCCAGCAGCTTCCCGGGTTGGTGGCCGATGGGCGAGACATGGGTACGGTCATTTTTCCCGATGCGCGGCTGAAAGTTTTCTTGACTGCCAGCGCCCGGAAAAGGGCTGAAAGACGCCATAAGCAATTGATTTCAAAGGGAAATCCAGCTACAATCGCATCGATTCAGCAAGATTTAGAGGCTCGCGATGCACGTGACACATCACGGCAAGCCGCCCCTTTAAAACCTGCTGATGGAGCCCGCTTGCTGGACAACTCTGATTTGTCGATTGAAGAATCGGCCGCTCAGGTGCTTCAATGGTGGCGGGGCAGCAAGCCCTTCTAAGTCCAGTTGCGTTCTCGTCTTGCAGAACGCCAGACCCAGCAGGATCGTAACTTTAACCCGCAGCCGGATAACCTCATGGCCGCAAACAATATACCGCCGCAAGCAGCTATAAAAACAGTAGCAATCACGCTACTGGAATCCTGTTGTGTGGACTAGGAAAATCAATGTCTGAATCTTTTGCCGCCCTATTTGAAGAATCGCTGAAACGCTCCGAAATGCGTACCGGTGAAGTCATCACCGCTGAAGTCGTGCGTATCGACCACAACCACGTCGTTGTGAACGCCGGACTTAAATCCGAGGCTTATGTCCCCCTCGAAGAATTCAAGAACGACCAAGGCGAACTCGAAGTTCAGGTTGGCGACTTCGTTTCCGTGGCTATCGACTCGGTCGAAAACGGCTACGGCGACACGCTGCTCAGCCGCGACAAGGCCAAGCGCCTCGCGTCATGGATGAGCCTAGAAAAGGCCCTGGAATCCGGCGAATTCGTCACTGGTCAGACCAGTGGCAAAGTCAAGGGCGGCCTGACCGTCCTGGTCAACGGCATCCGCGCTTTCCTGCCCGGCTCGCTCATCGACACGCGCCCGGTCAAGGACTTGTCTCCGTACGAGAACAAGACCATGGAATTCAAGGTCATCAAGCTCGACCGCAAGCGTAACAATGTCGTGCTGTCACGCCGCGCGGTAGTTGAAGCCAGCATGGGCGAAGAACGCGCCAAGCTGATGGAAACCCTGAAAGAAGGCTCGGCAGTCAAAGGCATCGTCAAGAACATCACCGAATACGGTGCCTTCGTTGACCTGGGCGGCATCGACGGCCTGCTGCACATCACCGACATGGCATGGCGCCGCGTGCGTCACCCAAGCGAAGTGGTGACGGCTGGTCAGGAAATCATCGCCAAGATCCTGAAGTTCGACACTGAAAAAAATCGCGTTTCTTTGGGCCTCAAACAGATGGGCGACGACCCATGGATGGGCGTGAACCGCCGCTATCCGCAGGGCACCCGTCTGTTCGGCAAGATCACGAACATCGCCGACTACGGCGCGTTTGTCGAACTCGAGCCGGGCATCGAAGGCCTGGTTCACGTGTCCGAAATGGACTGGACCAACAAGAACGTGGCACCGAGCAAGCTTGTGGCGCTTGGCGACGAAGTCGAAGTCATGGTTCTTGAGATCGACGAGGACAAGCGCCGTATCAGCCTGGGCATGAAGCAGTGCAAGGCCAACCCGTGGCAAGAGTTTGCGCAGGACACCAAACGCGGCGACCGCGTCAAGGGCCCGATCAAGTCGATCACCGATTTCGGCGTGTTCGTGGGTTTGGCTGCCGGCATCGACGGTCTGGTTCACCTGTCTGACCTGTCGTGGAACGAACCCGGTGAAGCCGCCGTTCGCAATTACAAAAAGGGCCAGGAAGTCGAAGCCATCGTGCTGGCCGTTGACGTTGACCGTGAGCGTATCTCGCTGGGCATCAAGCAGCTGGATTCCGACCCGTTCACCACCTTTGTATCAATCAACGACAAGGGCGCGATTGTGACCGGCAAGGTCAAGACGGTTGATGCCAAAGGCGCCGAGATCGATCTGGGCGAAGACATTATTGGTTACCTGCGGGCCAGCGAAATCAGCCGTGACCGCGTTGAAGACGCACGCAACGTGTTGAAAGAAGGCGACGAAGTGTCTGCGGTGGTGGTGAATGTGGATCGCAAGACCCGCAACATCCAGTTGTCGGTGAAAGCCAAAGACAACGCGGACCAGCAGGAAGCCATGCAGTCGCTGAGCCAGCAGTCCTCACGCGACAACGCTGGCTTGACCAACCTCGGCGCCCTGCTGCGCGCCAAGATGGACAACAACGAGTCGAAATAAGTTTGCGGGACAGACCGTGCAACGCAGCAAAGCTGCCCGCACGCTCTGTCCCCAACTATTTAATCGTCGTTCTCGTCTTCGGTTCCCTTTTTCTCACGCCAATCCCCGATCCCATGACCCGCAGCGACCTGGTAGAAGAGCTGGCCGTCCGATTTGGCCAGTTGACGCACCGCGATGCTGAATATGCCGTCAAGACCATTCTTGACGCGATGAGCGACGCATTGGTTCGTGGCCACCGGATTGAAATCAGGGGCTTTGGTAGTTTTTCCATCAATCGTCGCTCGCCCCGCATGGGGCGAAATCCTCGGTCTGGTGAAAGTGTCGCCATTCCCGAGAAAAGAGTTCCGCATTTCAAACCAGGCAAGGCGCTACGCGAAGCGGTAGACGCGCGAACCGCAGAGATGCTGGCCGCGACGTCTTCGCGTTGATTCCGGCAGATTTCCCAGCAAATGGGCTGGCTACAATTGCCAGACCACACGAGGAAATCGAAGTGAAATACCTGATGTGGCTGCTCAAAGCAGCCATTTTTTTTACGCTGTTTGCTTTTGCGCTGAATAACCAGCAAACGGTTTCCGTAAATTTCTTTTTCGGCACCGTGTGGCAAGCCCCGCTAGTGCTGGTGGTGCTGACCGCTTTCGCCTTCGGCTTGGTACTGGGCGTTTTCCTGATGATGCCGCGCTGGTGGAAAAACCGGGCTGCCGCCAAACGCCGGGCATCTTCATCCGCCGCACCCGTGACCGAACAGCCTTCAACACAGCACCATGGAATTTGACTTCACCTGGGTGCTGCTCGGCTTCCCTTTCTTTTTTACGCTCGGTTGGTTAGCCTCGCGCCTGGACCTTCGGCAAATGCGGATCGAAAACCGCCATGCGCCCAAAGCCTATTTCAAAGGTCTTAATTTCCTGCTTAACGAGCAGCAGGACCAAGCCATCGATGCGTTCATCGAAGCCGTCCAGAGCGACCCCGACACATCCGAACTGCATTTCGCACTTGGCAACCTGTTTCGGCGTCGCGGCGAGTACGAGCGCGCGGTGCGGGTGCATGAACATCTAATGTCACGCGGTGACTTGAGCGAGCTCGAGCGTGATAGGGCACAGCACGCGCTGGCGCTCGATTTCCTCAAAGCCGGCTTGCTAGACCGGGCCGAATCCGCACTGCGCAAACTGGAAGGCACGCCGTATGAGGAAGAAGCGCGTCTGGCGCTGCTGTCGATTTATGAGCGTTCCCGCGACTGGGCGAACGCCACTGAAATTGCGACCCGTTTGGGCAACTCCAGCGAGGCAAGCTTCAGTGCGCGCCTGTCGCACTACCTGTGCGAGCAAGCCAGCGCCTTAACGGCTAGCGGTGATACGGTAGGTGCTATTGGCATGCTACGCGAAGCTGCCACCGTTGCTTCGGATTCACCCCGCCCGCTGATGGACCTGGCCAAGCTGCAAAACCAGTTGGGGCAGTCCGCCGACGCGCTGCGAACCCTGCACCAGCTCGCTTCGGCGGCGCCGCAGGGCCTGCCGCTGGCTGCCAGTCTGCTGGCCAATATTGCCCTGAGCACCGGCCAGCAGGTTGCTGCCATGGAGCTAATGAAAACCAGCTATGCACAAATGCCGTCGATTGATCTGATCGAAGCGATCATCAAGCTTGAAAATCATCCGGCGACTGCGCGGCAGTGGTACGTGAAGCACCTCGAAAAACAGACATCTCTGGTAGCTGCAAGCAAGTGGATTGCGGGCAGCCCGGCGCACACCAGCACCGAGCAAACGCTGGTACAGCGCGCGCTCGACCAGGCCACCAAGCCACTGCTTCGCTACCGGTGCGCCGCCTGCGGTTTTGAGGCTACCCAGCATTTCTGGCACTGCCCAGGCTGTCAGGCCTGGGACAGCTACCCCAGCCGCCGGATTGAAGATCTGTGACTATTCAGGCGCAAGCGCAGACTGAACTTTTGATACCAGGAACGCCATGCAGATAAGCCTCGAGAAAATGTCTTCAGCCCGCGTGCTGGTGGTTGGCGACGCCATGCTTGACCGCTACTGGTACGGCGCTGTGGACAGAATCTCACCCGAAGCACCAGTGCCGGTAGTGCGCGTGACGCGTACCGAAGAACGCATCGGCGCCGCAGCCAATGTGGCCTACAACATCGTCTCACTCGGTGCTCAGGCCTCGCTTCTGACGGTGGTTGGTGAGGACGAAGCAAGTCATCAGCTCGAAGCATTGGTGGCTAAAACTGGCATATCAACCTACTTTGGCCGCGACGCCCGATTAAAAACCACCGTCAAGCTGCGCGTCATTGGTCGACAGCAGCAATTGATCCGGCTCGACTTCGAAAACACACCTGAAAACGAGGTGCTGGCCTCACAATCCGCCACGTTCGAGAAGCTTTTTCCTGATCATGAAGCCGTGCTGTTTTCCGACTATGGCAAGGGTGGCCTGGCGCATATCCCGCTGATGATCGCGCAGGCGCGCGCGGCGGGGAAAGTGGTTCTGGTCGACCCGAAAGGCGAAGACTATGCCCGCTACAAAAATGCCAGCGTTATTACGCCCAACCGTGCCGAGATGGAGCAGGTGGTGGGTGGATGGAGCAATGAGGCCGAGCTGCGCGCCAAGGCACATCAGCTACGTACCGAGCTGCGCCTGGACGCTGTTTTGCTCACCCGCAGCGAAGAAGGCATGACCCTGTTCGATGCCGACGGCGAGTTGAATGTGCCGGCCGTTGCGCGCGAGGTCTTTGACGTGACAGGCGCTGGCGACACCGTGATTGCCACGCTGGCCACCATGCTGGCAGCAGGTGTCAGCTTGCGTGACGCGGTGCCGATAGCCAACCGTGCTGGCGGCATCGTCGTGGGCAAGTTTGGCACGGCGACGGTAAGCTACGCCGAGCTGTTTTCGGTGCAACAGCTCAGTTGAAACCGCAATTGGAAAATTCATGAAAATCGTAGTAACTGGTGCTGCCGGCTTTATTGGCAGCAACCTCGTCAAGGGGCTCAATGCCAGAGGCATTGACGACATCATCGCCGTCGACGATCTGACCGACGGAGACAAATTCCGCAATCTTGCTGACCTGCAGATTGCCGACTACATCGACGCCGATGATTTTTACGACCTGTTTGCCAAAGGCGCCTTCGGCTCGGTTGACGCCGTGTTCCATGAGGGCGCCTGCAGCGACACCATGGAGCTAGACGGCAAGTACATGATGGACAACAACTACGGCGTGTCGTGCGAGTTGTTCGAGTCCTGTCAGGAGCAAGGCACGCGCCTGCTTTACGCCTCGTCAGCCGCAACCTACGGCGGCTCCAGCACCTTCAGCGAGTCGCCCGAATTTGAAAAGCCGCTGAACGTTTACGGCTACTCGAAACTGCTGTTTGACCAGCGCCTTCGGCGCGAGCTCGGCGCCCGCTTCGAAAATACCTCGACGCAGGTGGCCGGCTTTCGCTACTTCAATGTTTATGGCCCACGTGAACAGCACAAAGGCCGAATGGCCAGTGTCGCCTTTCACCAGTTCAACCAGTTCGAGGCGGAAGGCAAGGTCAAGCTGTTCGGCGAGTACGGCGGTTACGGCCCCGGTGGCCAGATGCGCGACTTTATTTTCATCGACGACGTGGTGGCGATCAACCTGTGGTTTCTCGATCATCCCGATCAGTCCGGCATTTTCAATCTCGGCACGGGCCGGGCGCAGCCTTTTAACGATGTGGCCATGGCTGTAGTCAATACATTGCGCAGCGTTGCCAGAGACGCGCCGCTCAGCTTGGACGAAGCTGCGCGTGGCGGAGTGATCGACTACATCGGTTTTCCCGAAGCGCTGGTCGGCAAATACCAGAGCTACACCCAGGCTGACCTGGGCACCTTGCGGGCGGCAGGCTGCCAGCATGTCTTTGCCGATGTGCAGTCGGGTGTAAGTTCGTACATGTTGTGGCTGGCTGCACAGAGGCGAAAGGCCTAGGGTTTGTCAGGGCAGAAGGTTGCGAAGTCAACCGTCAAGCTGTCAGGCCGTTATAGCTAGGCGCATCCTTGACTGCAAGGTACGCTCAATCAGGTCATTCAACTCAATCTTTAGAGGAGTGCTTTCAATGTTCAAGAAAATTCTCGCGTTTTTCGCTGCCATGTCTCTGGTCGCCGCGTTTGCTGCGGTTGATGTCAACAAAGCCACCGAAGCCGAGCTGGACGGCATCAAGGGCATCGGCCCGGTCACGTCAAAACTGATCACGTCCGAGCGTAAAAAGGGCGACTTCAAAAGCTGGGATGACTTCGTGACGCGCGTCAAAGGCGTGGGCGACAAGAACGCTGCAAAATTTTCCGCTGAAGGCCTGACCGTCGGCGGTGCCGCCTACACCGGCGCTGGCGCTGCAGATGCCAAGGCAAAAGCCAAGGCCGACACCGCCAAGAAAACTGACAAACCCGTCACTGAAAAAGCCAAAGACGCAGCGGTAGCCACCAAAGACGCAGCCAAAGGCGCTGCCGTGACGACCAAGGATGCCGCCAAGGAAACCGCCAAGGACGCCAAGGCCGCTGTTGCAACCAAGCCAGAGGCGAAAGCCGACGCCAAGGCGGACGTCAAAGCCAAGCCCAAGGCAGACGCAGCTAAACCCGCTGCCAGCGCTGCCAAATAATCAGGCTGTCTATCGTTCGCGCAAAAAACCCGCCAGCTGGCGGGTTTTTTTCTTTCCACGAGAAGTTTTTGGCCTCAAGCCCCCTTAAACGGTGCGCAAGCAGCTATCAAAGTAATAGCGACTGTGATGCGTGAGTTGTTTTCACGCCATGTAGTCAGACCAGTGCAATCAGATCGGTCACGCCGACCTCCACACCAGCCTGCGCCAGTAGCGTGGTGACCTGCCCTCGGTGGTGCGTCTGGTGGTTGAAAAAGTGGCTGAGCGCCTGCCACGCCGGGTGCTCACGCTGCACACCCTGGTTATTGCTATAGCGCATCGTGGCAAGCAAAAATTGCGGCGGCATTTCCTCCAGCCAACTTTCGATAGCGGCGTCAAGCGTCACGCGGCAGCTGCACAAGTCAGCCCAATCCGGATGCAGGTCGGTGCTCCGGTCAGCACCTTCCGGCAGTTGCAGCACGGCCTGTGGCAATGCTGCAAACGACAGGCCTTGAGCAGCAAACCGCTGCAGCCACAGCTTGTCAGCCCACACCAGATGCGTCAGCGTGTGGTGGACCGAACCAAAAAAAGCGCCTCGATTCTGCTTGCGCTCCGCATCCGTCAGCGCCTCGCATGATCGGTAAAGACGCTCATTAAACCAGCGGTTGTAACGGGCTAAAAACGCATAGTTGTCGAGCAGGATTACAGACACTGGATGTCTCCTGAATTTATAGCTGCTTACGCAAGTATTACCTGGGCTAAAGACCTATTTGATGCATGAGTAGCGATTTTCGGACTGGTAGATTCGACTTTTTTTACGCTGCACCAAACCCGCCGCCGCCCGGGGTATGAATCTCGAAAATATCACCCGGTTGCATCTCGGCCTGACCGATATGTCCTAATAATTCAACAGAACCGTTCAGGCGATGCACTTGGTTCTTGCCTACATCCCCAGCCTCGCCGCCGGCCAGGCCAAAGGCGCCGTGCTGGCGGCCGTTTGACAAAATACTGGCCGTCATGGCCTCCAGAAACCGCACCCGCCGCACGCCACCGTCGCCGCCGCGCCAGCGGCCAGCACCGCCCGAACCCTGTCTGATTTCATAGCTTTCCAGCCGCACCGGAAAGCGAAATTCCAGCACCTCCGGGTCGGTTAGACGGGAGTTGGTCATGTGCGCCTGCACCACCGACGTGCCGTCAAAGCCGCCAGTCAGCACGCCCTGAGCATCAAACACGCCGCCCGCGCCCGAGCCGCCTGAAATCGTTTCGTAGTACTGGTGCCGCGCGTTGCCGAAGGTGAAGTTATTCATCGTGCATTGGCCAGACGCCATCACGCCCAGCGCGCCATACAGCGCATTGGTGATGCAGGTGGATGTCTCCACGTTGCCCGCCACCACCGATGCCGGCGGGTGCGGGTTCAGCATCGAGCCGTCAGGAATGATGACCTTGAGCGGCTTCAGGCAGCCCGCGTTCAGCGGAATATCGTCGTCGACCAGCGTACGAAACACGTACAGCACCGCCGCCATGCACACCGCCGTCGGCGCGTTGAAGTTGTTGATCTGCTGCGGGGAGGTGCCGGTGAAATCAATCTCTGCGCTGCGGTTTTGTGTATCGACGCGAATGGCGACCTTGATCTGCGCGCTGTTGTCGAGCGGCAAGGTGAACTCGCCGTTCTTTAAACGCGTGATAACGCGGCGCACCGATTCTTCGGCGTTGTCCTGCACGTGGCTCATGTAGGCCAGCACGACATCGAGGCCGAACGAAGCAACCATCTTGCGCAGCTCTTGCACGCCCTTTTCATTCGCGGCAATCTGCGCTTTCAAGTCTGCCATGTTCTGCTGCGGGTTTCGCGATGGATATTTTCCGCTGCCGAGCAATGTCAGCATTTCCGCTTCGCGCAGCGCGCCGCGCTCGACCAGCTTGACGTTATTGATCTGCACGCCCTCTTCTTCGATGCGGGTTGAAAACGGCGGCATGGAGCCCGGTGTAATACCGCCGACATCGGCATGGTGGCCGCGGGAGCCGACATAGAAAGTAGGCCCAGTCGATGTGTTCAGATACACCGGCGTGATCACCGTGATGTCCGGCAAATGCGTGCCGCCGTGGTACGGATCATTGAGCACATACACGTCGCCCGGCTGCATGGTGCTGTCGTTTTCGCGAATCACCGTCTTGATGCTCTCGCCCATCGAGCCCAGATGCACCGGCATGTGCGGCGCGTTGGCGATCAGGTTGCCTGCGGTGTCAAACAGCGCGCAGCTGAAGTCCAGCCGCTCCTTGATGTTGACCGAGTACGCTGTGTTCTGCAACTGCAGCCCCATCTGTTCGGCGATGTTCATGAAGAGGTTGTTGAACACCTCCAGCAGCACCGGATCAACCGTGGTGCCCGCCGCAAACGTGATGGCACGGGCGACCCGCCGGTCCAGCACCAGGTGATCAAGTTCGGTCAGCGCTGCTTCCCAGCCCGGCTCGACCACCGTGGTGGCGTTCTTCTCGGCAATGATGGCCGGCCCGGCAATCACGTCGCCTGGCCGCAGGTCTTCGCGCACGACCAGCGCCGCGTCATGCCACTGCCCGCCCGAGTACATGCGAACCCCATCCTTCACTTCCGGCCGGCGCGGCACATCGCGCGGTGCGTTCATCGCATGGCGCGGCTCAATCGGCGCATCACCCTTGGCAATGGCTTCGACCGACACCGCTTCAACAACCAGCGCCCTGCCCTGCATCAAAAACGAAAAGCGCTGCCGATACGCCACTTCAAAGCCTGATTGAATTTCTGGCAGCGAACCAAAAGGCACCACCAGCGCAGCGTCGCTGCCGTCGTAGCGCACATGCACGCGCCGGTGCAGCATGATGACGCCGGTGCCCGCCTGCTGACGCATCAGTTCGGCTTCAGCGGTCGCACCAAGCTGATCGAGCTTGACCTTGATCTCTTCCAGCGCTGACTCGCTCAGCTTCAATTCAACCGACTGCTCGCGAATCACATTCTGGTCGGCCAGCCCCATGCCGTAGGCGCTCAGCACACCTGCCAGCGGATGCACGAACACACGCGTCATGCCCAGCGCATCGGCGACCAGACAGGCGTGCTGGCCGCCTGCGCCACCAAAGCATTGCAAGGTGTAGCGCGTCACGTCATAGCCGCGCGCCACCGAGATTTTCTTGATCGCATTGGCCATCTGCTGCACCGCGATGTGGATGAAGCCCTCGGCCACCGCCTCGGGCGCACGGCCGGTTTGCGCGGCCAGCAAATCGAACTGCGTCTGCACCGCATCAAAGCTCAGCGGCTCGTCGGCATTGGGCCCAAACACTTTCGGAAAATAGCGCGGCTGCACCTTGCCGACCATCACGTTGGCATCGGTCACGGCCAGAGGTCCGCCGCGCCGGTAACTCGCCGGCCCGGGGTTGGCGCCTGCGCTTTGCGGGCCGACGCGAAACCGCTCGCCGTCGAATCTCAAAAGCGAGCCACCACCGGCCGCCACGGTATGAATACTCATCATCGGCGCCCGCATGCGCACACCAGCCACCTGCGTCTCAAACTCGCGCTCGAATTCGCCGGCATAGTGCGACACGTCGGTCGATGTGCCGCCCATGTCGAAGCCGATCACCTTGGCATGTCCAGCCACCGCCGCCGTACGGGCCATACCGACAATGCCACCCGCCGGGCCGCTCAAAATCGCATCCTTACCCTGAAACATATGCGCATCGGCCAGGCCACCCGACGACTGCATGAAGAACAGCTTCACACCCGGCATCTCGGCGGCTACCTGCTCGACATAGCGGCGAAGGATAGGCGACAGGTAGGCATCAACGACGGTGGTGTCGCCACGGCTGACGAATTTCATCATCGGGCTGGTTTCATGCGACGTGCTGATCTGCGTGAAGCCGGCCTCGCGCGCGAGCCGTTTCGCTATTTTTTCATGGTCGGTGTAGCGATAGCCGTGCATAAAAACAATAGAAATGCTCCTTAGCCCAAGTAAATAGTGCGCAAGCAGCTCCTCTTTTAATAGCGCCTCGTCCAGCGACTGAAGCACCTCACCCTGCGCACTGACGCGCTCCTGCGCTTCCACCACGGCGCTGTAAAGCAGTTCGGGCAACACGATATGGCGGTCAAAAAGACGTGGCCGGTTTTGATATGCAATGCGCAGCGCGTCACGAAAGCCGCGCGTGGTGACCAACAGCGTGGGCTCGCCTTTGCGCTCCAGCAGCGCGTTGGTCGCCACGGTGTTTCCCATCTTCACGCACTCAACTACATCCGCGCGAATCGGCTCGTCAGCCTGCAGCCCCAGCAAATGGCGGATGCCGGCAATCGCCGCGTCCGGATACTGCTCGGGGTTCTCGCTCAGCAGCTTGTGTGCGAGCAGCGAGCCATCGGGCTTTCTCGCCACGATGTCGGTGAACGTGCCGCCACGGTCGATCCAGAATTGCCAAAGTTTTTTTGTCATCACTGTCCTGATAAAAATTAAAGGGATGCAGCGGCGCGCGCCGCCTGGTCGTACATGCCCGACAGCACGCGCAGCAGCCGCGCCAGCTCACCGATATCCCGATTCATACCCTCGTCTGCGTTCATGGCATTGATCAGGCAAGACTCCCGAATTTCGCGGTAGCGCTGCACGTAGCCACGACCGACTTCGGTCGGTGCATAAGTGACTTCCTTGCCGTTTTTACTGGCCTCGACAACACCCAGATTCTGCAATTTCTTCAATGAATAATTGATCAGGTGCGTGTCTTCAACATTCATGATGAAGCAGATGTCGGCCAGCCGCTTGTCGCGCGCCCGGTGCGTGACGTGGTGCAGCACCAGCACATCGAGCGGCGTCAGATCCTTCAGTCCCGCCGCACTCATGCAGTGTGCGATCCAGCGGTGAAAGGCATTGCCGGCGACGATCAGGCCAAATTCAAACTCGCTCATCTCGGCGCTTTTCGGCGACACCAGGTGCGCTGATGAGACGATAGGAGAACGCGATACCGTCACGATTGCTTTTTCAATCGGCTTTTTACGCATGGCACTTGTCCAATTGGCATCGATGTTGCATGCGAGAGATTGTAGGCAAATGAGTGACGATTTATCAACAAATTGTTGACGTTTTTAGGGAAAATACCGATTTTTGATCGAAGCTTGGCGCTTACAGTTCACGCACTATTTCTATTAAAGCCTATGGAGTCCTCATGAAGCTTCGTCATTTCGCCTCACCCTTACTGACGGTATTTGCCATCAGCCTTGCCGCCAGCAGTGCCGCCATGGCGCAAACCCGATGGGACTTGCCGACTGCCTACCCAGCCACCAACTTCCACACCGAAAACATCACGCAGTTTGCCAAAGAGGTTGACGCCGCCACGGCCGGCAAACTCAAGATCACGGTGCATGCCAACGCGTCACTGTTCAAGGCCACCGAAATAAAGCGTGCGGTGCAAAGCAGCCAGGCGCAGGCGGGCGAAATTTTGCTCGCCAACTTTGCCAATGAAAATCCGATTTACGCGCTCGACGGCGTTCCTTTCCTGGCGAGCAGCTACCCGCAAGCGCGGCGCTTGTACGACGTCTCCAAACCGGCGATGGACAAGCTGCTGGCCGCCCAGGGCATCAAGCTGCTGTTCTCGGTTCCGTGGGCGCCTCAGGGTATCTACAGCAAGCGCGAGATCAACTCGGTGGGCGACCTGCGCGGCATCAAGTGGCGCGCCTACAGCCCGGCGACTGCCAAGATTGCCGAGCTGATCGGCGCGCAGCCAGTGCAAATCCAGCAAGCTGAATTAAGCGCTGCAATGGCTACTGGCGTAATTGAAAGCTACATGAGCTCGGGCTCGACCGGCTTTGATACCAAGACCTACGAGCACTTCAAGAATTTCTACGATACGCAGGCCTGGATTCCAAAAAACGCTGTGCTCGTCAACCTGAAAAGCTTCACCGCGCTGGATGCGGCAACCCAGGCAGCAGTGTTGAAAGTCGCCGCTGATGCAGAAGCCCGAGGCTGGAAAGTAGCCGAGGAAAAGAATGTCGAGTACAAGCGCCTGCTGGTTGAGCGCGGCATGAAAATCCACCAGCCCTCCGACAAGCTGAACACCGACATGCGCCAGGTCGGCTCCATCATGCAGGCCGACTGGCTGAAAGCTGCAGGTTCTGAAGGCGCGGCGATCGTGGACGCCTACAAAGCGAAGAAATAGACGATGCGTCGCGCACTGGAATGGATTCTTGATGCAGCCGGTGCCCTGGGCGCGTTCTGCATCTTTTTAATCTTCGTGTTGATGATCATCGCGGGCGTGGGACGGCAGTTGAACCTGGCGGTCAGCGGCGTCAACGACATCGTTTCATGGCTCTGCGCCGCTGCAGCTTTCTTTGCCATGGCGCACGCATTCCGTCACGGCGATTTTGTGCGTGTCACGCTGCTCCTCGACAAAGCGCCGCCCCGCGCGCGGCGCGCCATGGACGTCACCTGCCTGATGATTGCCGCCATTTCGGTGGGCTATCTGACCTGGTCGGCCACGGCTTTCACCTATGAAAGCTGGGAATTCAAGGAAATGGCGACCGGTCTGGTCGTCATCCCGATCTGGATTCCGCAATCAACGTTCGTGATGGGCTGTTGGCTGCTGATGGCTGCAGTGATTGACGAACTGGTAACCGTGGTGCAAGGCGGAAAGCCGAGCTACCAACGGTCGGTGGAAGAGCGCCATGCCAGAGGAGACTTCTCCTCTGATATTTAGCTCCCCCCGTTGAATTATTAGCCCCCCCCCCGTTAAGGCTCACTGCGTGTAGCCTCCTCCCCCCTGCAGGGGGCAACCGCTGCGGCCCGGCTTAGCCATTGAATTGTCCCCCCTGTTGAGGCTCACTGCATGTAGCCTCCTCCCCCCTCCGGGGGCAACACCTGCAGCCCGGCGAAGCCGGTTCTGCGTTGTTACTTGCTTGAAATTTAGTCGACGCTGCGTTGAAACGAAAAGGTAAGGACCATGGATATTTTGCTAATGGGCGGCATGCTGCTCGTCATCATGCTGGTGCTGCTGGCGGGTGGTGTGTGGATTGCGATGACGCTGGCTATCGTCGGCTGGGTTGGTCAGGCTTTTTTTACCAACACGCTGCCTGGCAAGAATCTTTTTTCGGCGTTCTGGGAATCGAACGCCTCGTGGGAACTGGCTGCGCTGCCGCTATTTATCTGGATGGGCGAGATTCTGTTTCGCACCAAACTCAGCGAAGAAATGTTTGAGGGCCTGCGCCCGTGGCTGAACCGCATTCCGGGCCGGCTGATGCACACGACCATCATCGGCTGCGGCGTGTTTGGCTCGGTATCCGGTTCATCGGCCGCCACCTGCGCCACGATTGCCAAAGTGGCGCTGCCCGAACTGAAGCGCCGCGGCTACAACGAAAACCTGGCCATCGGCTCGCTGGCGTCGGCTGGCACGCTGGGTATTTTGATACCGCCGTCTATCACGATGGTGGTGTATGCCGTCGCCGCCGATGCTTCGATCATCCGCATCTTTCTCGCCGGCTTTCTGCCTGGCTTTTTGCTGATGCTGCTGTTCTCCGGTTACATCGGCTGGTGGAGCTTGCGGCACCCGGACCAGGTGCCCGCCGCTGACCCGCCCACCACATTCAGGGAAAAAATTCGCTTGTCGGGCAACCTGATTCCTTGCGGATTGCTGATCGTCTTTATTGTCTGGGTGCTGGTCGCCGGCTGGGCTACTGCCACTGAATGTGCCGCCTTTGGCGTGCTGGGTTCACTGGCCATTGCAGCCTGGGGCCGCTGCCTGACCTGGGCCAACTTCACTGAAGGCCTGATGGGTGCGACGCGCACCAGCTGCATGATCATGTTCATCCTGGCGGGCGCCGCCTTTTTGACCAAGACCATGGCTTTCACCGGCATCCCGCGCGAGCTGGCCGAATGGGTCGATGCGATGCAGCTCTCCCCGTACGCGCTGATTGGCGCGCTGGTACTGATTTACCTGGTGCTGGGCACGGCACTCGACGGCATCTCGATGATCGTGCTGACCAGCGCGGTGGTGCTGCCGATGATTCAGAAGGCCGGCTTCGATCTGATCTGGTTCGGCATCTTCATCGTGCTGCTGGTCGAGATTGCCGAGGTCACGCCGCCGGTCGGCTTTAATCTGTTTGTGCTGCAGAACATGACCGGCAAAGACAGCAACGTGATCGCCCGCGCCGCCATTCCGTTTTTTATCTGCATGGTCATCTGCATCGCCTTGATCACACTGTTCCCGCAGATCGTCACCATCTTGCCTGACCTGGTCATGGGCAAGGAAAAGTAGGCAGGCTGACTCATGCTTTCTGTCATCGCCATCTGTATCGGTGCCTGCGCCGGCGCTCTCGCGCGCTGGCAGCTGGGGTTGTGGCTTAGCGCAGGCGGCGTGATTCCGTGGGGCACGCTGGCCGCGAACCTGATCGGTGGCTACCTGGTCGGCATTTGCGTGGCCACATTTCAGGCGATGCCGCAGATCGACGCGGTCTGGCGCTTGCTGCTGGTCACAGGTTTCCTGGGCGCGCTCACCACGTTCTCAACTTTTTCAGCAGAAGTGGTCGGGCTGCTGCAACAAGGGCGGTACGCGCTGGCACTGGCCACCGCTTCGCTGCACTTATTCGGCTCACTGCTGCTGACGCTGGCCGGCATCAAGACTGCTATGTTTTTTATAGCTGCTTACGCACGTTAAACGGGGGCTACAGGCCTTTTTTATCGATATTTCTGCGCGTTTTTCTTCATTAGGGCATCAACCAGAAACCATACAAACTGGGTGTTGGTCACCACGTAACGCGCGAAAAGCCGGCGCGGTTCCTGAACCAGTCTGAACAGCCATTCCATGCCCACGCGCTGAACCCAGCGCGGCGCACGCAGCCGCTGCCCCGCCAGCACTTCGAAGCTTCCACCGACAGCAATAGCCAGACCGACCTTCAGTCGCTCCCAGTGGTCTTCGAGAAAATATTCCTGACGCGGAACGCCCATGCCGACAAATAAAATATCCGCGCCGCTGGCGTTGATCAATGCCACACGCGCCTCGGATTCGTCCCCGCGAAAGTAGCCATCGGCAAACTCGATCTGCAGGTTGTGGTGCCTGGTGCGAAGCCTGCTGGCCAGCGTCTCGACCGTGCCGTGTTGAGAGCCCAACAGAAAAACCCGTTTGCCATCAGCGGCTGCGCGCTGACAGAGGGCATCAACCAGATCAACGCCAGTCACCCTTTCGGGCAGGCCCTTACCGAGCCAGCGCGAGCACCAGACCAGCGGCTGCCCGTCGGCCACCACCAGCGCGGCTTGATCGACAAACTGCTGCAGTCGCTGGTTGGAACGCATCATCATCAGGATCGATACGTTGACCGTGGCCAGCCAGCCCCGCTTGCGTGCATCGAGCATCTGGAAGGCTGCATCAGCTGTCTGCGTCAGCGTCAGCGGATCGAAGTTGGCGTTAAGAATCTGCGCTTTGTTCATGGGTTCCACCGGCTGCGCAAGCCCATCGCATCAATAAAAAACTTGGTCGCCCAGTTGGGATAACTGAACGGCGCATAGCCGCCCCAAAGCGGAAATGAGCCAGCAATGGCTCCGCGCACGTTCGGGTTCTGGATCTGAATGTCCTGACACGCCATGACGTAATTGGTGGCCTTGATCACGGCATGCTGGTAGCGCTCGTCACCGGTCATGTCATGCAATTTGGCCCAGACAATGGAGAACTGGCAGTTTCCGGTCAGGCAGCAATAGCGCGCAGACGACGCCCCATCAATGCTGATCTGACCGGCCAAAAAACCGTCAGCGCGCAACTGCTCCATGGCCGCATCGGAGCAGCGTTTCGCTGCCGTCAGGTAGCGCATGTCGTCGAGCAGCAGGCCTGATTCCAGCAGTCCCCGGGTGGCATAGGCAATGGTGTGCGTGAACGGGTCTACACCGCGCTCGAACGAGCATTCGCGGAAAAATCCGCTGGCGTGCTGCTCGGAAAGCGCCCAGTCCAGATTGGCCCGCGCCACCCGAACCCAGTCGTCTGATGGCTCGATCTGATTGAGCCGCAACAAGGCCCAGGCGGTGCGCGTGTTGTAGACATGCGGCACGCCCAGATGCTCATTGCGCGTCCAGCAGTCGTTCTGGTCTGCAATGTTGACCAGCCAGGCTGCAGCCCGATGGGCTCCCTGCAGGAAATCAGCTTCACCAGTTTCTTCGGCGGCGCGTACCAGGCCAAACAGCACCTGTCCGGTGTCAAACACAATGCCGTCGTTGCCGTAACGCGGGTTGGAAAACGATCCGTCCGCGTTTTGAACACTCAGCAGCCAGCGGCAAATCCGCAGCGCGCGTTCCCGGTAGTCAGCATCATTTCGTTGACGCGCCAGGTCGAAAAATGTAGTGGCGATGTAGCCCGACGTTTCGCGGTAAGACGGGCGCCAGCCACCGCGAACCGAGTACCCGTAGCTCACGCCGTCGTCATCGTTCTGGTCGTGCGCGCGCTTTAACCAGTCTTCGGCGGCCTGAAGGTGAAGGGCAGGATCGCCGCGCTGGGCGGGCGTGCCCAAAGCCTGTCTGGCAGCACGCCCGGAAAATGTGCCTATCGCCGAAAGAAGTGCTACCGCTTCCATGAAGTCCTTTTAGTCGTTTTCATCAAATGTCTGCGCCTACAGATTTGCAGACGATGCCCGTGATCTTCTGCGCCGCGTCGCCATTGCCGTAGGGCAGTGCCCCCCGGGCCATTTGCGCGTAGTGCGATTTGTCCAGAAGCAGTCTGCGTGTCTGGCTGACGATGGACTCGCGCGCCGTGCCCACGATCTTCGCCACGCCGAGTTCCACAATCTCCGGACGCTCGGTCACTTCGCGAAGAATCAGCACCGGGCGGCACAGCGCGGCAGCTTCCTCCTGAATGCCGCCCGAGTCGGTCAGGATTAAAACGGATTGCTGCATGGCCGCGACCAGCTCCGGGTAGTCGAGCGGCTCTGACAGCGTGATTTGCGGGTGATCGCCGAGATGCTGCTTGAGCACCTCGCAGACGTTTGGATTTGGGTGTACCGGGCACAGAAAGCGCAGGTGAGGATGCTCTTTGCAGATGTCGAGTACCGCGTTGCAGATATCGATCAGCGGTTGCCCGAAATTCTCACGCCGGTGCGCGGTCAAAAGAATCTGCTGACTGTCAGAACGCGGCGATGGCGGGGGCAGGCGCGCTTCTGTAAAACGCAGCGCGTCGATGACGGTGTTGCCCGTAACGTGCGCGGTCGCCGCATCAATCCGTTCGGCAAGCAAATGGTTGCGCGCCTCGGCGGTTGGGCAGAAATGCAGCTGCGCAATTTGACCGACGGTGGTGCGGTTGAATTCTTCGGGAAACGGATTGCGGTTGTCGAAAGTTCTGAGCCCTGCCTCAACATGCGCGAAGGGAATGTTCAGGTAAAAGCAGGTCAGTGCCGCACACAGCACCGTGGTGGTGTCGCCCTGCGCAATGACCAGCGCCGGGCTCTGCGCCTTGAACGTGCGCTCCAGCTCCGGCATCAATCGCCCCGTCAGCTCGGCCAGAGACTGCCCATGGCTCATCACGTTCAAATCGATGTCAATGGTCAATTCAAACCAGTCGATCAACGGACGCAACAATTCCCGGTGCTGCCCCGAACTCAATACCTGAACATCCAGCGCTGGCACCGCCTGCAAGGAACGGATGACCGGAGCCATTTTGATAATTTCGGGTCGGGTTCCGACGATGCAAAGAATTTTTGGTTTCAAGAACAGCGCTCCATGGCTTTCACAGGTGTTGGGTATTCAACAGAGTTTTTGGGAGGTTTTTCCTACAAGCCTTCCCGGCTTTAAAGGCTTGGTCAAAAAGCCTGCACGCACCCGTTAATACTAGGACAAGCGCCTGAAACAATTTGTCAGCTGATTTGCCGGATGGCTGTAGTCTGTCTTTGCGGTAGAGCTAAACTGCTATAATTATAATAGCTGCTTGCGCCCTAAATACGGGATCTATAGGCCTATTTAACCTTTAAGCATGCGCTCAGGCCGCAGGCAGGCGGAGCGGTCTGCAGCACCCACTCTGATATCTTTCGGGGGTGTCACCGGCTAGCCGTGCCGGGGCGTTCGGCACGCTACGATGGGTGGCCGAGCCCGCGACAAGGCCCATTAAAACCACCCCGTCAACACCATGAAATCTTTTTCCCTGACCGTCCTCGGCCTGGTTGCGCTCATCGCCAGTTGTGTTGCCTGCGCGCAAACCCACAAGGCCGCTGCGGCGAGTCTGACCACTGCCGAGGTTGTTGCGGTCTACCCAAAAGAAAAACGCGTTTTGCTCAAGCATGGTCCCATTGAGAGTCTGGGCATGTCAGACATGACGATGGAGTTCGGCGTGGCGAATCCGCGCCTGCTGGCTTTTTTCAAGCGCGGCAAAAAAGTCAGGTTCGCTGCGGTCAAAGTGAAGGACGACTACGTCGTCACGCATGTCGAGGCAGCCCGGTGATTGATCACTACAGCGTTTGATTGGACGGCCTATCGCGCCGCTGGCGCCTGACGTGACGCGTTAATATCCGTCGCACGCGATCCGCCGCACGCACGCCCTGGCACGCCGTCCATCCCTTACGCAACCAGCATCACGACAGCGAGCCGATGACTACCACTGAAATTTACCTGATTGCCATGGCGATCATCTTTACCGTGCCTTATCTGATCTGGCGCGTTGGTAACACCGACTACTACGCGCCGCTGGTGGTGGTGCAGATTTTGGCGGGCATTGTGCTTGGGCCAGGCGTGTTGGGACAGCTGTTTCCTGACTACTACGCGTTTGTCTTCAGCGCGCCGGTGGTGCAGTCCCTCAACGGTGTCGCCTGGTGGGCGGTGATGATTTTTGTCTGGATCGCCGGCATTGAACTCGACCTGAAAAAGGCCTGGATGCACCGACGGGAAAGCAGCATCACAGCCGGACTGGCACTGGGCGTGCCCTTGCTGTTCGGTGCTGCCGCTGCCATCGGTATGTTGACGATGGACGGCTGGATGGGCACGCAGGGCGGTCGCTGGCAATTCGTGATGGGTGTCGGCATGGCCTGCGCCGTCACCGCGCTGCCGATTTTGATTTTGCTGATGGAAAAGCTGGCGATTTTGCGGCAGCCGATAGGCCAGCGCATCTTGCGTTACGCCAGCGTCGACGACATCGCGATCTGGGGTGTGCTGGCGCTGATTCTGATGGACTGGGAACGCGTCGGCAGGCAGCTGGCGTTTCTGGCGGCTTTCATCGTGCTGGGCTATGCCTTCAGAAAACTCATGGCGAGGCTGCCCGAACGCGACCGCTGGTACGTGAGCCTGGTCTGGCTGATTGTGTGCAGTCTGGGCGCCGACTGGTCGGGTCTGCACTTCATGGTTGGCGCGTTTTTGGCCGGCGCCATCATGGACAGCGACTGGTTCAACCAGGAACACATGGATTTGCTAAGGCATCATGCGCTGCTGGTGTTGATGCCGGTTTTCTTTTTGAGCACGGGCCTCAGAACCAGCTGGTCGGTCGGCGGGCAAGCCGTGTTTATCGCCGCTGCGGCGCTGCTGGTGGCGTCGGTCGCTGGCAAGCTGGTTGGCGTTCACCTGGCCGGAAAAATCCTCAAGTGGGAACGTGGCGAGAGCAGCATCATCGGCTGGCTGCTGCAGACCAAGGCCCTGATCATGATTATTTTCGCCAATATTCTGCTCGACAAAGCCATCATCACCCCCGCCACCTTTACCGCACTGCTGCTGATGGCAATTGCCAGCACGATGCTGACGGTGCCTGTCGTGACGCCAAAACTTCAGCGCATGAAGCAGCTGATTTTTCGTTCCAGATGAATTTGAGCGCTATTAAATACATAGCTGCTTACGCATGTATTTAGTGGGCTATCGGTGTTTTTTACTAGAATATACGGCGCCTGCAGGCTCAATCGGCCAAGCGGCCCACGCTGCACACCAGATCACCCGCATCGTTCTCTGCCACTGCCTGATCGTTCTTGGCCTGGCCCACTGCCATGTCGCGCGGCAGGACCACGCCGTTTTTTACGGCCAGAACTTCGGCCATCACGCTCACTGCAATTTCGGGCGGGGTTTTGCTGCCGATATAGATGCCGATGGGGCCGCGCAGACGCGCCAGCCCGTCCGCCTTGATGTTGAAATGCTCGGCCATGCGCTGGTGCCGTGCCTCGTTGTTGCGCCTGGAGCCAATCGCGCCGACGTAAAAAGCATCGGTCGCCAGAGCTTCCAGCAAAGCCAGATCATCGAGCTTGGGATCATGCGTCAGCGCAATCACGCAGCTGCGCCGGTCGGGTTTGAAAGCGAGGACGACGTCGTCGGGCATCTCGCTGAGCACTTTTGCGCCCGACACCGACCACGCGCTGCGGTACTCTTCGCGCGGGTCGCACACCGTGACCGCAAAGCCACTGAACAACGCCATCGTGGCGAGGTATTCGGTTAATTGCCCGGCGCCTATCAACAGCATGCGGTACTCGGGGCCAAAGGTGTTAATGAGCTCCAGACTGGAGACGCCGAGCGCTGCCGGGCTGCGGGCGGCCATCAGCGTCACGCGTCCGTCGCCCAGCTGCACGCATCGCTGCATCAGTTGACCAGCCTCCAGTGATTCGACCAGCTGCGCCAAAGTGCCTACGTCGGGGTCGTATTCAAGCAGCAGCTCAAGCGTGCCGCCGCACGGCAGGCCGAAGCGGTGCGCTTCATCGGCCGTTACGCCGTACTTGACAAACGCCGGCGGGCCGGATGGGATTTTTTTGCTGGCTTCGCCGGCAGTGCGCAGCGACGCATAGGCTTGCGTGTGCTGATAAATCAGGTCGTCTTCAATGCAGCCACCCGACACTGAGCCGACCACAGCGCCGTCTTCACACAGCGCCATGATGGAGCCTACCGGCCTGGGTGATGAGCCCCAGGTGCGGACCACGGTAGCCAGCAAGGCGCGCTTGCGGGCGGCGCGCCAGTCACGCAGCGTACGCAGAACCATCACATCGAGGTTTTCCATTTATTTCTTTCAATCGGAAGTCAACGAACCGGTACTTCGGCAGGGTTGGCCCACAAGAATATACCGTTCCCGCACAGTCGCCGGTGGCGTGGCCCATCGATTGCCGCGCATAGTTGCTGGTCGTCAGTCGCTCAGTCATGCACGGCATGACAGCAGCGGCGCCTATCGAGCGCCTGTCGGTTGTGCATTGGGTACTGCAGAGCTTCGGTCAGTCCGCATTCGCTGAGAGTCGATGGACCAAAGGATTGGCGAACAGGTGGCATAGGAGGGGTAAGCCAAGCACACCGGCGCTAGATGTACGCTGAACTGGCTGACAAGGTCAACCAGTCATTACTTTTGTACCGTCGCGAGAAAGGCCAGCAGCTCTTCGATCTGCTTGTCGTTGTACGACGTCTGCCACGCCGGCATGCCGAGGTCGGGGCGGCCATTTTTGATGGTCTTGATGGCGGTCTCGCGCCAGTTGTCTTTGTAGCGCAGCTTGAGTCGGCGCAAATCACGCTCACTGATGGCGCTGGCGCCATTGTTGCCGTGGCAGTGCGAGCAGACATCATTGAAGCGCACCTTGCCTGCCGCGTCATCACCCGTGGCAGAACCGACAGCCGCAGTGCCAGCCGCCGCAGTGCCCACCGCCGGCACAGGCGCTGCCTGGGCAATCAGCTTCGCAAGCTCTGGCGCGGTGGAAGTCCGCATCCAGCCCGTGCCGATTACCAACCCCGATCCGATGGGGGCAAGCCCTGCTCGCGCCTGAGTTTCAGCACGGCCTGAATGGCGCGCTGAAACCAGGGCCAATTGCACCGGCTGCCCTGTCGGGAAGCCGTACTTTTTCGCCAGCGCAGCAATCTCGGGTTGCAAGGTCACCAGCGCCTTGTCGATACTCGCGGCCAGCGTGTCATTGCCCCGGCGCACCGCCACGGCCATCTGACCACCCAGGCCCTCACCGGCCAGCGACGTCACGCGCCAGCGACTTTCCATGCGTTTGAGGTTGGTGTAGCCAGCGCTTGGCCCCCAGAGCAGCGCAATGTCGATCTCCCCTTTGGCCAAGGCGTCAAATGCCTCGGATTCGAACCGAAAACTGGTAGTGCCGTAGCCTTCGAGCTGCGACAAAAGAATATGCGGAGGCGTGGCGTGCAGCACGCCGAGGCGCTTGCCTTTCAGGTCAGCCAGCCCGGCAATGTTGACAGAAGGCGCAGCCACCGCAGCATAGCTGACATTGATGAAGGACCGAGAACGCTGCAGCCCACGCAGCTTGTAGTCGGCGTCTGCCGGCAACGCAAAGTAAGCGTCGCAGCCGTCTTGCAAAATCGTATTGCGCAAAGCCTTTCGCTGGTTGAATGTCAGCCACCAGACATATTCAACCGATGAGCCGAGCTGTTTGCCCACCAGCTCGGCCAGCTCGACATACATGCCGCGCTCGCTGCCTTCTGACTTGCTGAAAGGTAAATTGTCCGGGTCTGCGCAAACCCGAAGCACGCCAGCCGATACGCCGGGCGTGGAAACAATGCAGGTCAAACCTGCCGCAGCGATTAACCACTGACCCAATTTGCTGCGAACAGTCATGACCCGCCTTGCCTGTTTCAGTTCAACGCAAATACAAAAAGCGTGCCGCCTTCGGGGCTGGCTTCGACCATTTTCTCGCCGATACCACCCGCAAAGGCGGGAATCGACAGTGTGCGGCCCGACACCACAGCAACGTATTGTTTACCGTCGAGCGTGTAGGTCATGGGTGCGGCACTGATGCCTGACCCGGCATTGAACTTCCAGAGCGTTTTGCCGGTCTTGGCGTCGAGCGCCTTGAACACACCGGTGATGTCGCCGTGGAAGACCAGGCCACCGTTGGTGCTCATCACGCCGCCAGCCCAGGGCAGTTTGTCCTTGTTGAACCACACCGTTTTCTGGGCCACCGGGTCCCAGGCCTTGACGCCACCGAGATAGTCACCAGCACCGCTCTTGCCCAGGTCAAAGTTGACGCCGAGGAAGAATGCGCCGCGCTTGTAATCAGCCTGAATGCCTTCAAGGTCCATGCACATGTTCAAAGTCGGGATAAAAACCAGACCCGACTTGGCGTCATAGCTCATGGGCTGCCAATTTTTTCCACCGAGCAGGTTAGGACAGATATCAGCCGCCTTGCGCTTCATGCCAGGTCGCTTGAGATTGCCGGCCGCTTCAATCGGCGTGCCGCTTTTCATGTCAATGCCGGTGGCCCAGTTAACACCATCGACAAACGGCTTGGCCGACACCAGCTTGCCGTTGGCGCGATCAATGACGTAGAAAAAACCATTGCGATTGGCGGTCATGATGACTGGCGTTTTCTTGCCCTCCACAGGCAGGTCGGCAAACACCAACTCGTTGACGCCGTCGTAATCCCAGGCGTCATGCGGAGTGAACTGGTAGTGCCAGGCGATGTTGCCGGTTTCGGGATTGAGCGCCAGCACAGAGGCGGTGTAGAGATTGGTGAACTGGCCGACAGCCGAGGTATCGTTGCCGCGCACCGAGGCCGACCACGGCGACGGGTTGCTGGTGCCGTAATAAACCAGATTAAGTTTCGGGTCGTATGAGCCAATGTACCAGGCCGCGCCACCGCCGAACTTGCCGGAATCACCTTTCCAGGTGTCGCCACCTTTCTCGCCCTGCAGCGGCACAGTGTTGGTGCGCCAGACTTCCTTGCCGGTTTTTTGGTCGAGCGCGACGATGGCGCCGCGAACGCCGTATTCGCCGCCACCGAAACCAGTGATGACCAGGTTTTTAACCAGCGTTGGTGGCGAAGTGATGACTGCGCCGGCGGTGTAGTCGGTCACCTGGGTGGCCCACAGTTCTTTGCCGGTTTTGGCATCAATGGCGGCGACATGTGCGTCGAGCCGGCCGACGAAAATCTTCCCGTCGTTATAGGCTACGCCGCGGTTGTTCACGTCGCAGCAGGCGTATTGATCAATGCCCTTGGGCACCTCGGGCGAATAGCGCCACTTCACTTCGCCCGTTTTGGCATTGACTGCAAACAGATTTTTGGGACCGAAGGAAGAGGTGACGAACAGCATGTCGCCGACCAGAATCGGGGTGCTTTCCTGCGAGCGAAGCGTGCCCAATTGCAGTGCCCATTCAACCTTGAGTTTGGAGACATTGGCGGTGGTGATCTGGCTGGCTTGACTGTGCCGGGTGTTTCCAGTGTCGCCGCCGTAAACCGGCCAGTTTTGCGCACCGGCTGTCGAGGCAAACCCGAGTGCCAAACCGACCGCTAGCGGGGTGATAAATCTCATCATCTCCAGTCTCCTTTGAATAGTTTGAGAAAATTTATATTTTTAGATTGAGCCTGTCGCCAGGTCATAGGCCAAACCCTAGTTTGCAAGCGGCGAGGCGTCATATTCTCAAATTGAAACAGCAGTCTGAGACGGCTTTCACTTTCTCAAAAAAAATTCACTGACGCCGGGCGAGCAGTGGTTCGTCAAGCTGTCGCAACGGCACGCCGCTGCTGGCATGCCAGCGTCCGGTTTTGTCGATCAGCAGCACGTCCACACCCCACCGCAGTGCCTGTGCCATTGCGTGGGCGGGCGCTGCCATGAAAAACACCTTGGTCAGCGCGTCTGCCACGGCGCAAGAGTTTGCCAGCACTGTCACAGAAGACCAGGCCGTCGGGGAATAACCCGTGTGCGGATCAATGATGTGATGGTGACGATGATCAGCGCTAAACGCACAGTGACGGTCTGACGAGGTGGCGACGGCACGCCCGTCACTCACCACTTGCAAGTTTTCTGGAAATTGATTCGGCAAAACGGGCTCTTCAACAGCAAGTCGCCAGGGCGTATTTTCAGGCCCCCGGCCCCAGGATGACCACTCGCCGGTGTCGAGCAAGGCATGCTCAATGCCGAGCGCCTGTAGTCGGGTGCGCGCCAGGTCTGCCGCATAGCCCTGCGCTATGCCGTTAAGCGAGAGCGCCATCCCCGGACGCTGCAGAAAAACGTCTGCGCCGTCGAGCCGAAGCGCGCGCCAATCGACCTGCAGCCGCGCTGAACGCAACGCGCCTGGCGTGGCTACCGCGCCGGATCGCCGTGCCGACTCCCATGCCTGCCACAGCGGCTGTATGGTGACGTCAAAAGCGCCACGGCTACCGGCTGCTACGCGTTGCGCCAGACGCAGCACGCGCAGCAAATCAGGATCGGCGGCGCGCAGCCGACCGTCGCGGTTGAGCTGGCACAGCGCGCTGCTTTCATCGAACAGACTCATCTGCCGCTCGACATGGCGAATCGCCTGCACGGCGGCGTTAAGGCCAGCTTCAACACGCTGCACGTCGGCATGCGCAGCGCGCAACCACAAAGTGGTTCCAAAGCCAAGCAGCGCACGTTCGCGCCATTGCAAGGCGCTGCTCTTGCCAGCCGCCACGCGCCCGACCAGCGGCGTGGCACCCAGTCCGAGCGCGATGCGAAGACACTGTCGGCGGACGAGAATCATCATGCGCCTCGCACTGCGGCAATCGGAAACACGCGTGCGCCCTCTTTCATGTTTTGAATCAGCGGCAGGCAACGTGCGGCGTCCTGGTGAATCGCCACACAGTCGAGGCATTGAAAGCACTCGGCGTAGTCGATTTTTCCGATGGGCTCAATCGCCTGGTAATCGCAGCGATGGCGACAGGTCTGGCAGGGGGTGCCGCATTTCTTTCGCCGGGGAATCCAGGCCCAGCGCCGCAGCAGATCGGTCGCGGCGAGCGCGGCACCGAGCGGGCAGATATAGCGGCAATATCCCCGGTACACAAAAACGCTCAAGCCCAGGCACATCGCAGCCCACAGCACAAACGGCCAGTCGCGCAGAAAGTAGGCGCTGATGGCGGTTTTGAACGGCTCGACTTCGGCTGCGCCCGGTCCAAACGCAGGCGTCAGGAACACCGACCCCAGCACCACCGCAAGTACGCTGTACTTCACGCGCTTGAGGCGCGTATCCATTGCAGCACGCACCCGCCGCGGCCGCAAGCCAAGCCGGCGGGTGACCACACTGATGAGCTCCTGCAGCGCGCCAAATGGGCACAGCCAGCCGCAAAAAGTGCCGCGCCCCCAGACAAACAATGTGGCACCGACAAAAACCCACAAGACCACAGAAATCGGGTCGGTCAAAAGAAACGTAAGGTCACCGCCTGCAGCCAGCGCCTCGGCAGACGCGGTGAGATTGACCACAGTCAGCTGACCCTGCGCGTACCAGCCAATGAAAAAAAGCGTGAACAGCAGGTAGCCCCGGCGAAACCAATCAAGTCGCCGTTGCGATGCACTGAGCCATTGCTGGCGCGCCAGCGCCACAACCAGCAGCGCCAGAGCGGCTACCAGCACGGCAATTTCCCAGGCGCGTTGTCGCCACACGGCAAACCAGGCTGGCTCATAAGACGCGGCAATCCAGGCTGCGGCATCGGGGAGCTGGTAGCCAAGTGCGAAGTCGGCCCGCGCGAGCTGATCGGGGAAGCCTCCCCACCGGCGCTGCAATCGAAAGCTGAGCTCGAAAGGCAGCGCCGGGTCCAACGGCGTAGCTGCATCCACCAGCAACAAATGCGCACGCTGGTCCTGCGGGTAGCCAGGCACCGACAGCGCAGTGTCGTAGGCCATCGCGCGCAACCGCAGCTCCTTGCCGCCTTGCTTCAAGACAAAAGGAACGGCCTGCTGCACGCGCTGGCTTTCGTAAGCCATCCTGGCCAATGGGCCGGTCTCAGTGACCAGCAGTGCATGGCTGGCGCGGCGTAAATTGGCATTGAGCTGACGCCATCCCGCGTCATCGAGCAGGTTACGGCCGATCTTTGGAATGCTGACAAAGGCGGTGTGAAAAGACAGCGCGGCTTCATTGGGTGCGGTGGCAGCGCGCTTGTCGGCACCGGCTGCACGCGTGCCAGCAAAAGCATTTTCAATCTGGCTGCGCGTCAGGCTCAGCGACTGCACAGCACTTTGCTCGACCAGCTCTTGCCAGCTTAGGGGCGTGTGCCGTTCTGACAGGCGCGTCGAGCGCGTGCCGCTAGCAGGCGCGGCGTTCAGTCCGCCCGTGCCGCCCGGCTCCAGCGCGGCGATGTGTGCGCGCGCCACTGACGTTGCTGACTCCAGAATACTCGCATCCATCGCCTTGACAGTAACCGTGCCCGCGGCTACGCCATGCAGTTTTGCTGACGTGGCATCACGGCTGGTACGCGCCTTGTGGCCGAAGATTTCGATCCGGTGGTGGATGCTTAAATCTTTGTACTGCGCGGCAAAGGTATTGAGCACAGCAGTGCCCGCGGCACTGGTAAAGAAAGGCTCGTCGTGCCCAAGCACGCGCACATCAAGGAAAGTACCAGCTGGGTCAATGGCGACAAGAAGATTGATCGGCTTCCCCGAGTAACCGCGCACGGGCTCAAAGTCAAGCGACTCAAACGCATAGCCGCGAAGCTCCAGTCGATTTGCCTCACGCTCGAACACCGGCCACACCGGCAAGCCGGCATTTTTTTCCCCTACAACCAGTGCCGGCCCGAAAACTTTTTCCAGGGCCGCTTTGTCGAGCACGCCTGCATGCACCGCTGAGGCGGCTGCCAGTACCCAGGCCAGCACCAGCAATCCGGCCTGCTGGATCAATTGACGCAAACTACAGCACAGGTTCAACGCCATGCCGTCAGCTCCATCGCCAACGTGCCGCCGACGATAAATTTACTCGGCGAAACCTCTGATCGCTCAACGCGCACCAAACCCACGCCCGGGCAATACCACTCACGCGTCAACATGGGTACATCCTTCCATGTGAAGAGCTCATCAACGTAGAGCCGGATGTCGGCACGACCGCCGACGCGCAGGCAGCCAGTGAACTCGCCTGCCGGAGTTTTAACAAGCTCGTCAATCGCCTCGATGCGGTACTTCATTTGCAATGACTGGTAGCGCTTCAAATGGCGCAGCTCACGCGGAAACTCATTGCGCCGCTGATAAACGTAAGAGCCCGTCGGCGCCGTCCACTGCGTGCCAACCACATAGGGCAGGCGCAGCACATAACGCGCTGGCTGGTCAGCCTGCGGTTCGACGTCCATCGCGCCCTGGCTGGCTACGCGCGCAATACCGGTGTCATCAATGCGCAGCCAATAATCATTGCCAGTGCTGCTGCGCCGCCGCCACAGCGCCTCGCCTTTCAGCGTCTCGCTGCCGCGTGCCGAAAGCACGAGCGTTTCGCGTTCAGGCAACAGGGACGGGTCGTCGAAAGTCGTTACCAGCCGGTAAGTCCAGCTGCGTCCCGCATCCAATGGAAACATCTGCGGGCCTGTCGACGTCGGGGTACATCCCGACTGCGCGGAAATCAGCGCTATCACCAAGCCAGTTCGTTGCCAGCGCTGCACTCGGCTCATCGTTATTTCTCCGGCAACTGCGGAACCGGCAGATCGCGAATGGTGATCTCCTGCTCGTCGTTGCCGGGTTGAAGCCAGCTTTGTCCGCCGCCCTGCCCGACCTTGATTTCGGCATTGCCCATCTGGCTCACACCGTCGCGGCCTTTCTTGATGCCGTTGTCAATTTGCTCATGCAAGCGGCGGGTGTAGGGTAACTTGTACGCACGCGGATTCATGGCGCTGCGGCCTTCCGCGATGGGGCTTATCCACACATACAGCGCACCGCCCTGCTTCTGCGACGGCTCCTCGACCACCGCAGCAAGCATCACAAAGCGCTCGGGCAAAGCCGCCGTACTTGGCATGCCAAGTAGAGAATAGGCGGTGCTGTGACCGAAAAAATAAAGTCCTGTAACCGCCACAACGAGAACACCCTTGAGCCAGCCCGGCCAGCGCGACCACAGCAAAGCGAGTGCGGTCAGCAGCAAAAGAACGGTATAGGCGAGGATCAGGGCAAGAGTCATGTCAAAGTCTTTTCACAAGCGCTTTGGGCAAGGTATTGAGGTTGTTGACGCTGCCGTCAGGCAGCACCGTAAAGCGGACTAACGTGACTTCATCTCCACGTTTCGTCAGTATTTTCTGGCCGTAATAGACCACTTCGGCACGCGGGTTGACCTTCACCACCGAAACCTTGGCCTCGACTGGCAGACCGCTTTTGGGGTCGGATGCGGCCGCATCCTTGCTGTCGTAATAATGCGCGTTGACGATATATTCGCCCGGCGACACCCCTCGAATCGTCACTACTTCCTGGTTGATCGGGTTAACCACCTTCACGCCGTTGACCACGATGGTGTCGTTGGACGCGCCCCGGTCATCACGATCAAGGTGCATCAGGCCCGATTCGCGTGAGCGGAACCAGACCACTTCGCCATCAGGCCCCTGCACCCAGGCGTCCAGATCGTTGGGATCGAAGTCGGGCCATGACAGCGTGATGATGTATTCAGCCTTGGCCGGAATATCGCCCGCCTTCAGCGCCTTGGGGTTCATGGCGAGCAGCGCGATGATGAAGCAAAAGACGAATGCGATCAGCATGTTGAACAGCATGTCGTAGAACGGATCGACCTCAGGCTCCCGAGTGATGTGGCGTCTGCGCATGGGCCTAGTCCTGATGGCCGTGCGCGGCTGATACCTGCAAACCGTGGCGCTGCGCCTGCGTCACCAGCTGGTCGGCGAAGCGGTCCAGCCGTGTCAGCTGCAAACCCAGCAAAATATTGCCGACCAAGCCGACCATGGTCGTTAGCAAAGCCACGCCAAGACCCATCGTGAGGCTGCGCAGCAGATCCTGCGACTGCGACGCGTCAAAACTTTGCATCTGCCCGATCTGCAGTGCCAGAATTGAAAAACCAATCACTTTGCCAAGCAAACCCAACTTGAGTTGAATGCCGTTGACCCACCAGGCGGTGGAATGCGGGCCATGGGTGCGTTCGAGCAGCAAGTCAAGCGGCGCGCCGGAATCTCGCGGCGCGGCTGCCAGCGCGGTCCAGTATTCTGCCGCCCACCCTGCAGCCGACGCCATGGCTGGGAACCCCTTCGCCGAGGCAGTATCGAGAGCCAGTCGCTGCTGCGTCAATTCGCGGGACCGGGCACCGGTCCAAAGGGTCGCCATAGCAAACACCACCAGAATAAGCAGCGTGATGCCGGTTGGGTCGGAGTGCAACAAGAGCATCCAAACGCCCTGCACACCCAACAGCCACGACGCAAACACAAAGAGACCGACCAGCGCCAGCCACTCGAACCAGAGCGGCTCCAGCACCGTAGTCCGGCCACGCCCGGCCACGTGCGGCACGTTCATACTTTCGGCCCGGCGGGCCGCCGCGCCATGCCGCGCTGCGGGTCATAGCCCCATAGCGCAATGCCGAAAAAAACCAGCGCGCAGGCTGCGGTCACGCCCAGGCTCAGCCACTGCACCTGGCCATACAGCGCAAAGCGCATGGCCTCAACGGCATGCGTGAAAGGGTTGAAGCTGGCAAGTGTGTGAATTATCCGCGCGCCTGACTCTTCCAGTTTCCACAGCGGGTACAGCGCCGTGCTGATGAAAAACATCGGGAAGATCACGAAGTTCATCGTGCCGGCAAAGTTTTCAAGCTGCTTGACATACACCGACAGCACCAGCCCCAAAGCAGCCAGCATCACAGCGGCCAGCAAAAACACCGGCAGCGCCAGCAGCACGTTCAACGGGGAAAGATCAATGCCGAAGAGCCAGCTGACGGCAACAAATGCCAGCATCTGCAAAAACGACAGCATGGCACCGGCGGCGAGTTTTGACGCAAGTATCCAGGCGCGGGGTAACGGCGCGGTCAACAGCAGCCGCATCACACCCATCTCGCGGTCATAGACCATGGCCAGCGAGCTTTGCATGCCGTTGAACAGCGCAACCATGCCGAGCAGGCCCGGCACGATATAGACCTTGTATTCAATGTAGGTCTCATAAGGCGGTGCAATCGCCACGCCGAACACATTCTGGAAGCCGGCAGCAAAAACCAGCAACCACAACAGCGGCCGCACCAGCGCTGAAAAAAGCCGCCCTGGCTGGCGCACAAAGGTTCGGGCTTCGCGGCCAACCACCGCGTTCATTGCGAGCAGCGCGTGGCGCAGTTTCATGGCGACTTGCAGCCCGTGTCGGCGGCATCAAAGCCCAGCGTGTCAAGCACAGTTTTTGGGTGCAAAAAGCCTTCGATGGGGGCTACGTCGGCGATGCCGTTGCCATGCGCCAGCATCAGGGGTTGACGCAACTGCCCGTCCCAGGCGCGAAAACTCAGTGCCTGGCCTTTGTAACCATCGACAGTGATGCCGCCCTGTTTAAGCGCACTGAGTTGCACCGCCAGACTGGCTTTGGCGTCCTGGCTCACGACCTCTGCAATGGCGCGGGCGGCCAGCCACACGGCCCAGTCATAACTGCCCATGACACGGCTCGTGCGTTTGAGAAAGCGTCGATTGAGCTGCGGCGCGCCGTGGCGCTCGTACCAGGGGCTCCAGGCTTGCGCCGTCAGGCCATTGCTGCCGACAACCGGCCGGGGCAACACCGTACGGTAGGGCAGGTCACGCGCAAATTCGCCCGCCGAATCAAGCACCACGACCGTGTCGTAGTCAATGCTTGCGGTCAACAGCCGCGCGTTACCCAACTCGCGCTCGCGCGGATCGCTTGAAAGCTTGAAAAGCCGCTGAGCGACCGGTTTGATGCCAAAGCGTTTGGCGCTGCGTGCGAAGGCTTCGACCAGCAACCGGTCTTGCGCCAAAGGCCCCGTCAGCAGCAATGGCTTGGTCCATTTGCGGGCCACCAACATCTGCGCCAATGCGTCGGCCTGCATTGCGTGGCTGGGCAGCGTGTGCAGCAGGTTGGGCGCGCACTGTGCAGCGCGCAAGGCATCGTCGGGCGCTGCAGCATTGATGAGCAGTACGTCTTTGCCGCGCGCCGCAGCAGTGACCTGGACCACGGCTGCCGCCGGCAATTCAAGCACGACATGCCGCACGCCTTGCTTGATCAGACTGGCTAGCGCAGTCGGCAAACCCGCGGCGTCAGGTGCTTCAGCAACTACCACGCGGCTCTTGTCGAAGCCCGCACCCTGCAGTGCAAAGCCGGCGTCTTCCAGCGCAAGCTGCG
Source organism: Polaromonas sp. (assembly GCA_031365885.1). Taxonomy (GTDB): domain Bacteria; phylum Pseudomonadota; class Gammaproteobacteria; order Burkholderiales; family Burkholderiaceae_C; genus Polaromonas. The sequence goes on along the minus strand of JANLYY010000214.1, from coordinate 4,077 downwards.
CGGCAGCAAGCGCGCGACCCAAGGGCGCGTCGGGGTAGGCTTTCTCCAGGGCCTGCGGGAAAAAACGTTCGTCCGTCGCCAGGGTCAGCAACCCAACCGAAAAATCAGCCGCCGCCGCGCCTGCGACGCCAAACGCCAGACAAAGCGCTGCCAGCAACGGCATCCGCCTGACAAACGACGGCTTCATGAACGCGCCTTAATCATCAATCACCACGCCATAGGGGACGCGTCCAGCTTTGACTGTTTTAACGGCCTTGAATTTAGCGGTGTCAACGATGGTCATGTCGTCAGACAGCCCGTTCAGCACATACAGCGTCTGCCCGTTACGCGACAGGCCCAGACCCCACGCGCGCTTGCCCACCAGCACGTAGTCGCGCACCTTTTTCGTCGCCACATCGACCGCTGCAACGTGGTTGGCCTTGCCCAGGCCAACGTAAGCCGTCTTGCCGTCCGGTGACAGCGCCATGCCCACCGGTGTCACGTCTTCAGCGCGCATACCAGGCGGCTTGAAGTCGATCTTGTCCTGCACGGTGTGGTCGCTGGTGCGAATGATGCTGACGCTGGCTCCCAGCTCATTGCTTACCCACAACTCTCCCGTACTCGTCAGCAAAAAGCGCCGGGGGCGTTTGCCTACCTTGATATTTTTCACCACCTTGCGGGTGGCAACGTCAATTACATGCACCAGGCTGGCAACCTCTGACGCGACGTAAACGAGCTTGCCGTCACCGCTGACCTTGACGCCTTCAGGCTCACCGCCGACCTTGACCTCGAAAGCCTTCTTTTTTGCCACCAGGTCATAGGCCGTGAGCAGCGCGTCTTCTTCGTTTGACGCGTACAGCATGCGGCCGTCAGGACTCAGGTCAAAAGTCTCGGGGTCTTCGCCCACATTGATCTGATCGACGATTTTCTTGCTGGCGATGTCCATCACGACAATTTTGTGGTCATCACTGCAGACCACCATCAGCCGCGTGCGATCCGGCGTGAGCTGCATGTGGCGTGGCCGTTTGCACAGCGGGATGGCCCCAGTCACTTCGGCCTTCGCAGCATCGACCACGACCAGACCGTTGTCTTTTTCAGACGAGATGAACAGCTGGCCGGTGTCTTTTGCGTGCCCCGAAAGCGACAGTGCCAGACTGCACGCCAGCAAAACCAGCGCCGTCGCCGGCCGCAGCCTGCCCGTTGACGAGGTCAGCAATGCGCTGTTTCTGAAATTGCTCATGGGGTGATTCCTTCAGGTATGCCGGGCCGCGTTCGGGCGCCGGTGAGTTGCAAAAAAGCCGCTTCAAGACCAGCCTGATTTTGTTCACTGCACAGCCGTTCGGCCGTGCCGTCAAAGCGTACCTGGCCTTTGTCGAGCACCACGATACGATGCGCGCGTTCGGCCTCGGATACCAGATGCGTGGCCCACAGCACGCCGAGGCTGCGGGTTTTGACCAGATTGAGCACCTCGTCGAGCAACTGCGTACGCGATGCCGGGTCAAGTCCGACGGTAGCTTCGTCCATCAGCAAAAGACGCGGCTCGTGCAGCAGCGCACGCAGCAACTCGACCTTGCGCCGGTTGCCGCCCGAAAGGCTGCGCGTCGCCGTGTCGGCCACATCGAGCAGACCAAAATGCGCCAGCAGTGCGTTGATACGCGCCGATGATTCACGCCGGGGCAGCCCGTGCAGGTCGGCATGAAAACGCAGATTGGCGCGTACCGACAAATTGAGATCAAGGGCCATTTGCTGAAACACCACGCCCAATTGGGCAAGCGCTGCAACCGGGTTGCGCGCCATATCGGCACCAAGCACTTCGACTTCGCCGCTGTCGGCGACAAACAGACCCGTCAATATCTGAAAAAGTGTTGACTTGCCAGCACCGTTTGGCCCCAGCAGCGCGACCAGCTCGCCTGGCAACACGTGCAGCGAAACCTCGGCCAGCGCCTTCACCGGCCCAAAGCTTTTGCTGACTTGTTGGCAGTTCAGCGCATGGGATGAAACAGTCATCCTGGGCTATTCCGTCTTTGCAGGATTTGGATGAAAAACGCCCAGGCCCAGGCGCGCCAACAGTTGCCGCTCACGCACCGACACCTCCTGCACGTAACGCGCGTAGTCGGCTGACCCAAGATACGCCGGCTCCTGGTCATACCTGGCAATTTCCTGCAGATGCAGCGGATCGAACATGGCCAGCTTGAACGCATCGTGCAATTTTTTGATGATCAGCGGATCAACCCCGGTCGGTGCGCCGATACCATAAGGGGAGTTGTGAACACCGTTGGCATAACCCAGCTCCCTAATAGTCGGCACAGTGGGCCAGTGTTTGCTTCGATTGGCGCTGAAGACCGCCAGCAAGCGCAGCTTGCCGTTATCGACATATGGCGCAAAACCGGTCGAGTTGACGCCGGCCATCAAGGTCTGGCCAGCGACGGCCAGCATCTGGTCGGCCGTGCCTTTGTAGGGGACGTGGATATAGATCACACGTTCGGCTGCCATGATTTCTTCCATTGCCAGGTGCGCGGTGGTGCCGATGCCAGTGGAGCCAACTGTGAGCCGCTGCGGATTGGCGCGTCCCCACGCGGCCAGGTCAGCAAGTGTTCTAAACGGGCTTTCGGCTGGTACCACGATGCCGAAGGTAACGCCCGATATCTGGATCACCGGAACGATGTCGCGCAGCGGATCCCACGCGACTTTCTGCTGAAACGGAAACCTGTAAAGCGTGAGCGGCAAGTGGCCAATGGTGTAGCCGTCGGGCGTGGCGCTGCGCAGTGCCGGCCCGACGAATGTGCCCGCCGCACCAGGGCGGTTTTCAACCACGATGCTCTGGCCGAGCTGCCTGCCGGCCAGCTCGGCCAGTATGCGCATGGTGATGTCGGTGGCCCCGCCAGCCGGCCACGGCACGATCAGAGTGATGGCGCGCGATGGGAAGGTCGACACCGGATCTGCCGCCTGGGTTGCACCGACACCGGCAGCCCATGCGCACAACGACACCACAAGATGTCTTCGCGCGAGATCGAGGCCGGGTTGGGGCATGCCTAACGCATCAAGAAAAAAGCGGAAATAGCCAACACCACGGCTCCGACGGCCCAGACCCAAATCGGAATTGTCCTTCCCGCCCCCAGATCAGCGGGCTGTGTACCAACATCGCCCATCACCATTTTTGCGGCATAAGCATCCGGATGCTGGCGTTGCATTTCCAGGTCGAACCGCTTGAAGAAATCTTCGGCCATTGACTTGGCTGCACCGTCAACCAGCCGCTGACCGAGTTGGGCAATTTTTCCGCCGACGGTTGCGTTTGCCGTGTAAGACAAATCGCAGCCGTCGGCGTTGGGTGTGAGCTTTACCGCGGCGCTACCCTTGCCAAAGCCTGCGGGGCCTCCCTGCCCTTCGAACGACAGTTTGTAGCTCTCGGGCGGCATGATGTCCGTCAGCGTGATCTTGCCGCTGAATTTTGCAGACACCGGGCCGATTTTCAAGGCCATGCCAATCGCATACTGGTTTTCACCAGTCGCCTCGACCTTGTCGCAACCGGGTATGCAGGTTTTAAGAACCGCAGGGTCGTTCAGCGCGGTCCAGGCCTGTTGCTGCGTGATGGCCAGTTGACGGCTTCCTTGCATGTCCATGGTGTTTCTCCTTTTATTTTTTCATCAAAGCCGCCAGGCTGGCAGCCAGGTCTTCGAGCTTGCTTAAGTTGTGAACCGCCAGCATGCCATGCGCATGCGCATGCAGAACCGACGCGCCGCGCGCCAATGGCGCGTAGCCGTCAAACCGCAGTAACGGGTTAAGCCACAACAACCGGCGGCTGCGGCGGCGAAGCCAGCCAAGTTCTTGCGCCAAATCGGCAGGCTCACCGGTATCAAGCCCGTCGGTAATGACAAGCACGATGGTACGCCTGCCGACCAGACGACGCGCATGCAAATGGCGCAGGCTGGCCAGCGATTCCCCCAGCTGCGTGCCGCCGGCGAAGTCTTCAATCGCCAGGCTGGCATGCGCCAGCATCTCATCCGTGTCGGCCTGGCGAAAAGCAGGCGTCAGATCGGTCAGGTGCATGCCGAAGGCAAACACATCGCGGTGCTGGTGCCGCCTTGTGGCCGCGTGCAA
>JANLYY010000205.1:0-1987 GCA_031365885.1 Polaromonas sp. | reverse complement strand
CTCCAGCCGGTCGTTGGACTTGTGGACGATTTGGTTGATGGCAAAAGGCGCTGCGGGTTGGTCAGGGTTGGCCTTGTTGTAGGCCGCCAGCGTTTCCGTGATCTCGGCCAGCCACTCGTCGAGCTGCGAGGCCGGGCGTGCATTGAGCGACGGCATGGAGCCGACGACGCCGGCCTTGCACTGCGCAATCACAAGCTTCGGGTTGCTGATGATGAACAGCGGCGAGCCGATGATGGGCAGCGGCAGATTGGCAAGCGGTGCGGGAAGTCTGGACATTGTTTTATTCTCTTTGGGCATTGAAGCCGTTGAAGCTCTGGAATAGTGAATTTAATGGTCAAATCGGCCTCTAGCCCACGTAATACGTGCGTAATCAGCTACTAAATTAATAGCATATTGCACATACTATCCCGGCTCAGAACGCCTCAAGCGCCAGCGCTGTGACGCTGTCTGCGCCTTCCACAATGCTGTCGCGCATGCCAGGGGCTTTGGTCAGCAGGTGGTCGGCGTAGAACCGCGCCGTGGTGATTTTTGCGCGCATGAAATCTGCGTCAACACCGCTGTCCAGTTCCTGCTGTGCCGCCAGTAGCGACCTGCCCATTTGCCAACCCGCCACCACATTGCCCGCCAGCATCAGGTAAGGCACGCTGCCCGCAAACGCGGCATTCGGATTGGCCCGGGTCTGGCTGACAACGAAGTCGACCACGTCCAGCAAGGCCCGGCGAGCGGCGGTCAGGCGTTTGCTCACGGCAACCGCGTCGGCACTTCCCTGCGCCATCAATTCGCGCTCGGTGGCCTCGATCTGCGCCGCAATCGCTTTGGCGGTCTGCCCGCCATCACGCGCGGTTTTTCGGCCAATTAAGTCGTTGGCCTGAATCGCTGTGGTGCCTTCGTAAATCGTCAGAATCTTGGCGTCGCGCAGGTACTGCGCTGCACCGGTTTCTTCAATAAAACCCATGCCGCCGTGGACTTGCACGCCCATCGAGGCCACGTCCAGGCTCATCTCGGTGCTGTAGCCCTTGACCAGCGGCACCATGAATTCGTAGAAAGCTTCGTTCTGCCTGCGCACGTCGGCATCCGGGTGGTGGTGCGTAGCGTCATAGGCCGCAGCCGCGCCCGAGGCCATGGCGCGGCAGCCTTCCACGTAGGCGCGCATGGTCATCAACATGCGCTTGACATCCGGGTGGTGAATGATGGGCGCGCTGGCCTTGATCGAGCCATCGACCGGCCGGCTTTGCACGCGGTCTTTGGCGAAGGCAACAGCCTTCTGGTAAGCCATCTCGGCAATTGCAATGCCCTGCATGCCGACGGCGTAACGGGCCGAGTTCATCATGATGAACATGTATTCGAGGCCGCGGTTTTCTTCACCGACAACGTAGCCGACGGCGCCGCCCTTGTCGCCATATTGCAGTACGGCCGTGGGTGAGGCCTTGATGCCGAGCTTGTGTTCAATGCTGACGCAATGCACGTCGTTGCGCTCGCCCACCGAGCCATCTTTATTGACCATGAACTTCGGCACAACGAACAGGCTGATGCCCTTGACGCCCTCGGGCGCGCCCGCGACGCGGGCCAGCACCAGATGGACGATGTTCTCGGCCATGTCGTGCTCACCGTAGGTGATGTAGATCTTGGTGCCGAAAACCTTGTAGCTGCCGTCGTCCTGCGGTTCAGCCCTGCTGCGCACCATAGCCAGGTCAGAGCCCGCCTGCGGTTCGGTCAGGTTCATGGTGCCAGTCCATTGGCCGCTCACCAGCTTCTCAAGGTAGACAGCCTTCAGCTCGTCAGAGCCCGCCGTCAGCAGTGCCTCAATCGCACCGTCACTCAGCAAGGGGCACAGCGCAAAACTCATGTTGGCCGAGTTAAGCATTTCGCCACAAGCCGCGCCAATGGTTTTCGGCAGGCCCTGACCGCCGTAGTCGGCCGGGTGCTGCAAACTTTGCCAGCCGCCTTCGACGTATTGTTTGAACGCCTCCTTGAAGCCGGGCGTGGT
>JANLYY010000168.1:0-9655 GCA_031365885.1 Polaromonas sp. | reverse complement strand
AAGCGCGCTGAGCGACCAGGCCAGGTAGGCGCCCAGCATATAAAAACTGCCATGCGCCAGATTGACCACACCCATGATGCCGAAAATCAGCGTCAGGCCAGCCGCCAGCATGAACAGCAGCAGGCCGTACTGCACGCTGTTGAGCAGTTGGATGAGAAAGTTGGCAAGATCCATGCGGCGTCAGGCGTGACGACGTGTGAGCAGCAGCAGGGCACCCATCAGCGTAAACAAGCCGCCGCAGACACGGTTGATCCACCGCATTGGGCCGCTGGCGCGCAGCAGGGGTGCGATACGTGCCACACCGAGCGCGCAGCAGGTCAACACCGTGAGCTCAAAGGCGACGAAGGTCAGCGCAAGCACGGCAAATTGCGGCGCAAACGCAGCAGCTGGATTGAGGAACTGCGGAAAAAAGGCAGCGAAAAACAGTACGGCCTTGGGATTGCTGGCCCCGACCAGAAAGCCTTTCAAAAAGAATGAACGGCGCTGCACCACGTCAAAATCTTTGCTCTCGCCCAGTACGGTCGCCTGGCTGCGAAAGGTTTTGATACCCAGATAAATCAAATAAGCGGCACCGAGAATTTTCGCCACGGTGAAAGCGGTTTCAGACGCCGCCAGCAGCGCACCCAGTCCGAGCGCCGACAGCAGCATGACGCCCAGCACCGCGCTGACGCTGCCGAGAGCGGACGTGATCGCCTGGCGCGGACCGTGGTTCAGCGAGGTGGTGATGCACATCAGCATCGTGGGGCCGGGCGACAGCACCAGCAATGCGACGGCGGCAAGATACAGCAGGTAGGTGGTGAGTGTCATACAGAAGGCATGGATGGAGAAGTGGCGAAGTGGAAAGGGTCAGGCAACGCTTTTACCAAAAAAATGGGAGGCGAAACCTCCCAGTCTTGTCCAGTCAAAAAAAGATCAGCCCATCTTGCAGCCAGCACCCGAATCAGCCAGCGCTTTGGCGGCGACGCCCAGCACCTTGTTTTCCTTGTTTTCCACCACGCGCAAATACATGTCCTGCACCGGGTTGTGCGACTTGCTCATGGTCCATTTGCCGCGCGGGCTGTCGATGGTGGCGCCTTCCATGGCCTTGTACAGCGCGGGTTTGGCTGTAAGGTCGCCCTGGACCGCATTGGCGCCCTGAATCAGCAGCAGGCCGGTGTCGTAGCCCTGCACCGCGTACACGTCGGGCTGGGCCTTGTAGGCTTTGGCGTAGTCGAGGCGGAATTTTTTGTTGCGCGGTGTGTCTAGCGAGTCGCTGTAGTGCATGGTGGTAATGATGCCGTCGGCAGCCGGACCGGCGGCTTCCAGCACGCCTTCGGTGAGAAATCCCGAGCCATACAGCGGAATCTTGCCCTTGAGGCCAGCGGCTGCGTAGTCACGGATGAACTTGGCCGCGCCGCCGCCGGCAAAAAAGCAGGCCACGGCGTCGGGCTTGAGGGCGGCAATTTCTGTCAGCAGCGCCTGGAACTCGACTTGCGGAAACGGCAGGCCGAGTTCCTTGAGTATGGTGCCGCCGGACGCGGTGTAGCTTTCCCTGAAGCCTTCAAAAGCTTCGTCGCCTGCCGCGTATTTCCAGGTGATCCAGACGGCTTTTTTGTGGCCTTTGGCCATCATCGCCTGGCCCAGTGCGCGGGTCGGTTGCGAGTTGGTGAACGAGGTGCGAAAGACGTTGGGTGCGCACAGGCCGCGCGTGGCGGCGTGTACGCCGGCGTTCGGAATCAGGCTCAGCACACCCGTATCACGCGCGACTTTCTGGATGCCCATTTGCACGCCCGAATGCACGGTGCCGACCAGCACATCAACCTTGTCGCGCTGCACCAGCTTGTTGGCGTTTTCAATGCCTTTGGAAGGATCGGATTCGTCATCGACCTTGAAGTAGTCGATCTCGCGGCCGCCCAGTTTGCCGCCTTGTTCGTTGATGGCCAGTCGAAAGCCGTTTTCAATCGCTACACCCAGCTGCGCGAAGGTGCCGGTGTAAGGCAGCATGAAGCCAACGCGTACCTTGCCGGACTGCGCCCGCACGATTTCGGGCAGCAGCAGGCCGGTCGATGCGGTGCCGATCAGGGCGGCGCTGCGGGTTAAAACGAGACGGCGTGAGGTCATGAAAACTCCAGATGGTGACGAGAAATGATGCGTTCTGATCGTAGCGCCACGGTCAGACGCGGGCGCTAGTGAAAAACCCGAAACGCCGGGCGCTCTGGGGTGCGTTTCAGGGGCAATTCACGGCTGCTGGCGCAGTTTGAAACGCTGGATTTTCCCGGTCGCGGTTTTAGGCAGCTCGCTCACAAATTCAATCCAGCGCGGGTACTTGTACGGCGCCAGCGCCTGCTTGACGTGCGCCTGCAGGTCAACCTCTGTGGCAACCGCGCCGGGCTTCAGCACCACGAAGGCTTTCGGCTTGACGAGCTCTTCGCCATCCATCACGCCGATGACAGCGGCCTCCAGCACGGCGGTGTGCGTCATCAGGCACGCTTCGACTTCGAACGGCGAGACGTAAATGCCGCCGACTTTCAGCATGTCGTCGCTGCGGCCGCCGTAGGTGTAGAAGCCGTCGGCATCCACCGTGTATTTGTCGCCGCTTTTGGTCCATTCACCGGCAAAGGTGGCTTTGGTTTTGGCGCGGTTGTTCCAGTACATGATGGCGGCGCTGGGGCCGCTGATCTGCAGCTCGCCAATTTGACCCACGCCGCACATCGTGCCGTCGTCACCGACGATGCGTAGCTGATAGCCCGGCACGGCCTGGCCGGTAGTGCCGTAGCGCACCTGGCCGGGCCGGTTGCTCAGAAAAATATGCAGCATCTCGGTTGAGCCAATGCCGTCGAGAATTTCGCAGCCATATTCGGCCGTCCAGCGGCGGCCGATCTCTGCCGGCAGCGCTTCACCAGCGCTGGTGCAGATGCGCAGATTGAGCGTTTGGCGCGCGGGCCGGTCAGGGTGCGACAGCAGCGCGGCGTAAAGCGTGGGCACGCCATAAAAAATGGTTGGCTGAAATTTCTGCAGCACGCCAAAGACATCGGCAGGCGTGGGCCGCGCCGGCAGCAGCACGGTGGTCGCGCCTACGCACATCGGAAAGGTCAATGAATTGCCCAGCCCATAGGCAAAAAACAGTTTGGCGGCTGAATACACCACGTCGGATTCGTTGATGCCCAGCACGCCGCGCCCGTACAGCTCGGCGGTCTGGATCAGGTGGCTGTGCAGATGCACCGTGCCCTTGGGTGCGCCGGTCGAGCCGCTGGAATAGAGCCAGAAACAGATATCGTCGGCGCAGGTTGGTGCTATTATTTTAGTAGCTGCTTGCGCAAGTATTACCTGGGCTAGCGACCGATTTGAGTCTGAATCACCACCACTGCCGTCAACATCAACATCATCACCGCCATCGACGATCACGCTGCGTAGCGTGTCGATATGACCGAGCAGGGGTTCAAACGCAGGCAACAGCGTTTTCGACACCACCAGCCCCTGCGCGCGTGAGTCGCGCAGCATGAATCCGAAATCAGCCGTGGTCAGCAGCGTGTTGACGGCCACTGGCACCACGCCGGCCAGAATGCAACCCAGAAAAACCACCGGCCACTGCGGCGTGTCGAGCATCGCCACGACGATGCGGCTTTCGGGCGCGAAGCCCAGGCTGCGTAGCGCGCTGGCAAATTGATGCGCCTGATCTTCAAGTTCGCCGTAGGTGATCTGGTCACCGCTGGCCGCATCGACGAATGCAACTTTTTGAGCGCGCGCTGCATGCCGGCCTAAAAGATCGTGCGCGGCGTTGTAGGCCTGTGAAAAAGTGACCGGTGACGGCTGAATCGAAGGGGTGGCGCGGCTGGGTTGCATGCATTGTCTCGCTGGTTGCTCTTGTTTTTATAGCTCCCTACGCAAGTATCACGGGGGCTACAGCAATTTTTTACCACTAACGCGGGCTTAACCGGCGGTTTCGGCCTGCAAGGCCAGCGTCAGCCACTGGCGGCACCATTCGACTCCTTCAGACTCAGGTATTGTGCCGCTGCTGGCGTCGTGGCACCACACCTCACCGATGCGTTGCGCGCCTAGATCCTGCAGCCGCTGGTCGAATCTTTTGCCGCCGTTGCAGAAGGTTTGCAGATAGGTGCGGTCACCCAGCGCAATGACGCCGTAACGCACATGACCGAGAAACTGCGGGTTGGCGTCCATCGACTCGTACAGCGCGCGCGCATTGTCGGGCACGTCGCCCGAGCCATACGTCGAGCTGCAGATGAGGTATATCGCCTCTTTGGCGTCAGCGGGGTCAAACACGCTGATGTCGAGCGCATCCATCAACTGCACTTCAATATCGTCAAGCAGCTCGGCGCAATCCATCTGAATCGCTTGCGCCACATAGTCTGCCGTGCTGGTCATGGTGCCGACTAGGATTTTGAGTTTCATTCAAAAGGCTCCAGGAAAATTTGCGAATCAGGATGAACACAAGATGAAATAAACTGCCGGCCCGGTCGGGATTATGAAGTCTGTTGCAATTTTAAAACCTAAAAACACTGCCGGCCGGACACGGCAGGCCAAAACAGCGCCGCACCGTTGCGGCAAAAAAATGAGAATTCCAAAACTGAAAAGGCATCGGTTCGCGCTATAATTCAGGCCTTGTCGGAGTGTGGCGCAGTCTGGTAGCGCACCTGGTTTGGGACCAGGGGGTCCAAGGTTCGAATCCTTGTACTCCGACCAAAATGCATTAAAAAAGCTCACCTTCGTGGGCTTTTTTCATATCTGCCTGCGAATTTCCCGTTTTTTGTCTGCCCGTAGCTCAGTCGGATAGAGCATCAGCCTTCTAAGCTGAGGGTCGGGGGTTCGATCCCCTCCGGGCAGACCAATTTATCGCTTTCGGATGCCGTGCCTGCGAACGGCTGAAACACAGCCAATCCACGCAAATTTCACTTCGCGTCGGGAATAACCGCGTCGGCCGCAGCACCGACCGCCTTACCGGAGAGTTTGACGACGCCTATCGCCGCGTCGGCAGCCAGTCCGACCGTTTTAACGGCGACGGTGCCCACGACGTCAGCAACAGCGACCACAGCGCAGCCCTGCATGGCTGCCAAAGCACCCAGCACAATGCAGCAGTGGGCCAGCAGGGCCAGGAAACGTTTTTGGTTGTTCATAGTCGTCCATTTTTCTAGGGCTGCGTGTTGCAGAATCCGGATTTCTCGCGCTTTTCCGCTTGCGATCAATCTCCCCGGCAAGGGCTGACCCCACGGCGCTATTGCGCCACTGCGCCACTGCGCAGCATACTGCACGTCAGTTCAGTTCAACTGTTTCCCCAGGTGGCGCCTCGCAAGACATTGCTCACCGCAGCCTGCTGGTAATCAGCGATACCGCAGATCGACAGCCAATGGCGGCCGCTGACCAGGGACGGGGGGAAAACCCCCCGTTCAGGCGGACTTCTTGCGTCAGCATTGCCATACTTGGCCAGGCTGGTTTTTGATGCCCTGGCAGAGGTAAGATTGTTTTTATGTTTCAGACCTTGAAGAAAATACTGGGCCAAAACAAGGCGCCAGTTGGTGTGGTTACACCGGGTGAACAGCGCGCGTCCCCGGTAAATATTGATTTAAGCGATGACACCATCGGCCGTCTAACGGCTGACCCGGTCCACCCATCGCACCTGCAGGTCGACAGCAAGTGGCGCCAAAGCCCGGACGTCGGCATTCGAATGCACGGCGTGTTGCAAGGCAAACCCTGGAAGCTTGAGCGTGCAGCCGCGTCGCGGAACTATATTTCTGGCGAAGAGATTCGGGGCAGGGCGGACATAGCGGTCGACCCGCAGGCGACCATCATCATCATGAACAGGCCGCTGAAAGAGCTGCTTGAAAAGCGGGCTTACGCGCTTTATACCGACTCGCTGGAAACCCATGCGAGCCCGACCCTGATGGAGGAGATGCGCTGGCTGGCGTTGTACCCGGAGGTCGGATGGGAAAGATGCCCGGACTCGTTTTGGCAACGCTATGCAGTGATGACCAACCATCGCGCGCAGGCAATCAAGTGGGTGACGCCCGGCCTGGCCGAGTTGCTGAGGGTCTGGCCTGAACCCGCGCCCGGCGCCAATATTCCCTTTATTTTGATGGTGATGCGTGGCAAGGCACACTTGCGAATGCAGCTCACGTCCACAGAACCAGCCAGCCTTGACCACATCAGCAACCTGTTCACAACGGCTGCGCAGTCAGCGATCGACGTGTACTCGGCCAGTTCCGGCGACACAGCGGCATCGTTAAAAAAATAGGCCTCTAGCCTAAGTATTACGTGCGTAAGCAGCTATTTAAATGATAGCGAGTGTATCGCTTGAGCGTCAAAACGGACGCGCTGAATCCGGACAACGCTCAGCGCGACACAGCTAACGAGGCAGAAGAATTTGCTCAGCTGCCTCGCGTCACTGGCATCTCGACCTCGCCCGGCATTAAAAGATGCTTGGCAAATTCCAGCTTGGCGAGCGACGCACGGTGCACTTCGTCTGGCCCGTCTGCCAGCCGCAAAGTGCGCTGATGCGCGTAGGCATACGCCAGCGGGAAATCGTCCGACACACCGCCACCACCGTGCGCCTGAATGGCCCAGTCGATGATCTGACAGGCCATGTTGGGCGCTACCACCTTGATCATGGCAATGTCGGCCTTGGCCACCTTGTTGCCCACCGTATCCATCATGTAAGCGGCGCGCAGCGTCAGCAGGCGTGCCTGGTCGATCATGCAACGCGCTTCGGCGACGCGTTCTTCCCACACCGACTGCCGGGCCACCGGTTTGCCGAAAGCGATACGGGTGTTCAGGCGCTTGCACATCAGCTCAAGCGCGCGTTCGGCGCATCCTATGCTGCGCATGCAGTGGTGAATACGTCCGGGGCCAAGGCGACCCTGGGCAATCTCAAAACCACGGCCTTCGCCCAGCAGCAGGTTGCTGGCGGGCACGCGCACGTCAGTCAGGCGCACTTCCATGTGGCCGTGCGGCGCATCGTCGTAGCCGAACACGGTCAGTGGGCGAATCACGGTGATGCCAGGCGCATTGGCCGGCACCAGGATCATCGATTGCTGCTCGTGCCGACCAGCGTCGGGGTTGGTCTTGCCCATCACGATGTAGACGGCACAGCGCGGGTCGCCTGCGCCTGATGACCACCATTTCAGACCATTGAGAACGTAGTCGTCGCCATCGCGCTCGATACGGCACTGGATGTTGGTGGCGTCTGACGAAGCAACTTCCGGCTCGGTCATCAAAAAGGCTGAGCGAATTTCGCCTTTTAGCAGCGGCTCAAGCCACTGGTCCTTGTTGGCTTCCGAGCCATAGCGGGCAATGGTTTCCATGTTGCCGGTGTCGGGTGCCGAGCAGTTGAACACTTCGGCGGCGAATGGAACGCGACCCATGATTTCGCACAGTGGCGCGTATTCAAGGTTTGACAAGCCTTCGGGCGCGCGCGGCGAGTGCGGCAAAAACAGATTCCACAAGCCGGCTGCACGCGCCTTGGGTTTCAGCTCTTCAATGATGGTGGTCGGAATCCAGGCGTTGCCCTTGGCCCGGTTTTCTGCAATCTCACGGAAGAAGCGGGCCTCGTTCGGGTAAATGTGTTGTTCCATGAACTTCAGCAGTCTGGCCTGCAGCTCTTTTACTTTTGGGGTGTAGTCGAAATCCATCGTTATCTCCTTGGGGTTGAATCTAAATATGAAGCAAGTAATGAAGCAAGTAATGAAGCAAGTAGTGAAGGTTGCTCAATGCTGACTTTTGAGCGCGAAGTCCCAGGCCATTTTGGCGAGCAGCGGCGCGCCTGCGGACGAGCGGGTGGCCTGTTCGCTGGAGGCGGTGCCAGCTTCGACGCGTTTGGCGATGCCTTGCAAAATGGCGGCCAGCCGAAAGAGGTTGTAGGCCATGTAAAAGCTCCAGTCGGCCTTGAGCGCAACGGGCGTGGTGATGCCGGTGCGTTCGCAGTATGTCTTGATGTAGTCGGATTCCAGCGGGATGCCCAGGCTGGCGACGTCGAGACCACCGATGCCGCGGAACATGCCAGGCGGAATATGCCAGGCCATGCAGTGGTAGCTGAAGTCTGCCAGCGGATGCCCCAGCGTGGAAAGCTCCCAGTCAAGCACCGCCAGCACGCGCGGCTCGGTGGGGTGAAACATCAGGTTGTCGAGCCGGAAATCTCCGTGGACGATAGACACCATGCTGTTATCGCGAGCGCTGGCTGGCATATTGGCAGGCAGCCATTGCATCAGCTTGTCCATCTCAGGGATCGGTGTAGTGATGGACGCCGCGTATTGCTTGCTCCAGCGGCCGATCTGGCGTTCAAAATAGTTGCCTGGCTTGCCATAGGCGGCTAGGCCGTGATCAGCAAACTTGACGAGGTGAAGCGCAGCAATGACGCGGTTCATTTCGCCATAAATCTCGCCGCGCTGCGTGGTGGTCATGCCGGGCAGCGCCTGATCCCAGAGTACACGGCCCGCGACGAACTCCATCACGTAAAAGGCACGACCGATGATGGATTCGTCTTCACACAGGCAATACATTTTGGCCACCGGCACGTCGGTGTCCTGCAGGCCATTCATGACCTTGAATTCGCGTTCCACTGCATGCGCCGAAGGCAGCAGTTTGGCTACCGGGCCAGGCTTGGCGCGCATCACATAGGACTGACCGGGTGTGATCAGCTTGTAGGTCGGGTTGGACTGGCCGCCCTTGAAAATCTCTGCCGTGAGTGGGCCGGCAAAGCCTTCCAGGTGATTTTGCAAATAGGCGGTGAGGGCCGGGATGTCAAACGTCTGCGGGCCAGAGATGGCCCGTGTGCCTAAAAAATGATCGAACTCGCTCATTGCTGGGTCTCCCTAATGTCTATTTTTCCAATTCTGCTTCGGAAATCCTGAGCAGGATGTCGCGGTTGCGCACCACCAGGCCTGCCGCCTCAACCCGGATGGCCTCTTCACGCTCCATGGATTTGAGTTCTTGGTTGACGCGCTGCCGCGACGCGCCCAGCAGCTGTGCCAGCTCTTCCTGAGCCAGCTGCAGGCCGATCCGGACTTCCTGGCTGTTGCTCAGGCTGGGCACGCCATAACTGCGCATCAGGTGCAGCAACTGTTTGGCTAGCCGGGCGCGCAGCGGTAGCGTATTCAAGTCTTCGACCAGGCCGAAAAGCTGGCGGATCCGGCGCGCATTCAGGCGCAGCAAGGCTTCATACAGTTCAACATGCTGACTCAGGATTCTCCGGAGATCAAATCGGGACACGCAGAGCAGCGTGGAGTCGCCATGCGCGTAAGAATCGTGAGTGCGCCGCTCGCCATCAAAAATGGCTACATCGCCTACCCACAAACCCGGCTCAATGTACGTCAGCGTGATCTGCTTGCCGGTGATGGATGTCGAACTGACGCGAATCGCGCCGCGCGCGCAAGATATCCACTCCTCGGGTGCGTCGCCCCGTGCACTGATAAGTTCGCCGTTCTTGTAGCGCTTGACGAAGGCACAGCGAAGTATGTCGTGGCGCAATGCCGGCGATAGCGAGGAAAACCAGCGACCGCTGTTGATCGCCTCTCGTTCCTCCGCGTTAAGTATTGGGTCATCCATGGGCTGGTTTCTGATTACCGGTATGAGCGGTCATTGTCGTTCCTGGGACCGCGCGCTGTTTTTGCGTGGTCGTATGGGTGTCTTGCAAAAGCCGCCGTTTTCCAATGGGTCTACCGGTACTGGG
>JANLYY010000124.1:0-7505 GCA_031365885.1 Polaromonas sp. | reverse complement strand
CCCGCGTGGCCCGTTCTGGCGGCATCGACATGCCGCGCAGCCGATTTTTTGATCTGGGCAGCAAGCACAGCGCCTTCGGTGTCGAGCGCTTCGACCGTTTCGTGGAAAGCAAACAGGTCAGCCGTGTCCACATCATGAGCCTGTCGGCGTATTTGCAGACCGACCACCGCTTGCCTTCGCTGGACTACGAAACCGTTTTGCTCGCAACGTTACGCATCACCGGCGACCAGCGCGAAGTTCTCAAAGCTTTTGAGCGCTGCATTTTTAATGTGTTGATGCACAACCGTGACGACCACAGCCGCAACTTTGCCTACCGCCTGAACGAGCAAGGCCGGTGGCAACTGTCGCCCGCGTTTGACCTGACCTACAGCTTCGGCCCGGGCGGTGAGCATGCCACCAGTGTGGCTGGGCACGGCAAGGACATCACGCGAGCGCATTTGCTGCAGGTGGCGACTGCTGGTGGAATTGCGACCAAAGTTGCTGAGCGCACTATTGATGCGTGGGTGAAAGCGGTGGGCGGCATGGTCAAGCTGGTGCGTGACTTGCCGATTCGGCGGGGTACGCTGGGTGAGTTGCTGAGGTCGGCGGCCTCTCAGATTGAGCTTTCGAAATAGATCTGGAGTGAATGTGATTGAAAAAATGTTGGGTTCTTTAAAGCCTGCCGGCGGTGTGTCCGGATGTTCTGCTGCGTGTCCCCCGCCCTTCGGGCTCCTCCTTTACCTCCGCAGAACACCCGGACAGATCGCGCTTAAGGTTCTCTCTCTACCGATGCGAAGATTCCTTCGTAGCAATGAGCATGGCGTGTCTGCCGTAGCGAAGTCAAGGAGGAGCCTGAAGGGCGAGGGACATGAGCGCAGTCGGACACGCCGTGCGCGTTGCGGGTCCAAAAGCATGTCACGTCCGCAGTTCCAAATAAAAGTTGATCGGAAATAAAAGCATGTTCACAAAAATCCTCATCGCCAACCGCGGTGACCAGCCGCAAAGCGGCGCAGCAGCGAAGCTAAATTGCCTGGTGCGCGAAGCGCATGCAGGCGATTTCAACCCGATGGAGACTTGCCATGTTTAACAAAATATTGGTCGCCAATCGGGGCGAAATCGCCTGCCGCGTCATCCTCACTGCCCGCAAGATGGGCATCAAAACCGTCGCGGTGTATTCCGACGCCGACAAGGATGCGCGTCATGTCGAGCTGGCCGATGAAGCCGTCAACATTGGCCCTGCGCCGAGTCGCGACAGCTACCTGCAGGCGGAAAAGATCATCGCGGCGTGCAAGCAGACCGGCGCGCAGGCGGTGCATCCGGGCTATGGCTTTTTGAGCGAGAACGCCGGCTTTGCCAAACGCGTCGAAGAAGAAGGCATCGTCTTCATCGGCCCGAAGCACTATTCGATTGCCGCGATGGGCGACAAGATCGAATCGAAGAAGCTGGCGGGCGCGGCGGGTGTGAACTGCATCCCTGGTGTGAACGATGCGATTGAAACAGCTGAACGCGCGGTGGAGATTGCGCAGGGCATTGGCTACCCGGTGATGATCAAGGCCAGCGCGGGCGGCGGCGGCAAGGGCTTGCGGGTGGCGTTCAACGACAAGGAAGCGTTTGAAAGCTTTACCTCGTGCCGCAATGAAGCGCGTAACAGCTTTGGCGATGACCGTGTGTTTATTGAAAAGTTTGTTGAAGAACCACGGCATATTGAAATTCAGCTGATGGGCGATAGCCAGGGCAATGTGATTTACCTGAACGAGCGCGAGTGCTCGATTCAGCGTCGCCACCAGAAAGTGATAGAGGAAGCGCCGTCGCCATTCATCACTGACGCGACGCGCAAGGCCATGGGCGAGCAGGCGGTGTTGCTGGCCAAGGCCGTGAAGTACCAGAGTGCCGGCACGGTCGAGTTTGTCGTCGGCAAGGACCAGAGCTTTTACTTTCTGGAAATGAACACGCGGCTGCAGGTCGAGCACCCGGTGACTGAATGCATTACGGGGCTTGATCTGGTTGAGCTGATGATTCGTGTGGCTGCTGGTGAAGCGCTGCCACTGACGCAAAAAGACGTGCAGCGCAATGGCTGGGCGATGGAATGCCGTATCAATGCCGAAGATCCGTTCCGCAGCTTTCTGCCGAGCACCGGGCGTCTAGTGCGCTTTCAGCCGCCGAAGCAGACGATGTTTGCAGCAGACACCACGAACCTGATGGGCGTGCGCGTTGATACCGGCGTGGAAGACGGTGGCGAGATTCCGATGTACTACGACTCGATGATTGCCAAGCTCATCGTGCATGGCAAGGACCGGCTGGATGCGATTGCGAAGATGCGCGAGGCGCTGAACGGTTTTGTGATTCGCGGCATCAGCAGCAACATCCCGTTTCAGGCGGCCTTGCTGGCGCATCCAAAATTTGTGGCGGGTGATTTCAACACCGGCTTCATTGCGGAAAATTACAGCCAGGGCTTTAAAGCGGAAGACGTGCCGCATGACGACCCAAATTTTCTGGTCGCGCTGGCGGCTTATGTGAACCGCCGCATGTTGGGCCGCGCGGCGGGTATCAGCGGGCAGATGCCAGGGCATGGCGTGATGGTGGGTGAAGAGTTTGTGGTCATTGGTTTAGGCGCTACGGGGCAAAACACGCAGCAGACCGCACTGGTGACTGAGTACGAAGCCGAATCAGGCTCCGGCCGAATAGAAACGTGCGCAAGCAGCTATAAAATTTGTAGCAACTGGCATCTGGGCGGCGCGCGTATCCGCGGCACGGTGAACGGCCAGCCTTTTGCCGCGCAGATTGAACGCGGCGTGGGTAAGAACCCGCTGGCAATTCGCGTGGCCCACAACGGCACGCGGCTCGATGCGCTCGTGCTGTCGCCCCGCGCTGCCGAGTTGCATGCGCTGATGCCGTACAAGGCGCCGCCGGATATGAGTCGTTTTGTGTTGTCGCCGATGCCGGGTTTGCTGGTCGAGGTGGCCGTGCAGCCTGGGCAAAAGGTGCAGGCCGGTGAGCGCGTGGCGGTGATCGAGGCGATGAAGATGGAAAATGTATTGTTTGCGATTGCCGATGGCGTGGTGGGCAAAGTGCTGGCGACCAAAGGCGAGTCGCTAAGCGTCGATCAGCCCATCGTGGAATTCGCTTAACTTGAAGAAAGCCATGTATGAATATTCAGGAATTTGAAGCGCAGCTGAAAGCAGATCTTTTCGACGAAGCGGTGCCGGTTGATCGTGCCATCGGCTACGCCCTGGGCGAGCATCAGCATCCGTTTGACGCCTGCGCGCTGATCACGGCGGGCGACATCACGCTGGTGGTTAACGGCGTTTCGTCCCACTACCGGACGGGCGATATTTTCCGGCTGCCCGCCGGTACGCCGCACCTGGAGGCTGCCGGGCCGCAAGGCGTGAGCTACCTGTCAGGCCGCAGGCCGGTCAAGCCGGCATGAAGGCGCGACCATTCCAGGTTCTCGGCATCCAGCAGATCGCCATCGGCGCGCCTGATAAAAACCGGTTGCGCACGCTGTGGGTAGACATGCTGGGGCTGGAGGTGACCGGCCATTTTGTCAGCGAGCGCGAAAACGTCGATGAAGACATTTGCAGCATCGGCAGCGGCCCGTTCAAGGTTGAGGTCGATTTGATGCAGCCGCTAGACATCGACAAAAAACCGGCCGTCCATACCACCCCGCTGAATCACGTCGGCTTGTGGATTGACGACCTGCCGAAAGCGGTGGAATGGCTGGCGGCGCAAGGTGTGCGCTTTGCGCCCGGCGGGATTCGCAAGGGTGCGGCGGGTTTTGACATCTGTTTCATGCACCCGAAGGCGAGCGACGAATTTCCGATTGCAGGTGAGGGCGTTTTGATTGAGATGGTGCAGGCGCCGCCGGAGGTGATCAAGGCATTCAACGCAATGGCTTGATCGCGATGCGGCGGGTCTAGCGCTGTTTCTCGCGCAGGCTGCGGGCGCGGGCCAGTGCAGCGTTGATCACGGCACGCTTTTGACGTGCTGCATCCGGCGCTGATTCATCGTTGGCTGGTTTTGCTTCCGAGGCTACCGATTTATCGATGACTTGAAGCGTTTTAGTGCTTTTGCCCAATAGAATCGTGCGTCGGCTGCTATGAATTGTGTAGCGTTCGAGTGCCGTATCGGCCTGCGCCCCTGACCACGCAGCCCAACCCGATTGCGCGCCCGTTACGTTTTCCAGACTGATGCAGTCAACCGGGCACACCGGAATGCACAGCTCGCAGCCAGTGCAATGCGGCTCGATGACGGTGTGCATCAGCTTGTTGCTGCCGAAGATGGCATCGGTCGGGCAGGCATCCAGGCACAGCGTGCAGCCAATGCACCAGGCTTCGTCGATGACCGCGACCGCACGCGGGCCTTCCACGCCGTTAGCCGGGTTCAACGGTAGCGCAGGCTGGCCGGTGATAGCAGACAGCCGCTGTATGCCTTCTGCGCCGCCCGGTGGGCATTGGTTGATGGGCGCGCCCTTCAGCGCGATGGCTTCAGCGTAGGCGGCGCAGTCAGGGTAGCCACAACGCGTGCATTGCGTTTGCGGCAGCGCGGCGTTGATGCGGTCTTTCAGTGTCGGCTGCGATTTTTGCACGGCAAGCTGCGCACGTTGTGGACGCGAATGCTTCGCGCCTATTGCTGGGCAGGAATTGACTTCACACGCCGTCCATCGGGCATGGTTTTGGTGGCAACCGGGTTCGGCAGGCTCTGCGCTTTGCCTGTCGGAACTGCTATAGCCAACGCTTCGGTCATGCCGCCAGAACGAAGAAAAATGTGAATGTAGTGCAGTCCGTCACCCGTCGGCGTGACGGCCACCAAATGCTCTGCCGACGGCACCGACTGCATCGCGATATTGCCCGGCAGGCCGCGCGCCATCTGCAAACCGGTGCCAGGCACGACTTCGATGGACACCGGGCGACCGGCTTCGTTGCCTTCGACTTTGAGGCGGACTTCAGTGGCGCTTCCGGTGGCGGGTGTGTCGAAGGCGTAGTCAATGCGCAGGCCGAGCGATGTTTTCGACGTGCGCAGCGTGCCGGTAGTGATACCGGCGGTGGGGCTGCTGCCGCCCGCGCTGGATTTGGTGGGATCAGCCTGCGGCGCGGCTTTGCGTGGCGGGTCTGCGGCGCGGCTTGGGCTGGCGCTGTCGGCTTTGGCGATGAACGGCGCCAGCAACAGGCCGGTCAGCACAATGGAGGAGAGCAGAGAAGGTGTTTTCATGGCAAAAATTCCGGTGTGACGTCGGGACTACAAGCAATTACCGAACCGTGAGACTGAAGCAGCTGGGGGTGTTTGCGGGGCTTCCCGATGCGGGCGAATATTGGTTGTAGTCGGTGAGCGTCAGCACGTAGTCACCAGCGTCCAGGGTGGCAGTGATGGTTTCGGCATTTCGAACATCGCTCTTGGCCTGTAAAAAGCCGCCGGTGCGGTTGTACAGCACGAAGTCAGGGTCGCTTGCTCCGCCGCTGGTCTGCACTACATTGATAGTGCGCGGGCCAGTCTGCGTCAGATTGAAACGCACATATCGGAATTCACCGGCTTTGTTGCCATGGCGCAAGGGATCGGCAGTGTTGTCCACGCAGATATTGCCCAGCGTGCTGCCTGGTGCGGGATAGTTCAGATAGATGGGGCTGACGTTGGTCAGTGCGGGCATGCCGAATTTGCTTTCGTCTTCAGCGTAGGCCGAAGAGGGCAGTACGATACCTTGCGCGCCCAAAATGTTGCTGATCGCGGGGGCTGCTGCTGGATTGGCGTCAGCCACTGCGCGTGCATAGGAATGGATACCGACGAGTGCGGCTGACCGCGTCAAACCGTTTTTCAGTGCGTTCCACACCGGCGTAAATCCAATCTCCGGTGAATTGCTGAAGTCCCAAAACACCTTCTGCACGCTGGTCTCTTTGAACCAGCCCGGATTGGTGTTGTCGCCCTGGGACACGTTGAAGCTGAGGCCGCCGGTCTGGCCCGGGCCGTTGGTGTCGGAATACACCGGGTTGGCCAGCGCGATGCCTGACCACGCATTGCCCCAGCCCTCGGAAAAAGCAACCCGCATATCCAGCCGGTCACCCTGCCCGTGAAGGCCACCGACCGAGTCGTCGCGTGAAAACGCGCTTTGCAGATAGTGGCCGAATTCGTGCGCGACCACGTGACGGTCGTATTCGTCGGTGTCGTTGTTGGCAAAGCCGAGCAGGTAAATCTGCCGAGTCTGCGTACCGCTAGTGGTGGTTCGAACGGTGAAATAACTGGTGCCAATCTGTCCGAGCGCGAGGTCGCCGGCAGAGGCGATGTTGTTCGGGCTCCAGTTAACTTCCAGCGCTGGAAAGGCCGCGGCCGGGTCGCTGGCAATCACTTTTTGCGCGGCCTGATAAATCGTGTCAAGAATGGCGAATGGGCCAGCCGCCCGCTGGGTGTTGTCATAGGCCGCGCCGGTCCAGCCCGAGCCGGCGTTGAGATTTTGAGTCAGGGTTGCAACCGTACCGCTGCCGAAAACCGCCACGTCTGTGGCCCACTGCGCGCCGCGATCGGTGTTGTCGACAACGGAAAAAGGCGCCGCGTTGTTACCCATCGAATTCATTTTCGCCAGGGCTCGGATGACAACGGATCGGTTGTTCGGCGCGACGAGTGTGTAGTCGCCCGTCGCGTTGGTCGCTGCAGTGGTCAGAACTTGCCCTGTGTTGCAGTCGATGGCCTCGACCACGACGGCGCGGGCTGGTTGTCTGCTTGCAGCCGCATAGTTCAGCCGCGGCTGGGTACCGCTAACGGTGACAGGCACCAGATCAAACGTGACCTTGCCGCTCACGGCTGTCGATGGAAAAGCGCTGCTGCCCGAATTCACGCAGCTACTTCCTCCTCTATTGCCACCGCCACTGCCGCCTCCGCAGGCCACCAAGGCCAGGGCCAGAAAAAAGCAGGCCGCCGTATTCTTCAGAAATTGCATCTCATACCCAGTCAAGTCGGGGTTTCAGGGTCACCACTAGCCAGCCAACCAACGTCGCCTGGGCCGGACGCCGTTCATTGTGCCTGCGCTAGAGAACCTGACCTTGCCGGGTGCATGGCAGTGTCGCCGCTTTGACCTTAACCAGTTCTGCCTGCAGGAAAACTCTGGTTATTTTGCCCTGACCGTCTTGCGGGTAGCGGGTTTTGCAGGCGCACTTGATGCGACCGCGCGGGCTGCACGAACTGCCGGCTTCCGCGCTGGTTGTGCAGTCTGCGTCGGGGCTGGCTTTGGAACTGGTTTTTGAGACGGCTTGACGACTGCCTTCGGCGGCGGCTTCGCCACCACAGCTGCTGCCGGTGACTTCACCGGCGCTATTTTTTTAATAGCTGCTTGCGCAGGTATTTTCTGGTCTGGAGCGTGATTGTTCTGGAGAATGAAGGCCTTGACCGCTGGATACACGACCTCGCGCCAGCGGCGACCGGCAAAGATGCCGTAGTGGCCCGCACCCTTGACTTCAAGGTGCTTTTGCAGCGATTTCGGAATGTTGTAGCAAAGGCCGTGCGCAGCCTCGGTCTGGCCTGAACCCGAGATATCGTCCAGCTCA
>JANLYY010000107.1:0-4229 GCA_031365885.1 Polaromonas sp. | reverse complement strand
ATCCAGGCGGCGTTTTTCGACATCGTCAATGGGCGCAATCTGAAATACGCGTCGTGGCTGAGCAAGGTCTGATTCAGCATGACGACTTCTTCACACATCGAACTGCTGGCCAAAGACCTGAATGACCACGGCGGTATTTTTTGCCCGAGCCCGAAGGCGCAGATGAAAATCTGGAACAGCCATCCGAAGGTTTACCTGGACGTAGCGCGCACGGGCACGGCGAAGTGCCCGTATTGCGGCACGGAATACCGGTTGAAGGCGGGTGAGCATTTTGCGGGGCATTGATTCGTCAATGACATCTGAAATCGGGGAGCGAATGGGGGTCAGAGCTCAAATCGCTATCGAGTCTGTTTCGTTGCAATGACTGCGCCCATCGAATTGGGATCTGACCCCCATTCGCCGAAATTCCGAAACCCCAAACAATCGGGGTCAGATTCAAATTCTTTGGTTATTGCCCCGCAATGGATTGGCGACGCGGTGATGACCGAGCCGCTGCTGCGTCGCCAGCATGCGCGCGGCGAACGCATCACCGTGGGTGCTCTGCCGTGGGTGGCGCCTGTGTACCGGGCCATGCCGCAGGTGGCCGAGGTGATTGAATTTCCGTTCGCGCATGGCGGTCTACAGTTCAAGGCGCGTCGCACGATTGCCAGACGCATAGCGGGCCAGTTCGACACGGCCTACGTCTGCCCGAACTCGCTGAAAAGCGCGCTGCTGCCTTTTCTGGCGCGCATTCCGAAACGCGTCGGTTACCTCGGTGAGGCGCGCGTCGGCCTGCTGACGCACCGGCTGAAAAACCCGAAGAACAAGCCGCCCATGGTGGCGTTTTATTCGGCGCTCAGTGGTGACAGCGACTTGAGCAATGACCGGCCGCAGCTGCACATCGATGAGACACAGATCGAGTCCACCCTGGCTGCGCTGGGTCTGCGGCAGCGCGCTTATTACGTGTTCGCCCCCGGTGCTGAGTATGGCCTGGCCAAGCGCTGGCCCGCCGCGCATTTCTCGGAACTCGCCGCGAAGCTTGACTTGCCCGTCGTGCTGCTCGGCTCGGGCAAGGAAGCGGCGCTGTGCGACGAGATTGCCACGCCGGTCAATGCAGCACGTCCCGGCCAGTGCCACAACCTGGCGGGCAAGACCTCGCTGCCGCAGGCACTCAGCCTGATTGCTGCTAGCCGTGCGGTGATCAGCAACGACTCTGGCCTGATGCATGTCGCCGCCGCGTTGAACGTGCCGCAAGTGGCGATTTTTGGCTCGTCCAGTCCGCTGCACACGCCGCCGCTCAGCGACAAGGCCAGCGTGTTGTGGTTAAAAGCCGACCCGAGCTATCAGCCGCCGCTGGACTGCGCACCGTGCTTCGCGCGCGAATGTCCGCTCGGTCACACGCGCTGCCTGAATGACATCAGCGCTACGCAGGTGCTACAAAAGATATAGCTGCTTGCGCACGTGTTTCGGGGGCTGCAGGCATATTTTGTATAAAAAACACGGGCCGATACGGCCTTCGCCTGGGTCGGCTCGCGCAGGTGCCAGCAGCCAAAAAAAAGCCACCTTGCGGTGGCATTTTTAGTATCCGGTTTGACGCGGACTTCGTTCGAAATCAAATAAATGGATCGACGATTTTTTTGTTTTTTCTAACTTCCTTCTACCTATTTCCTGGCCTATTTTCTGACTCATCGCAGTTGTGACAGCAACAGCGTAACTGTCGCCGACCCGGAGCGGGCCGAACATCCTCTAAATAGGGGATGTTCGTGGTTTTATTGCGAAAAAGTGGACGAATCGGGTGCGGTATTTCACGTCGGAAGCACAGCGTCGCTTAATTTCCAGCCACCGGCAGTTCCACGACAAACGACGCGCCGCCGCCGGGTCGGCTTTCGCAGCGCACGCTGCCGCCGTGGCGCTGGCTGATGGATTTCACCAGCGCCAGACCCAGCCCGACGCCGCCGTCGCGTTCGCTGGCGCCGGGCAGGCGGTAAAACGGCGCGAAGATGCGCTCGCGCTGATCCACTGGCACGCCCGGCCCCCGGTCGTGTACCTGAATCACAGCGAGTTGCTGCGTGCCGACGCGCAGCTGGGACAGCTCCAGGCCGACGTCGCCGGTGCTGTAGCGGCGCGCGTTTTCCAGCAAATTGCGAATCAATCGGCGTAGCAAGCGCGGTGAGCCTTGCACCGTCAAGCTGTGGCTGCTCGCGGCAGTATTCGAGTCAGTTGCTGCCGTTTGGCCATCGAGCCCCAGGTCGGCGCTCAGGTCGGCGCCCACGCGTGCACATTCTTCTGCCGCCAGGCCGGTCAGATCGACGGCCTCGAACGGTTCGGCATCGGCCTGCCGCGTGTCCAGTCGGCTGGCCAGCAAAATCTCGTCGATCAGCTGGTCGAGCTCGGTAATGCTGCGTTTGATCTCCAGCTTGGCAGCCAGTGAAGACGACGAGACCGAGCGCAGCGACGGGCCGCCCCTAGCAAGCTCGCCTTGCAGGCCGCCTGGCTGCGTGACGCAGCCCCTCTGCGTGCCGTCCAAGTCTGCATTGGCAGACTTGGAGCCGCGGCCCACAGCCCCCTCGGGGGGCAGCGAACCACGCGTAGCGGGGAGCGTGGGGGCCACATCCAGAAGTTCAAGACTCATGCGGATGCGCGCCAGCGGCGAACGCAGTTCATGCGACGCATTGGCCAGCAGCGACTTGTGCGAATCCATCAATGTTTCGATGCGCTCGGCCGCGTGATTGAAACGCCGCGCCAGAAACGCCACCTCGTCGCGACCTTCGGCATTGAGCCGGGTCGACAGGTCGCCCGCGCCCCAGCGCTCGACGCCGCGCTGCAGTGATTCGAGTCGCAGCGTGAGCCGGCGAATGATCGGGTACGAGCCCAGCGCCACCGCCAGCCCGACGGTGAAAAGCATCCAGCCAAAACCGAACGGCGGCCGCACCCACGGCAGGGCAACGCCGGCCGGACGTTTGGGACGTGGCAACAGCAGCGTCAGCTTTTGACCGTTGTCGGTCATCACTTCAAATTCGAGATCGTCACCGATTTTGCGGCCGGGCTGGGTCTGCGCGGTGCCGATCACGTTGCCAGCCTCATTGTGAACGAGTACCTCGCGGATCGGCAATTGCGGCGGCGGGCGCGTCAGCTGCCATGCGGCACCCACGGTGAACACCAGCACCACAATAGTCGCGACCACGGCCAGCCAGATGCGAACATACAGGTGCGAGGTAAAGCGCGACCAGACCGCGCGCGTCATGTTGGGCACAGCGACACCCTTGCGTATATCTCAGAACTAGTCCTGCTGCTTGGCAAAAACATAGCCGACACCACGCACCGTCAAAATGCGTTTCGGGTCTTTCGCATCGACTTCGATGGCGCTGCGGATACGGCCCATGTGCACGTCAATCGACCGGTCAAACGCTTCCAGCTCGCGGCCGCGCACGGCTTCCATGATCTGGTCACGGCTGAGCACGCGGCCGGCGCGTTCAGCCAGTGTGACCAGCAGGTCGAACTGGTAGGAAGTCAGCTCGCACAGCGCGCCATTGACCGACACGGTGCGTGCGTCGCGGTCGATTTCAAGCGAGCCGAAACGCATCACCTTGTGGGTGCCGTTCGACGCCGCCGCGGCGCCGACTTCGCCGCTACGCCGCAGCACGGCACGGATGCGCGCCAGCAACTCGCGCGGCTCAAACGGTTTCGGCAAATAGTCGTCGGCGCCGATTTCCAGACCGACGATGCGGTCCATCGGGTCGCCTTTGGCGGTCAACATCAAAATCGCCGGACTCGGCTGGCCGCCCGATGCAGCTGCCTGGCTTTTGATGCGCCGGCACACTTCCAGACCATCCATGTCGGGCAGCATCAAATCGAGAATGATCAGGTCAGGCACCGCCGCCTCCAGCGCTGCCAGCCCGCTGGCGCCGTCGGCCGCGTGCGTTACGCCATAGCCCGACTGCCGCAGGTATTCACTGACCATATTGGCCAGACGGATGTCGTCTTCGATCATCAAAAGTTGTTGTGTCATGGGTCGTTCCTCAAGAGCTGACGCGGTTGCGGTGAAGGTAGCTCAGAACCGTTCATATTGGGTTGAACGCAAGAACTGCGCTTGAATGCTTCGTAAAGATGCGGTAAACAGTTCTGGACTGGGGTCAAAAGTTTCCAACGCAAAGGGTGAAAAGATGCCAAGGGCGCGAAGAACATCAAGATCTAAAAAAATTGAAAGCTTTGCGTTCTTTGCACCTTTGGGTCTTCGCGATGGAAATCCG
>JANLYY010000098.1:0-19900 GCA_031365885.1 Polaromonas sp. | reverse complement strand
CGGAGTGTTCAGGCGCAGCTTGTCGCAAATAAGGCCGTCCAGCCCCTGCTCGTGGAGCATGCGCGGGACCTTGTAGATGGTGTCGACGTCCCACATCGAGATCACGCCCCATTCGGGCACGTTGGAAAACAGCGAGATCTTCTCGCGCTCTTCGTTCGGTATGCGGCGGTCAGCGCGGCAAAGCAGCACGTCGGCCTGAATACCGATTTCGCGCAGCTGCTTGGCGGTGTGCTGGGTCGGCTTGGTTTTCAGCTCGCCTGCAGCGGCGATCCACGGCACGTAGCTCAAATGAACGAAGGCGGTGTTGTTGGCGCCCATGCGCAGGCTCATTTGCCGAACCGCTTCAAGAAATGGCAAAGATTCAATGTCACCTACGGTACCGCCGACTTCAACGATAGCCACATCAACCGCATCGGGCGTGCCGAAGCCGGCGCCGCGCTTGACGAATTCCTGAATTTCGTTGGTGACATGCGGGATGACCTGCACGGTTTTGCCGAGATAGTCGCCGCGGCGTTCTTTTTCAAGCACGCTTTTGTAGATCTGGCCCGTGGTGAAATTATTCGCCTTGCGCATCCGCGTTTCGATGAAGCGCTCGTAGTGCCCAAGATCGAGGTCGGTTTCTGCGCCGTCGTCGGTGACGAAGACCTCACCGTGTTGAAACGGCGACATTGTTCCCGGGTCCACATTCAGGTAGGGATCGAGCTTGATGAGAGTGACTTTGAGGCCCCGCGATTCGAGGAGGGCTGCCAGCGAAGCGGAGGCGATTCCCTTGCCTAGGGAAGACACCACACCGCCGGTGACGAAGACGAATTTGGTCATGTCAGTTACGAACCGCGAGGTCGCACAGGTGGGAAATTGCAATTATATGGGTTGCCTGTTTGCCTTCTGGTCAATTGGGCAAACTGATACATTGCGGGCATGATGAACGACGTAAACAGGGTAGCAAGCAGCCTATCCGCACAGGATCCGCTTGAGCTGGCTGGCAAGCACATCGTGCTGGGTCTGTCAGGTGGAATCGCCTGCTACAAGGCAGCAGAACTGTGCCGTGCATTGATCAAGGCTGGGGCTACGGTTCAGGTCGTCATGACCGAAGCTGCCGCGCAATTCATCACGCCGGTCACGATGCAGGCGCTGAGTAACCGGCCGGTGTTCACCAGCCAATGGGACCAGCGCGAAGACAACAACATGGCGCATATCAACTTGTCGCGCGAGGCCGATGCAATTTTGATTGCGCCGTGCAGCGCCGACTTCATGGCGAAACTGCTGCATGGCCGCGCCGATGATCTGCTGAGTTTGATGTGCCTGGCGCGGCCCATAGACAAGGTGCCGCTGCTGCTGGCGCCGGCGATGAACCGCGAGATGTACGCCCACCCCGCCACGCAGCGCAACTTTGTGCAACTGTCGGATGACGGCGCGACGGTGTTGGGTGTCGGCAGCGGCTTTCAGGCCTGTGGTGAAACCGGTGACGGCCGCATGCTGGAGCCCGATCAGCTGCTGGAAGACGTGATTGCCTTTTTCACGCCGAAGGTGCTCGCCGGCCAGCACGTGCTGGTGACGGCTGGGCCCACTTACGAGGCGATTGATCCGGTGCGCGGCATCACGAATCTGTCGAGCGGAAAA
Source organism: Polaromonas sp. (assembly GCA_031365885.1). Classification (GTDB taxonomy): domain Bacteria; phylum Pseudomonadota; class Gammaproteobacteria; order Burkholderiales; family Burkholderiaceae_C; genus Polaromonas. Next base: position 18,280 of record JANLYY010000098.1, on the reverse strand, counting down.
ATGGGTTTTGCGGTGGCACGTGCTGCCCGCGAGGCTGGCGCTACTGTCACGCTGGTGGCCGGGCCGGTCAGCTTGCCGACGCCGCGCGGCGTCACCCGAATTGATGTCCAATCTGCACAAAATATGCTTGTAGCCGGTATGGAACTTGCGCAAGCAGCTACTATTTTTATAGCAACTGCGGCGGTGGCTGATTGGCGACCGGCCAGCCCGTCAGCGCAAAAGATCAAGAAAGATGGCTCGGGCAAGGCGCCCGAATTGTCTTTTGCAGAAAACGAAGACATCCTCGCCGCCGTGGCGCAAACAGAGGCAGCAAAAAAAGGCGCCTTGTTCTGCGTTGGCTTTGCGGCGGAAAGTCACGACCTGACGGCGAACGCCGAAGCCAAACGCATCCGCAAAAAAGTCCCGCTGCTGATCGGCAACATCGGCCCCGACACCTTTGGGCAGGATCACAACGCGCTGCTGCTGGTGGATGCGTACGGAAGCACAGAAATGCCGCGCGCCTCCAAGCTTTCATTGGCACGGCAACTGGTCAAAGAGATTGCTATCCGCCGTTCGCGCTCGGCTTGAATCGCCACTCAACCCTTTTAAAGCCCGATGAAAATTGACCTGAAAATTCTGGATGTCCGGCTGCGTGCCAATCTTCCCGCCTACGCCACAGCCGGCAGCGCCGGACTTGATTTGCGGGCCTGTCTGGACGCGCCTGTCACGCTGGGCGCCAATGCGTGGCAGCTGGTGCCCACCGGCATTGCGATTTACCTGCACAACCCTGGCTACGCGGCGCTGATTCTTCCGCGCTCTGGGCTGGGGCACAAACACGGCATCGTGCTCGGCAATCTGGTTGGTTTGATCGACAGTGACTACCAGGGTCAGTTGATGGTCAGCGCCTGGAACCGCAGCGACGTGCCCTTCACCATCGAACCGATGGAGCGCATTGCGCAGCTGATGATTGTTCCGGTCATGCAGGCTAAGTTCAATGTGGTGGAAGAGTTTGTCGCCACCAAGCGGGGGGAAGGCGGCTACGGTTCGACTGGCAAGGGCTGATTTGCCGGCGCCGGCCCCACAGCTTTACAACAACGCAACAACGCGTCAGGCTTGTCTTACAGCGCTTGGCCGCAACACCCGACGTCAGCTCAGTCTCGCAACTCACCAGCTTTGCACGGGCAGGCGCGCTAAATGCAACTAGGTCTAGGCGCCCCATGTCTGCTCGAGCGGGGTCGCGATAAGCCACCCGATGTTTATCTACAGGAGACTTTCATGCGTTCTACTACAAACTTCCGTGCCATTTCTGTGGCGGCGTCTGTGTTGATGTTGTCAACGCTTGCGGCCTGCGTTGCGCCAATGCAGACTCGCGACGCGGCCTACCCGGCCCCGTATCCGGCGCAATCAGGCGTTTATCCGCAAGGCCAGCAAGGCGGCTACCCGGCCACAGGGCAGCCGGCACAAAACCAGCAACGTGCTTATTCCGAATTCGGACGTGTGAGTAACGTCGAAGTTTTGCGTACGCCGGAACCGGGTCGCAGCTCTGGCCTTGGAGCCGTTATCGGAGGTGTAGCCGGTGCGGTTGTCGGTCGGCAGATCGGTGGCGGAAGTGGACGTGATGCTGCCACGGTGGTCGGTGTCGTCGGTGGTGCCGTGGCCGGCAATGAGATCGAGAAAAACCGCAGCGCCAACGTGCGTGAGTCCTACCGCCTGTCGATACAGCTGGACAATGGAACTTCCCGGACTTACGACGTGCCTTCGTTCGGCGAATTGCGCGTGGGTGATCGCGTCAGAATCGAGAACGGACAGATTTTCCGCATGTAGGGCAGGGTCTAAAGCCCGAAGCGAATTAAAAAAGCCCGCGTTTATTGCGCATACAGCGCATGATGTACGCGGGCTTTTTTTTGGGGGGTTGCCTGCCCGTCAATGTCGTGTGGAATTGCCAGGCAGATGCGGTTCCAGCGGCTCCAGCCTGAAAAAACCGGTTCCTAAAGAACCTTTGCCAACTTCATCAACGCTGGCCTCGCGAACCGCCTCGATCTTCAATGCCAGCCTGATCGCAATTCCGGCCAGCGGGTGGTTGCCATCGAGCACCACATGTTCGGGATAAATCTCTGTGGCGGTGTAGATCGTCTCTGCCGGAATCTGGGGGCTGGTGCCCGCAGGCAGCGCGGCGCCGTCGAAGGTCATGCCTTCTTCGATCTCTGCCGGGAACAGACTGCGTGGCTCCAGAAAAACCAGCATCTCGTCATAGTCACCAAATGCGTCTTCGGGTTCAAGGTGAAGCTCAAGCGTGTCCGGCGCCTCGTGACCTTGCAATGTCTCTTCGATTTTGGCCAGCAGGTCGTTGCCGCCCAGCAAAAATTCGACCGGCTCGTCGAGTTCGTCCAGTACATCGCCCAATGTGTCTTTCAAAGTCCAGGTGAGCGCTACAACGCATTGCGGGGTGATTTTCATCAGACAATTGTCCCATGGATGTAAATCAGCCTTTAGACCTTCTCGCCGGATTTAGCCCGGCGCAATTCATGCGCCGGCACTGGCAAAAAAAGCCGCTGTTGGTGCGACAGGCTATGCCGGGCTTCCAGCCTTTGCTGGGCCGCGCCGACTTGTTTGCGATGGCTGCCGACGAAGCAGTGGAGTCACGGCTCATTGTGCAAAAGGGTGCCAGCTGGCAAATGAAGCAAGGCCCCATCGTGCGCCGTAGTTTGCCGCCTATCAATCAGAATCGATGGACGCTGCTGGTGCAGAGCGTTGACATCCACGACGAAGACGCTCATGCGCTGCTGCAAAAGTTTCGCTTCGTCCCCGATGCTCGGCTGGACGACTTGATGATTTCATACGCGACCCCCGGCGGTGGAGTCGGGCCGCACTTTGACAGTTACGACGTGTTTTTGCTGCAGGCCAGTGGACGCCGACGCTGGAAAATAGGGCGGCAAACCGATCTAACTCTGCAGCGCGGCGTGCCGCTGAAAATTTTGCAGAACTTCGAGCCTGACGAGGAATTTGTGCTGGAAGCAGGCGACATGCTGTATCTGCCGCCCGCCTATGCGCATGAGGGCATCGCCGAAGCATCGACGGATGCGAACGGCAAAGCTGCCGACTGCATGACCTACTCCATCGGATTTCGGGCGCCTGCGGGCCGCGAGTTGGCAGCTAGTCTGCTGCATCGTCTTGCTGAATTCAGTGAGGACGCGCAGGAAGATGCCGGCAAAGATACTGAAGGCGATGGCCGCAAGCCCGCTGTGAAGCGCTTGTACCGGGACGGCACCCAAACCGCCACCGACACGCCAGCCGCCCTACCTCCGCAGCTGCTGGACTTTGCGCAGCAAGCCGTGCTGGGCGCGTTGAAAGATCCACTGGCCCTGACATGCGCCCTGGGTGAGGCTATGACAGAGCCGAAATCGGCAACTTATTTCGAGTCTCCGACAAACAGTTGGTGTTTCGATTCTTCAGCATCACTGCAACGCGCGATTCGGCTTGATCGGCGGACTCGCATGATGTATGACCAGCACCATATTTTCATGAACGGCGAAAGCTACCGTGCCCGGGGAGCCGACGCCACGCTGATGCGGCGCTTGGCTGACCAGCGTGAACTCTCCTCAAAGGACTTGCGGGCCGCGTCGGTGCAGGCGCGCGACTTGCTGTGTGACTGGTATTCAGCAGGCTGGCTGCACAACGGATCAGTTTGACATTGAAGGAGCAAGGCCATGAACACTGTTGATTTAACTGCGGACGATGCGGCCCTGCCGGAAGGGCGCTTTAGCGGACGTACCGAGTTTGCAGATCTGATTCGCCTGGCTTTTCAGGCTGCGGCTAGTCAGGGCTGGCGTGAAATCATTATTTGCGATGCCAGCTTTGAAGATTGGCCTTTGGGTGAGCGTATGGTAACCAGCGCGCTCACCGACTGGTCCCGCACGGGCCGCAAACTGACCATGATGGCCAAAAGCTACGACGCGTTGACCCGAAGGCACCCCCGCTTTGTCACCTGGCGACAAACCTGGTCGCACATCGTCGAATGTCGCAGCATCGCGTCGGGACCAACTGAAAACCTTCCCAGCGCGATGTGGACAACCAGCTGGGTGTTCGAGCGTCTTGATATGGCGCGAAGCGTCGGTTATTGCGGCCATGAACCGTCGCGTCGCGTGGCCTTGCAGGAATCTTTGAATGAACGAGTTTTAAAGAGCGTTCCTGCGTTTGCGGCCACGACGCTGGGTCTTTAACTCGTCTGTTTTACGAGAATTTTCAGGCCTGTCCAGTATGCGTAGAGGCAGGATTCGATGGGCTTTTGCAACGCCAGCATATAATTTGAGACGGGTGAGAAAGTGCTCAAAATCTTTCCCCGGTCAAGACTACTGGAATTTTAGGTTCGGTTGTTTTGTCAATTTCAGAAAAAAATGTTTCTCCAATTCATCAAGGATCTAAAAATGAACAAGTCCCTCGTTCTGGCAGCAATTGTTGCTGCGGTTGCCCTCGCTGCATGCGGCAAAAAAGAAGAAGCACCCGTCGTTGCTCCAGCACCTGCTGCACCCGCACCTGCTCCAGCGCCAGCAGCTGCTGATGCCGCTGCTGGCGCTGCCTCCGCTGCTGCCGGCGCCGCGATGAACGCCGCTTCTGCTGCCAGCTCGGCCGCTTCTTCTGCCACCGCAACCGTCGGCGCTGCTGTCGATGCTGCCAAAGACGCTGCTGGCGCTGCCGCCGACGCCGCTAAAAAGGCGGCTGACGCTGCCGCTGCTGCCGTTAAAAAGCCCTGAACGTTTCGTTCTTCAGCACAAGCAAAAGCCGCCCTCGGGCGGCTTTTTTCATGCCTTGCGCTATTGAGTCGAAACTGTTCTCGCCGGGCGCTAGATAGGTAGCCAGCCAGTGCCTATATTAGGGCGTGCCACCACGATGTCATCGGGCGCGCAGTCCAGCGTTTTTCCCAGCAAAACACGCACCAGATCGGCGCTGTTGTTTTGCGCACTGAGGTGCGCCGCCACCACATGCCGCAGCCGCGGGTTCATGACAGAGCGAATGATGTCAGCCGCCGCCGTATTTGACAGGTGACCATAGTGCCCGCCGACGCGTCGTTTCAAAAATTCCGGGTAGCTTGATTGCGCCAGCATGTCGGTGTCGTGATTGCATTCCAGCAGCAGTGCACTGCAGTCTTGCAGGTGCTGGTGCACATGGGCCGTCGCGTGACCCAGGTCGGTCAGGATACCGAGCCGGGCAGCACCGTCAGTGCAGGTCAGCTGAAGCGGCTCCCGCGCGTCGTGCGGTACGGTAAAAGGCATGACCTCAAGGCCACCCAGATCAATCGCAGTGCCGTCACGCGCAAGGTGTAGCCTGCCGCCGAGATCTGGCGAGCCGATAGCCGCATGCGTGCCCCGGCTCATCCAGACCGGAATGTGGTGGCGCGATGAGAGATTGACAGCGCAACCGACGTGGTCGCTGTGTTCGTGGGTGATGAAAACCGCGTCAATATCCTGCAGCTGCAGGCCCGCTTCCTCCAGCCGCATTTGCAGTTGCCGGATACCCAGGCCGCAGTCCACCAGCAGCCTGAACGGCACCAGCCCGGCGGACTCGACCAGCGTAGCATTGCCGGTGCTGCCGCTGCCGAGGCTTTTAAATCTCAACACGCGGGCGTTTTACCGATCAGAGAAGTTCGTTGCAAGTGTCGATTGATTGCGCAGCCGCGGTGATGCGGCGCACACCCGTTATTTCAGATCGTCGGCGATGACCTGCACGATGCGCTGCGCATTGGCAGACGATTCAGCCGCGCCCTGCGTATTGAGCACGGACACGACCGACGCCTCGCCCTGGCTCTTCACTGTAATACGGTACTTCAAGGGCGCAATCGCAGCGGTCGAGCCGCTGAAAATTTTGCTGAAGAAGCCGGGCTGGCTCTTGTCGGCTGTTGGCTCAACATAGCGGACGAAGTAAGTGCCTTGCGCGCGGTCACGGTCTTCGACGGTAAAGCCGGTGCGGTCAAGTGCCAGCCCCACCCGCCGCCAGGCGCGCTCGAAGCCCTCGTCAATCTGCACCACCGGCACATTGTTGACGTTGGCCACGCGGGATGTTTGCTTGCTGGCGCCCGCCGCCACGAGCGCTTTTGACTGTTCGCTGCTGACGCCCAGCTTGACCATCATGCGGCGCAAAAACTCGGCTTCGAGTTCCGGGTCCGTTGGCCGTGGCTGCCAGATCGTGCCGTCGCCACTGGATGAGCCGCCCTTGGCGCCGGTCACCACTTCAACCATACCCCGGTGGCTGATGTAAATTTCGGTGCCGTTGTCGGCACGGCGTTCCAGCCGGGTGCGAAACTTGTCGCGTTCGCCGGTCGAATAAAGCGAGTCAAACACCTTGCCGATGGTGTTGCGAATGAAGTCCTGCGGAATCTTCGCCCGGTTTTCGGCGTAATCCGTTTCCATGATGCCCAGGTTTTCCTGGTCTTGCGACAGCAAAAAGCCGCCTTCGAGCCAGAATTCGCGCACCGGCCCCCAGAGCTTGTCAGCCGGGCGATTGACGACCAGCCAGCGCTGGTTGCCGGCGCGCTCAATGCGCACATCACCAACTGAGGTGGCAGCCGTGGGCGCTGCGGGAGCGGCCTGTCCAACCTGATAATTGCTGGCGGTCACTGCCGTGCCGGGAACAACGTAGCGGCTTTCACGGTTCAGCTGCGTCAGGTCAGGTGGTACATCGAGCGATGGGGCTTTTGCACCGCTGGTCTTGTAGTCAACGCGTTCGCCCTGCAAGAGGTTGCCAACGGAGGAACAGCCGGCCAGCAGGCAAAGCGCGACTACAGACGAACCGAGGGCCAGGCGCGGACGAAACACAGCGCGGGAAGCGGGACATTGAAACGAAGTCTTCACAGGGTTTCCTTAAAATCAGATCAGATCAGATGAGGTCGCAGGCGCGAAGTGCGCTTTCCACAGCCGGTTCATTCGGAAACTCCAGCGGCGTCATCGGCAGGCGCAGCGTACCGCCGCACAGGCCCATGCGCGCCATCGCCCACTTGACGGGAATCGGGTTGGCTTCAACAAACAGGGCTTTGTGCAGCGGCATTAACTGGAACTGCAAGGCCATGGCGCGCTTGGCATCGCCGGCCAGTGCAGCCACACACAGCTCGTGCATCAGGCGCGGCGCCACATTGGCGGTCACGCTGACATTGCCCTGGCCGCCACACAGCATCAGCGCCACGGCGGTCGGGTCGTCGCCCGAGTAAACCGCGAAGCCTTCGGGTGCTTCGCGGATCAGCCACTGAGCGCGTTCGATGTCGCCAGTCGCCTCCTTGATGCCGACAATGCCGTGTACCTGGGCCAGACGCAGCACAGTGGCATGCGCCATATCGGCGACGGTGCGGCCAGGCACGTTGTAGAGAACGCACGGCAGGTCGCCGGTGGCTTCGGCAATCGCCCTGAAATGCTGGTACTGGCCTTCTTGCGTCGGCTTGTTGTAATAGGGCACGACCTGCAACTGGCAATCTGCGCCGACGCCGCGTGCGAACTTGGCCAGCTCGATGGCTTCGGCGGTTGAATTGGCACCGCAGCCGGCGATGATGGGAACGCGTTTGGCGGCCTGCTCGACCGACACGCGAATGATTTCGCAGTGCTCTTCGACATTGACGGTGGGCGATTCACCCGTCGTGCCGACCACGCCCAGGCAGTCGGTGCCTTCGGCGATATGCCAGTCCACCAGCTTGCGCAAGGCGGGGTAATCGACGCTGCCGTCCTCATGCAGGGGGGTGGCCAGTGCAACGATGCTGCCGGTAATGGTTTTCATGTCTTTGCGTGTGGATTGGAGCGGACTCAAAGCCCGTTGCATAGCCCGGGTCCCCCGCGGGAATTGCGGTCTGGCCCGTAAAAAAGCTTGATCCTCATTCTACCCAGACCTGCACGGCGCAAATGCGGTGTCATTGCAACCCGGCACTCGCCAACGCGAGTGTCTTCAATCTAGTGGGTACCGGACCGGTCCGACGTCAGTATCGGCAGCGCGGACCGCCGCAATTCGCTGGACAAATCGCGGTGCAGATCCGTCGGCGGCTTGCTGAAAGCCGTCTTCGAACGCCACCACGCGCAACGCGCTGCAGACGTCCAGCAGCTCACCGGTATGCAGCAAAAAATCAGGTCGCGAAGGTTTGCCGACAGTCTCGTTGCCCTGGGTAAAAGTTTCGTAAATCAGCACACCGCCGGGCTGCAGGCTGCCCAGCAACGTGGGAAACAGCGGGCGCCAGAGGTAGTTGGTGACGACCACCGCCGCAAATTGACGCCCCGCAAACGGCCACGGACCGTTTTCGATGTCAGCCACCACAGCTTCGCAGGCGTGTGCGGGAATAATTGATGCTATTGAATTAATAGCTGCTTGCGCACGATCTACAAGGGCTACAGGGTGATTTCGTTCATGAAACCAACGTGCGTGGCGACCGTAGCCGCAAGCCACATCCAGCACCCCGCCGCCTGGCGCCACCAGGTGAGACCAGCGCTTGACCCATGCCGAAGGCGGTTCGCTACCGTGTTGCGTGTCGTTAGTCACTATCATTTTCATAGCTGCTTGCGCACGTATTACCTGGGCTAGAGGCCGATTTGACTTCAGAAATAGCCTGAGACAGGCTTAAAAACACGCCCAGACCTGATTGGCGAGCGTGAAAACAAAATCGGGCCGCGTGTAAAGCATGAACACGCCTAGCGACGCAGCAATTGCCACCGTCCACAGCGTGATTTTCAAAGCCATCTCAGGCGCCTTGCGGCAGTTTGGCCGCGCGAATGATGGGTGCTTCGCGCACCGGCAGGTTGATCAGGCCGGCGACCAAGCCCAATGCAATCGCCAGATACCAGACCAGGTCATAGCTGCCGTTGCGGTCATACATGAAGCCGCCCAGCCACACGCCCATGAACGAGCCGATCTGGTGGCTAAAGAAAATAAACCCGCCGAGCATCGACAAATGCTGGACGCCGAAAATCTGCGCCACCGCCGCGCTGGTGACCGGCACAGTCGAAAGCCACAAAAGTCCCATGACGGCAGAAAAAATATAGACGCTGGTCGGCGTGAGCGGCGCGGCGATGAAGAGCGCGATGACCACCGCACGCGAAAAGTAAATCGTCGCCAGAATGTTTTTCTTTGGCATCTTCTGGCCCAGCACCCCAGCCGCATAGGTGCCAAACACGTTGAACAAACCAATCAGCGCCAGCGCATAACTGGCCACCTGAGGCGACAGGCCCTTGTCGCGCAAATAGCTGGGCAGGTGAACGCCGATAAAAACAACCTGAAACCCGCAGACAAAATAGCCCGCCATCAGCAGCTGGAAACTGGGGTATTTGAAGGCTTCGCCGAGGGCCTGAATAATCGTCTGCTCACGCGGTGGCGCCGATCCCTGGGCTGAAAACCGGTCTTCGCGCAATCCAAAGGCCAGCGGAATCATCAGCAGCACCGCGCCGCTCAGCACCAGCAGCGCCTGCTGCCAGCCCAGGGTGCTGATCAGAAAGCCTTCGGTCGGCACCATCAAAAACTGGCCAAACGAGCCCGCTGCTGCCGCTACGCCCATCGCCCACGATCTTTTCTGGGCAGAGATGTTGCGACCGATCACGCCGTAAATCACCGCGTAGGTCGTGCCCGCCTGCGCCGCACCGATCAGCACGCCCGTCGTCAACGTGAACAGCAGGCCCGTCGGCGATAGCGCCATGCCGGCCAGGCCCAGCGCATACAGAACCGCGCCGCCGACGATGACGCGGAAGGCACCGAAGCGGTCAGCCGCCATGCCGGCAAAGATGCCAAAGACACCCCAGGACAGGTTTTGAATCGCCAGCGCAAACGAAAAGGTCTCACGCGTCCAGCCTTGCGCTTGCGTGATCGGTTGTAGCCACAAGCCAAAACCGTGGCGAATGCCCATCGACAAAGTGACGATGGCCGCGCCGCAGATGAGCAACTGCGTCATCGAAAGTTTTTTTGCGTCAGTCGTCATGGGATAAATCTGGAAGTTGTAAGGCAAAAAGCCATCGCCTGACTGTAACCAGCTTCACCTAAGGCGGTGGTCGCAGAGGCGATTCGGTGGAGGCTGGGTATTTGTACAGTTATCGCGCCAGTCCCGACTACAATCCGGCCAAATCACTCATCTGCCATGGCCGAAAAAACCGTCACTGCCAACCTGTCACCAGGTGCTTACTCCGAAGGCTCGATTCGCGTTCTGAAAGGCCTGGAGCCCGTCAAACAGCGGCCGGGCATGTACACCCGCACCGACACGCCGCTGCACATCATCCAGGAGGTATTGGACAACTCGGCCGATGAAGCGCTGGGCGGCTACGGCAAGAAAATCAGGGTCACGCTGCACACCGATGGGTCGGTCAGCGTCGATGACGACGGGCGCGGCATTCCGTTCGGCATGCACTCGGAAGAAAAAGCGCCAGTGGTCGAGCTGGTTTTCACGCGTCTGCATGCGGGCGGCAAGTTTGACAAGGGCAAGGGCGGCGCCTACAGTTTTTCCGGTGGCCTGCATGGCGTGGGCGTCAGCGTGACTAACGCGTTGTCGAAAAGGCTCGAAGTCGCTTCCTACCGCGAAGGCAAGGTGGCGAAGCTGGTGTTTTCTGGCGGCGATGTGATCGAGAAACTGCAGATCGTCAAAGCCGGCGACGGCGACCGCAAATGCGGCACGTCAGTACGCGCCTGGCCTGACGCCAAATATTTTGAATCGCCGGTGTTGCCGATGGCTGAACTGACGCATCTGCTGCGCAGCAAGGCGGTGCTGATGCCCGGCGTCACGGTGACGCTGACGGTCGAGAAGACCAAAGATACGCAGACCTGGCTGTACAAAGGCGGCCTGCGTGACTACCTGATGCAGACGCTGACCGCCGATCCGGTGATCCCGATGTTCGAAGGCGAAGGCTTTGCCGATTCGTCGCACGAAACCTTTGCCGAGGGCGAGGGCGCCAGCTGGGTCGTGGCTTTCACCGAAGACGGCCAGCCGGTGCGCGAAAGCTATGTCAACCTGATTCCGACGAGTGCTGGTGGCACCCACGAAAGCGGCTTGCGCGACGGTCTTTTCAACGCCGTCAAAAGTTTTATCGAGCTGCACTCCCTGCTGCCCAAAGGCGTCAAGCTGCTGCCCGAAGACGTATTTGCCCGCGCCAGCTATGTGCTGAGCGCCAAGGTGCTCGACCCGCAGTTTCAGGGCCAGATCAAGGAACGCCTCAATTCCCGCGACGCGGTGCGGCTGGTGTCCAGCTTTGTGCGGCCGACGCTGGAGCTGTGGCTAAACCAGCATGTCGATTACGGCAAGAGGCTGGCCGAGCTCGCCATTCGCGCCGCGCAAACGCGCCAGAAAGCCGGCCAGAAGGTCGAAAAGCGCAAAGGCTCCGGCGTGGCGGTGCTGCCTGGCAAACTCACCGATTGCGAATCCAAAGACCTGGCAAACAACGAAGTGTTTCTGGTCGAGGGCGATTCAGCCGGCGGCAGCGCCAAAATGGGGCGCGATAAGCAAAGCCAGGCCATCTTGCCTTTGCGCGGCAAGGTGCTGAACACCTGGGAAGTCGAGCGCGACCGGCTGTTCGCCAACAACGAGATTCACGATATTGCGGTGGCCATCGGCGTCGACCCGCACGGCCCGAACGACACGCCCGACATGAGCGGCCTGCGCTATGGCAAGGTGTGCATTTTGAGCGACGCCGACGTCGACGGCTCGCATATTCAGGTCTTGTTGCTGACGCTTTTTTTCCGGCATTTCCCCAAATTGATCGAGTCAGGCAATCTTTACGTCGCGCGTCCGCCGCTGTATCGTGTGGATGCGCCAGCGCGGGGTAAAAAACCGGCGTCAAAATCTTACGCGCTGGATGAAGGTGAGCTGACAGCCATTCTTGACAAACTGCGCAAGGATGGCGTGAAGGAAGGCGGCTGGAGCATCAGCCGCTTCAAGGGCCTTGGTGAGATGAGTGCCGAACAGTTGTGGGACACCACGCTGAATCCAGACACACGGCGTTTGCTGCCGGTTCATCTGGGAAGTCAGGGCTTTGTGCAAACTGAAAGCCTGATCACGAAGCTGATGGGCAAGGGCGAGGCGGCGGCCCGCCGCGAATTGATGGAACTGCATGGAGATGCTGTGGAGATCGACATCTGATGAACTCTGGCGCGACATCGACGCTCTCATCTGGACGGCCCGCACACCGTTTTGCGTCGGCTCGGCTTGCCGCTACGATGGCATTGCTGGGTCTGCTCAGCTGTTCAGCTTTGCCGGTGCGCGCTGACATCTGGGGCTATATCGACGACAAGGGAACACCGCATTTTTCGTCCTTCCAGGTCGATGAACGCTATGAAGTATTTCTTCGTGAGCAAAGCGAGCCGGAGCCTTACCGCGTGCAGCCTTTCAACCATCCGGCAGCAGGCGCAAACGCCCCCGATGAGATTGCAGTTGCTCTGCCACCGCCCGCTCCGCGCATGCTGGTTTATTTTGAAGGCTTGCCCAGCTACAAATCGGTTCAGCATCTGCTGCAGGAGGCATCGACAAAGCACGGCATTGACTACGCCTTGCTGCAAGCCCTGATCGCCACAGAATCAGGTTTCGACAGCCGTGCGGTTTCGCCCAAAGGCGCTGTGGGCCTGATGCAGTTGATCCCGCCGACAGCCGCGCGCTATGGGGTGAAGGCAGGCAAAAACGCCTCGATCGAAAAGAAGCTGACCGACCCGGTCGTCAACATTCGGGCGGGCGCCAGTTATTTGAGTGATTTGATCAAAATGTTTCCGGGGCAAATTGAACTGGCGCTGGCAGCCTACAACGCCGGTGAAGGCGCGGTGCAACGCGCTGGCAATAAAATTCCCAATTACCCGGAAACCAAAAATTATGTCAAGACTGTCATGCAGCTCTACGGCGTTTTAAAGCCGCCATCCGCAAAAGCTCCGCCCGTTGCAAACGGCGTGGCTCCGGGTCGGGTACGGGTGGAAATGTCAGGCGCCGGTGTCGGCCGGGGCAACCTGCCTTCTACCGCCGGTTCGCCGCCTGCTGCGCTACTCAGGCCCTGGACCGGGCAAGACTAGACACCATGCCACTGTTTTTTGATCAGGGCTTTTTTGCCCTGGGTGTGGCGGTGGGTGTGCTCGGGCTGGTGTTGGCGCTGAGTCTTATCGTCGCCTACGCTTATGAGGAACGCACGCTGTTGGCGCTCGCGGGCTATCTGGCGTTGATCGTCGCCGCCTCGCGCACCCTCGTGCTTTGGCTTCCTACCGAGACGCAGATCATTCAGGTCTTGCTGATTGCCGGGCCAGCGCTGCTGTCTGGCTTTCTGTTGTGGCTGCTTAAAAACCGCCGGACCACCTTGCTGGCTCGCGTGGGCCTGGGTCTTGTGGTGCTTTTGTCGGCGGTGATGGTTGGGCTGCACGTATTCGATGGCGACGCCCGGATGGCCACCGAGGGCTTGCTGGCGCGCGCTGCCAGTGGGGTCTGGTTCCTGCTGCTGTCTGGTTTTGCAATTTATCTGGTGGCGAAGTCATGGCACACCGCCGGTCCATGGAAGTGGTGGGTGCTGGCCGGGCATACGGCTGGACTGGCTGTGTCCTGCCTGTTTTTGCTGGGGCTGCTCCAGGCGAGCCAGCCGCATTGGCCGTTGGTGCTGATGCTGCTACTGCAGGTGCCCCCGGTTTACCTCGCCTTGGTGTGGCGCAGCCGCCTGCTCAACGAAAGCCGCTTGCGCAGCGCTGCAGCCGAAACTATTGATCCGTTGACGGGACTGGCGACCCACAGCGTGCTGGTCGAACGCGTCATGCGGGTGATGTCCCGAGCGCACCAGAGCAGCACCAACAGCGCTCTGTTTTTAATTGAAGTGAAAAACTGGCAGGGCCTGCTGAACCAGCTGGGCGCTGAATTCAGCGAAAAGCTGTTGCTCGAAGCCGCCTTGCGACTGCGCCGCGCCATTAGCGACGATGACCTGGCCGCGCGCACCGGCGGTGGTCGCTTTGCCGTCGTTGCCCAGGGTCTGACCAGTGACCAGGACATCACCGCGCTGGCGACGCGGCTGGTGGTGACGGGTTTGCGCATCGACAGCCCTTTGCTCAGTGGTGTCGAGTTTCATTTCCGGGTGCTGGTAAGCAAACTCAAACTGAGTCGGCCCATGCCTCTGCCCGCGACGCAAATCTGGCTCGATGAGCTGGCCACCCAGTTTGCCGAATGGCCGCACAGCCACCGCACGCGCAGCATCCTGTTTGTTGCTGGCCGTGAACTCACGCTGCCTGCCGATCTAAAGATCGAGTCAGTTTATTGACCCCACCTGCTGCTTTAGACTGTTCCGTGCTGAGCTGCTCTTCTCTTTGTTTTAATCGTCTGTATCGCCACATTTCCCATGGATTTATTCACCCCCGACGCCCCAGCGCAAAACCCTGAATCGCCCGATCAGGATTCGCTGGCGGCTTACGCCCAGCGCGCCTACCTTGAATACGCACTGAGCGTGGTCAAGGGCCGGGCATTGCCCGATGTCTGCGACGGCCAGAAACCGGTGCAGCGGCGCATCTTGTACAGCATGGCGCGCATGGGGCTCGGCTTTGGCGGCGCCAACGGAGCTACCGGTGCCAAGCCAGTCAAGAGCGCGCGTGTCGTTGGCGATGTGCTGGGCAAGTACCATCCTCACGGCGACCAGGCGGCCTACGATGCGATGGTGCGCATGGCGCAGGACTTCAGCCAGCGTTATCCACTGGTCGACGGCCAGGGCAACTTCGGCTCGCGCGATGGCGATGGCGCCGCCGCCATGCGTTACACCGAGGCCCGCCTGTCGCGCATCACCACGCTGCTGCTGGACGAGCTCGACGAAGGCACGGTCGATTTCATTCCCAACTACGACGGCTCCTTTGAGGAGCCCAGGCAGTTGCCGGCACGGCTGCCGTTCACGCTGCTCAATGGCGCCAGCGGCATCGCCGTCGGGCTGGCCACTGAAATCCCGAGCCACAACCTGCGCGAAATTGCCGACGCCTGCGTGGCATTGATCAAGACGCCCAAGCTTTGCGACGAAGTACTCTACACGCTGATTTCCGGGCCTGACTACTGCGGTGGCGGGCAGATTATTTCAAGCGCAGCTGATATCGCAGCGGCCTACAGCACGGGCAGGGGTTCGCTCAAGGTGCGCGCACGCTGGAAGATCGAAGACCTGGCGCGCGGCCAGTGGCAACTGGTGGTGCAGGAGTTACCGCCCGGTGTCAGCACGCAAAAAGTGCTGGAAGAAATCGAAGAGATCACCAACCCCAAGATCAAGGTTGGCAAAAAGGCGCTGAGCCAGGACCAGGTGCAGCTCAAGCAGTCGGTGCTGGCGGTGCTCGACGTGGTGCGCGACGAATCCAGCAAGGACGCTGCCGTGCGTCTGGTGTTCGAACCCAAAACCAGCCGCATCGAGCAGGCCGAGCTGATCAACACGCTGCTGGCGCACACCAGCCTGGAAAGCTCGTCGTCGATCAATCTGACGATGGTCGGGCTCGACGGCCGGCCGACACAAAAGTCGCTGCGGCAAATGCTGCTCGAATGGATCGAGTTCCGCCAGACGACCGTGCAGCGGCGCTCGCAGCACCGCTTGGGCAAGGTGCTGGACCGCATCCATATCTTGGAAGGCCGGCAGCTGGTGCTGCTCAATATCGACGAAGTCATCGCCATCATTCGCCGCTCGGACGAGCCCAAGGCAGCGCTGATTGACCGCTTCACGCTGAGTGACAGGCAGGCCGAAGACATTCTCGAGATTCGCCTGCGTCAACTGGCCCGGCTGGAGGCCATCAAGATCGAGCAGGAGTTGAAATCTCTGCGCGAAGAGCAGGGAAAACTGGAAGAAATCCTCGGCAGCCCGGCCGCCCTGCGCCGCTTGCTGATCAAGGAAATTGAAGCCGATGCGAAGCAGTTTGCCGATGCCCGGCGCACCTTGATTCAGGCCGGGAAAAAAGCCGTGCTCGAAGTCAAGGTGCTAGATGAGGCGGTGACTGTGGTGATCAGCGCCCGCGGCTGGGTGCGCGCGCGCAGCGGCCACGGCCACGATGCGGCCAGCTTTGCCTTCAAGTCCGGCGACGCGCTGTATGCCACGTTTGAATGCCGCACGGTCGATACGGTGCTGGCATTTGGCTCACGCGGCCGGATTTATTCGGTGCCGGTGGCGGCCATGCCCGGCGCGCGCGGCGACGGCCAGCCGCTGACGACGATGATCGACCTTGAATCAGGCACGCAGCTGGTGCATTACTTCGCCGGCCCGGCCAGCGCCACGCTGCTGCTCAGCGGCAGCGGTGGCTATGGCTTTCTGGCCACGGTTGAAAACATGACGACGCGCCTGAAAGCCGGCAAGGTGTTCATCAGCCTGGGCGATGGCGAAGCGGTTTGCAAGCCATCGCATGTTTCCGGCACGTCAGGCGCGCTGCCGCTGGCCGCCGCCACGCACGTCGCCTGTGCTTCGACCAACGGCCGCATCCTGACGTTTGAAATCGGCGAGCTGAAGACACAGGCTGCCGGTGGTCGCGGTCTGGTGCTGATCGACCTTGACGCCAAAGACACGCTGGCCGGCGCCGCACCCTACACCCGCAGCGTGAGGATCGAAGGCATAGGGCGCGGCGGCAAGCTGCGCGAAGAAACGCTGGAAATCCGCAGTTTGAACAACGCACGCGGCGCGCGCGCCCGCAAAGGCAAGGCCGCTGATCTGGGCTTCAAGCCAACCGGGATTTGCCGGGTTGAGTGATGAAATTGGCTTCTAGCCCAAGTACTACGTGCGCAAGCAGCTATTAAAGTTGTAGCGAACTGCCACGCGGCCGCGTCGATATTTGGGGAATGGTGGCGACCTTTGCGCTGACCATGGCCTCGTCTAAATCAGCTCCGCAACCTTCTCGATTTCAACGCTCGCACCCATCGGAATCTGCGCCACGCCGAATGCACTACGGGCGTGTTTGCCGGCATCGCCGAACACTTCGCCGAACAGTTCGCTGGCGCCGTTGGTCACCAGGTGCTGCTCGGTGTAGTCGCCAGTCGAGTTGACCAGGCTCATCAACTTGACGATACGTTTGACCTGGCCCAGTTCACGGGCGGCGGCCTGCAGTGTGCCCATCAGGTCGATGGCGATGGCGCGGGCGGCGGCCTTGCCTTCTTCGGTCGTCATGTTTTTTCCCAGCTGACCGACCCAGGCCTTGCCGTCTTTTTTGGCGATGTGGCCGCTGATGAAAACCAGTTTTCCGGTCTGGACAAACGGCAGATAAGCCGCTGCCGGCGTGGCGACTTCGGGCAGCGTGATGTTCAAGGCTTTGAGTTTGTCGAGGATGGTTTGAGTGCGGGTGGTCATGGGGTTCTCCTTGCGGTAGGGTTGAGGTTCGAGACGATGAAAAACCGGTTCATCAAGCCGGAATATTGATGAAAAAGGCCTGTAGCCCAGGTAATACGTGCGTAAGAAGCTATAAAACCAATAGCGACGTAAACAGGAACTTCAGTTTATCTTGGCGTCTGGGCGCAGGCCTTATGCCTTCATGATGGCCTTCCTGATAGCTCTCAGGCAGCCTGCCCGGACGCTACGGAATCGACCGGATCCAGCGGCTCAACCGTCACAGCCACCCGCAGCGTGTGCCGGCTGCCGCCGCGAATCACGCCGCGCATCGGTGAGACGTCGAGGAAATCTCGCCCGGTGGCCAGCGTCACATAGTCTTCGCCCGGCGCGCGGTTGTTGGTCGGGTCGAAGTCCAGCCAGCAGCCGCGTTGCGCGTCCTCGCCGGGGAAGTAGACCGACGCCCAGGCATGCGAGGCGTCGCTGCCGATCAGGCGCGGCTGGCCGGGTGGCGGTGTCGTCAACATGTAGCCGCTGACATAGCGCGCTGGCAGGCCCATGGCGCGGCAGCAGGCGACCATGATGTGGGCGAAATCCTGGCACACGCCTTTGCCTTGGTTGAGGGCGTCGAGTGCCGGCGTATTGACTTCGGTGCTTTCGCTCTCGTAAGTCATGCGGGTGTAGATCTGCGTCATCAGCGCATCGGCGGCATCGAGCAGCGGACGCCCTGGCGTGAAGCTCGCCTGAGCGAATTCGGTGAAGGCGTCGGCCTGCGGCACGTAAGGCGACGTGAACAAAAATTCGGCTGCGCTGTCATAGGGGGCGTCCGCGCGGTAGCGAAATCGTTCTCGTACCTGTTCCCACGGCGCGATGAGCTGCGGCGCGGAGGGCACGTCCCGCGCCAGCGGGTCAGGCGTGGTGCTGACAATGCTGTCGGCCACCACCGTCAGCTGGTCATGCGCCGACTGATAAGAAAACGACGCACGCGTATTGCCATACACATCGAGTTGCTCGCGCAGCAGCGCCGGTGGTGGCTCGATCTGCAGCTGGTAGCCCAGCAGTTGCTGCGTGCCGGAATTCTGCGGTTT
>JANLYY010000014.1:0-5208 GCA_031365885.1 Polaromonas sp. | reverse complement strand
TGCCTGGCACCCGTCGCTTGCAGTTGACCGCCGGCAAGGCATCGACCTTCCAGCGAGGCCGCACTGGGCCGTTTTAAGGGGTTTTGGATCGGTGTGGACTAAAATCCAGACAAATCAACCACTTACAGTGCATCGCTAGTGAAACACATTATAGGGGTAGCTTCTGGCAAAGCCAAAGCACCCGGCAAGCGCATGGGAACGCCATCACAGCGACCATTTGGCACGAGTTCCAGGCCCCCGGCGGCACCCGCCACCAGCCCTAAAACCCACCTCACAGTCAGTCGGTCGGCGACGCCAGAGAAGTCGCCCAACCCGGCCCGCACGATCGACGCACCCACCGTGCTGCCCCAGGCCACGCTGGTCACCGTTGATGAAGACTACGCCGGCCAGCGGCTCGACAACTTTCTGATCAGGCAGCTCAAGGGCGTGCCAAAAACCCACGTCTACCGCATCATTCGCAGCGGCGAAGTGCGCGTGAACAAGGGCAGGGCGCAGGCCGACACGCGGGTGAAAGCTGGCGATGTCGTGCGCCTGCCGCCGGTACGAATATCTGGTCGGGCGGACCAGAAAGCGCTGGCGATGGCAGAAGAGGTAGCTCGCCACGGCGCCAGTTCGACCGCGGGCGGTTACGCGCCGCCGGCCGAGTTCCCGGTTCTTTTTGAAGACGATTTTTTGCTGGCCATCGACAAACCGGCCGGCGTGGCGGTGCATGGCGGCAGCGGCGTCAGTTTTGGCGTGATCGAGCAGCTGCGCATGGCGCGGCCGCAGGCTGATTTTCTGGAACTGGTACACCGGCTGGACCGCGACACCAGCGGCGTGCTGCTGATCGCCAAGCGCCGCATGGCATTAAAGCTGCTGCAGGAACAGTTTCGTGAACGTGAGACCGACAAGGTGTATCTGGCCTTAGTCAGTGGCACCTGGGCGGCGAATCAGCGCGTGATTGACAAGGCGTTGCACAAGTACCTGCTTGAGAACGGCGAGCGACGCGTGAAAGTCGTGGCCAACGACCACCCCGATGGCATGCGTTCGGTCACGCTGGTCAAGGTGAAGGCGGCGATTCCGCCCAGCCCGGCCGCGCCTGGCACGGCATTCACTTTGCTGGAAGTCACCATCAAAACCGGACGCACGCACCAGATCCGCGTACATCTGGCCGGTGAGGGGCATCCGATTGCGGGTGACGACAAATACGGTGACTTTGAGTTGAACCGGGCGCTGCAGAAATCGGTGGACGGCGGCCCGGCGCTCAAACGCATGTTTTTGCATGCCTGGAGTCTGAAGTTCAACCATCCGAAGACCCGCAAGGCGATTGCGCTCGAAGCCGCCTTGCCGGCGGAACTGCAGCAGTTTCTGCCAGCGCGTGGCGAATAACCTCAGCTCCGAGTCGAGCGACGGCGCGGCGACAATACCCTCATGAACAAGCCCATGGAATCGCGAAATTTTGATCTGATTGCCTTCGACTGGGACGGGACGCTTTTCGACTCGACCCAGATCATCGTGCGCTGCATTCAAGCGGCTGTGGTTGATGTGGGCGGCAAGCGTCCCAGCGACGAAGCCGCTGCTTACGTCATCGGCCTGGGCCTGATGCAGGCATTGGCGCATGCAGCCCCTGATGTGCCGAAAGAAAAGTACCCGGAACTCGGCGCGCGCTACCGCCACCACTACGGGCTGCACGCCGACGATCTGGCGCTTTTTTATGGCGTTTTGCCTCTGCTTGACGCGTTGAAGAAGCGCGGTCATTTACTGGCCGTGGCCACTGGAAAATCGCGCCACGGCCTGGACGAAGCCTTGAAAAACGTCGAACTCCAGGGCGTTTTCGACGGCTCGCGCACCGCCGATGAGACCGCCGGCAAACCCGACCCGCTGATGCTGCATCAGCTGATGGCCCAGTTCGGCGTGCCGCCGCAGCGCGTGCTGATGATCGGCGACACCACGCATGACCTGCAGATGGCGCTGAATGCCGCCTGCCCCAGCGTAGGCGTGAGCTACGGCGCGCATGAACCGGAATCGTTTGTCGCGCTGCGGCCGCGCCATGTGGCGCATTCCGTGCAGGGCTTGCACGATTGGCTGCTTCATAACGCGTAACTGCCGCGCAAAAAATTTCCATGAATGATTTGCTGCCGCTCTGCCATGACCGCGATCTGGTCGAAGGCGCTCAGGCTGTGCCATTCGATGTCAACTACGCCGGGCAGACCTGCCGGGCTTTCGCCGTCCGCTTCCAGGGTCAGCCGCATGCCTACCTGAACCGCTGCAGCCATGTGGCGATGGAGCTCGACTGGCAGCCCAACCAGGTGTTTGACGACAGCGGGCAGTGGTTGCTGTGCGCCAGCCACGGCGCGGCTTATCGACCCGACACCGGCCAGTGCGCTGGCGGGCCGTGTCGGGGTGGGCTGGTCAAGATCGGGCTGCTGGAAAGCAGCGGCATCGTTTACTGGCAATCTGCATACAACCTCAAACCAGTGGAGTTTTAGGACTTCTTTAATTTCTCTAAACTATTGAACATGAACGATTCAAACCGCCCCGGCAATCCAGACCCGTCCCCCAGCGCCCCCCGTGAACCCGAATTTGAGTCAAATGGGCCTCCAGCCCAACAAGAACGTGCGCAAGCAGCTCCTGAATTGATAGCGAGTACAGCGGCTGAACGAAGTGCGACGGCAACGCCTGGCTGGGAGCGCGCAACGCTGGAGAAGCTGGCGTTTGCGTCGCTCAATGAACAAAAGGCTTCACGGCGCTGGAAGACCTTTGTGCGTCTGGCCTGGCTGGTGTTTTTCATTGCACTGGTGTGGCTGGCCTTGCACCGCGGTACGCCGACCAGTGATGCGACGGTTCCCCACACCGCCGTGGTTGAAATCAAGGGCGAGATTGCCGATGGCGCCGACGCCAGTGCCGAGTTTGTCAATGCGGCGCTGAAGGCCGCGTTCGAAGACGACGGCGCCAAGGCGGTGGTGCTGCTGATTAACTCGCCCGGCGGCAGCCCGGTGCAGGCCGGCATGATGAACGACGAAATTTTGCGACTGAAAGCCAAACACAAGAAGCCGGTGTATGCGGTGGTCGGTGAAACCTGCGCCTCGGCGGCGTATTACATTGCCGTCTCAGCCGACAAGATTTACGTCGACAAGGCCAGCATCGTCGGCAGCATCGGCGTGCTGATGGACGGCTTCGGCTTTACCGGCCTGATGGACAAATTGGGCGTGGAACGCCGCCTGCTGACGGCCGGTGAAAACAAGGGTTTTCTCGACCCGTTCAGCGCCCAAAGCGACAAGCAGCGCGCCTTCGCACAAACCATGCTGAACCAGATTCATCAGCAGTTCATCACGGTGGTGAAAAACGGGCGCGGCCAGCGCCTGAAAGAAACCCCCGACATGTTCAGTGGCCTGTTCTGGAGCGGGCAGCAGGCTGTGGAACTCGGTCTGGCTGACCAGCTCGGCAACCTGGAGTATGTCGCCCGCGAAGTCGTCAAGGCGGAAGAAATCATCGACTACACCCGGCGCGACAACGTGGCCGAGCGACTGGCGAAAAAATTTGGCGCGTCAATGGGCGAGGGCGCGATGAAGGCTGTCAAGGCGATTCCAGCGCTTCGCTGATGCTGCTGCGGAAGTTTCCAACGTAAAGGCGCTAAGTCGCAAAGGCCGCAGAGTATTTGAATTTACTTTATCGGCCCGTTGTGTTCTTTGCATCTTTGCGCCTTAGCGTTGGATGTCCAAGTATTTTCATCGCCCGATGCAAAAAACCGTCGGCAGATTCAGCGGAGCAGCCGGCTTGTTTTTCTTCCAGCTGATTGCCTGCGCGCTGAAATTCCATGCCGTATCGAGAGTCAGGCCGCTGCTCAGCGCCAGTCGGGTGTTGCCCTGTAGCGTTTGCAGCAACGCTTGCAGCAGGGCGGCGTTGCGGTAAGGCGTTTCGATAAAGATCTGGCTCTGGCTGGTTTTCAGCGCCAGTGACTCCAGTTCGCGGATGCGCTGGGCGCGTCCGGCCGGGTCTTGCGGCAGGTAGCCGACAAACGCAAAATTTTGCCCATTGAGGCCGCTGGCCGCCAGCGCCAGCATCAGCGACATCGGTCCCGTCAGCGGCACCACCTGCAGGCCCAGGTCATGCGCCGCACGCACCACGGACGAACCCGGGTCGGCAATCGCGGGCATGCCGGCTTCGCTGACCAGGCCGATGTCCTTGCCTTGCAACGCAGCTGCCAGCAGCGGCCGGGCGTCGAAGTTGCCGCTGTGATCACCCTTCTTGTGAACCTCACGCGGCAGCTCCTGAATGTGTAGCGCCTGAAGCTGATTCTTCAGGGGCTGCAGCTCGCCAACACGTTTTAAATAGGCGCGGGTGCTTTTGGCGTTTTCGCAGATCCAGTGCTGCAATCGGGCCGCCATTTCAATCGTTGCCAGCGGCATTACATCCTGAAGCGGCGCCAGATGGTCGCAACCGAAATCAAGCGGCGCGGGAACCAGGTACAGCCTGCCATTCGGGGCCGCGCTCATGCGGTCACTGCGCCAGAAAGCAGGGTGATGCCGGCGGCCCGAAGCAGGGCGCAGGTCCGAATCAGCGGCAGACCGATCAATGCCGTCGGGTCGTCACTGTCTATCGATTCCAGCAGCGCAATGCCCAGACCTTCACTTTTGGCGCTGCCCGCGCAGTCGTACGGCTGCTCTGCCAGCAGGTAGTTTTCAATCTCATCGTCCGACAGATCGCGAAACTTCACCCGCACAGCCGCCAGGCTGCCCTGCTCGAAACCGGTGTCAACGCACACGACTGCGACGGCAGTCTGAAAAATCACCGTCTTTCCGCGCATCTGGCGCAGCTGCCCAGTGGCGCGCGCATGGTTGCCAGGTTTGCCCAGCGACAGGCCGTTCAGGTCGGCGACCTGATCCGCGCCTATCACCACGGCCGAAGGGCAGTGGCGGGCCACGGCGCGGGCTTTTTCCAGCGCCAGACGAACCGCCAAAGGGGCTGGCGTTTCGTCTAGCCGGGGCGTTTCGTCGACTTCAGGCGCGTGGACTTCAAAGGGAATTCGCAGCCGCTGCAGCAACTCGCCGCGGTAGCGTGAGGTGGAGCCCAGCACCAGGGTGCGCTTGATCGAAGGTGTCATGCCTCGATTCTCTTACACTGCGAACATGCCCTCACCCCACCACGCCAGCCGACTCAACATACCCGCCTTCGCTGCCGAAGGCGAGCCGCTCGTCAGCACGACGCTGCTACAAAATATGGAGCGGC
>JANLYY010000275.1:0-6284 GCA_031365885.1 Polaromonas sp. | reverse complement strand
GGCGCATGCGCCGCCAGCTTTTCGTCGCCCAGGGCTTTGAGCGTGCCCATGGTCATTCTGCTGGGGAAAAAGCCTGGGCAAATTGCGTTGACGGTGATGTTGTAGGCGCCCCATTCACAGCCCAGCGCACGCGCCGCTGGGGCGCCTCGGTGACGATGAAGACTTGAAGGGCTTGTGCGTGCTGTATGCGTCTGATGCGGGCAAGCACATCACCGGGCAGTACATGGCCGTAGACGGTGGCGTTTCAGTTGTCGCTGGTGGCTAAAAATGTTGCCCCACGTTCGCGCACTTCGTGTCGCTCTCTGCCCCCCGAAGGGGCTGGCCTTGCTTGGGGCGGCCCGGCGCGGCGGCCGATGTGCCCGATGACGCTTGAAGACGACTCACCATGAATTTCGGCGCAGAAATCCCGTTTGTCACGCACCTTGGCTTTGCGCTTGAAGCGTTCGAAGGCGGCGCATCGGCCATTGGCTACACACCGCTGCCCGAACACCTCAATTCCTTTTCGGTAACGCACGGCGGCGCGATCATGACGCTGCTTGACGTGACCATGGCAACGGCTGCGCGCAGTGTGCAGAAAGACATGGGCGTCGTGACGATCGAGATGAAAACCAGCTTCATGCAGCCGGCCCCCGGCGGCGGCAGCCGCCTGACGGCCAAAGGGCGGCTGATGCATCGCACCGCCACGCTGGCTTTTACCGAAGCCACGCTGTTCGACGTGCAGGGCAAGGCTTGCGCGCACGCGACAGGGACATTCAAATACGTCAAGCGGCTGCCGACAGGTTTGAGGACTTCCAACGCCCTGAACGCGCCTTCCGGGTCAATTTCCACTGACTAGCGCCGACCCAAGCTTGATTGTCGGAAATAAAAGAACAAATAGCCCTCTAGCCCACGTATTACGTGCGTAGGAAGCTATAACATTAATAGCAGTTCGTTTGATGACACTTTCCCGGCGAACCGGCCGTTGACCTTATTTTCTGAAAGACCTCCATGCCAATCAACCAGCAGTTTTTACTCGATAACCGTCCCACCGGCGAAGCACAAGCCAGTAACTTCAAACTCGTCAGCAGCGACACGCCGCCGCTCAAGGAAGGCGAAGTTCTGGTGCGCCACCACTACCTCAGCCTCGACCCCTACATGCGCGGCCGTATGAACGAAAGCAAGAGCTACGCGGTGCCGCAGCCGCTCGGCCAGGTGATGCAGGGCGGCACCGTGGGTGAAATCATCGAGAGCCGTTCGTCGAAATTCCCGGTCGGTGACAAGGTCGTCGGCATGGGCGGCTGGCAGCAATACAGCGTGGTCGATGCCGGGCAGCCGGGCGCACTGCGCAAGGTTGATACAACCCGTGTGTCGCTGTCGCATTACCTCGGCGCGGTAGGCATGCCGGGCGTTACTGCGTGGTATGGGCTGAACAAAATCATCGCGCCGAAAGTCGGCGACACGGTGGTCGTCAGCGCGGCCACTGGTGCCGTGGGCAGCGCTTTCGCCGCGCTGGCCAAGGCACTCGGCTGCCGCGCGGTGGGCATTGCTGGTGGCCCGGACAAGTGCAAGTACGCGGTTGACGAATTGGGTTTCGACGCCTGCATCGACTACAAGCTGCACAAGGACGCAGCCTCGCTAACAAAAGCGCTTCGGGAAGTCTGCCCAAATGGCGTTGAAGGCTACTTCGAAAACGTTGGCGGCATGGTGCTTGACGCGGTGCTGCCGCTAATGAACGGCTTCGGCCGCATCGCGCTGTGCGGGATGATCGCCGGCTATGACGGCAAGCCGGTGCCGATGAGCTACCCGGCGCTGATTTTGATGAGCCGGCTAAAAATTCAGGGCTTCATCGTCTCCGAGCACCCCGAGATCTGGCCCGAGGCATTGAAAGAACTCGGCATGCTGGTCGGCAGCGGCAAGCTCAAGCCGCGTGAGTCGGTGGCGCTGGGCATCGCGGCCACGCCTGAGGCTTTTCTCGGCTTGCTCAAGGGCAAGAACTTCGGCAAGCAGGTCGTCAAGCTGATCGACTGATACCCGCCTTTCCGGGTACCCAGGCCGAATCATGGACAGCACGCATGAAGTCTTCAACCAGCCGCAAGCGCTGGTCGACTACAACCTGTTTACATCGAACCGGGCACTGCGCGATGTGCTGGAGTTCAACGCGCCGCGGCTGGACACGACGGCCCTGGCTGCGCTGGGTGCGACACTGGGCAGCGCTGAAAGGCAGGCGCAGGCGCGGCTGGCCAACGTAAATCCGCCTGTGCTGCACAGCCATGACCGTTTTGGCCGGCGCGTCGATCAGGTCGAGTTTCACCCCAGTTATCACGCGTTGATGGCGTTGGCAACCAGCGCCGGCCTGCATGGCACGCCGTGGTCTGATCGAAGCGCTTGCGCCCATGTCGAACGCGCGGCAGGATTCATGCTTTTTACCGAGCTGGAGGGGTCCACGCTGTGTCCGATCTCGATGACCTATGCGGTGACGCCGGCGCTCAAAAGCAATGGCGCCATCTACGCCGACTGGGGGCCGAAACTCACCAGCCGCGCCTATGAGCCAACGCTCAAACTTTGGAGCGACAAACCTGGCCTGACCATGGGCATGGGCATGACGGAAAAGCAGGGCGGCTCGGACGTGCGGGCCAATACCACGCAGGCTGTGCGCGAGGGCAATGACCATTGGGGCGAACGCTACCGGCTGACCGGGCACAAATGGTTTTTTTCGGCGCCCATGTGCGACGCGTTTCTGGTGCTGGCGCAAACCCAAAGCGGCCTGAGCTGCTTTTTTCTGCCGCGCGTGCTGCCTGACGAAAGCCTGAACGCCATCCGCATCCAGCGCCTGAAAGACAAGCTCGGCAACAAGGCCAATGCCAGCGCCGAAGTCGAATTCGAAAACGCAGAGGCCTGGCTGGTCGGTGAAGAAGGCCGCGGCGTGCCGCAGATTCTTGAGATGGGAACCATGACCCGGCTGGATTGCGCGCTCGGCACCAGCGGCCTGATGCGGCAGGCGCTCAGCCTGACGCTCAACCATACGTCGCAGCGCAAGGCCTTCGGAAAACTGCTCATCGACCAGCCCCTGATGCGTAACGTGCTGGCTGATCTTGCTATCGAAAGTGAAGCTGCTTGCGCAATATCTATAAGGATTGCAAGAGCTTTTGACCATAAATATGAGGCACATGAGGTGGCCATGGCGCGGCTGCTGACGCCGATTGCCAAATTCTGGATTTGCAAACGTGGCAGCCATTTTGCGCAGGAAGCGATGGAATGCCTGGGCGGTAACGGCTACGTCGAAGCGGGCGGCGAAGGCGTCATGGCGCGCATCTACCGCGAGATGCCACTCAACTCGATCTGGGAAGGCGCCGGCAACATCATGGCGCTTGACTTGCTGCGCGCGCTGCGCAAAGGCGATGCCGTGGCCGCGCTGCTGCACGAACTGGCACCAGCCAAAAGCGCGCACCCGGCGCTTGACCGCATGACCGCCGCCTTGCCCGCCCGCATCGAAGGCATGGCCAATGAATCAGAAGCCCGCCGGTTGGCGCAAGACGTGGCGCTGGCAGTGCAGGGCGCCTTGCTATGCCAAAGCGCGCCTGCGGAAGTATTTGATGCGTTTTGCGAGTCACGCCTGGCCGGCAACTGGGGCCACACTTTTGGCACGCTGTCCGCCGACACGCATTTCGAAAGCATCATTGCCCGGGCCATGCCGCAGTGATGGGATTTACTGACCCGACCTATCCTGTTGAGGAGACCCCCATGAGCGCGCTGATTTTTCACCACTACCCCAGTTCACCGTTCTCCGAAAAAATCCGTCTGATGTTCGGCTATAAAAATCTGCCGTGGAAGTCGGTGGTGATTCCATCGATCGCGCCCAAACCAGACCTGGTGGCGCTGACCGGCGGTTATCGCAAAACGCCGGTGCTGCAAATCGGCAGCGATATTTATTGCGACACCGCTTTGATCAGCGACGTGCTGGAACATTTGCAGCCGCACCCCACGCTGTACCCGGAACCGAGCAAGGGCCTGGCGCGCACGCTGGCGCACTGGGCTGACAACACGCTGTTCTGGACCGCTATGGCCTACAGCATGCAGCCCAAGGGCCTGGCGCAGCTGTTCGACCACACGCCACCCCAGGCTGCCCAGGCGTTTGTGGATGATCGCAAAGCCATGCGTACCGGCGTGCCGCGCATGCACTTTGCCGATGCCGCTGCCGCCTACAAGTCCTACCTGCGCCGCCTGTCCGACATGCTGGACGACGTGCCTTTTCTGCTGGGTGATTTTCCGTGTATCACTGACTTTGCAATGGTCCACCCGCTGTGGTTCACGCGCACCCGCACTTCAGTGCTGGCCGATATATTGAATGCGACGCCGGCCGTTCTGGAATGGATGGACCGCCTTCACGCCATCGGTCACGGCACGTTCGAAAAATACAGTGCGCAAGAGGCGATCGAGGTGGCCGCGGCATCCAGCCCGGCGCCTTTGCCCGACGATATTTTTCAGGACGAGCACGGCATTGCGCTGGGCAGCCGTGTAGTTATCACCAGTGAAAGTTTTGGCCTTGAGCCGAGCGAAGGCCAGTTGGTGGCGGCCACCCGCATGCACTACACGCTGCGCCGCGAAGACGAACGCGCCGGCACGGTGCATGTTCATTTCCCGCGCATCGGCTACGTGCTGAAGGAAATGACCGCCGCATGAGTGAGATCGACTGGAAATTTTCCGCCTTCGACGCGCTGACACTGACCGAGCTGTATGAATTACTCCAGCTTCGCAGCGAGGTCTTCGTGGTTGAGCAGGCCTGCGTTTTTCAGGACATGGATGGCGCTGACTCTGAAGCCATGCATTTGCTGGGCACGGCTGGCGGCCAACCGGTCGCCTACGCGCGGTGTTTTGCGGCCGGCGTGAAGTTCAACGAGGCCAGCATCGGCCGTCTCGTCACACGCAGCACGCTGCGTGGAACCGGCGCAGGGCATCTGCTGCTGCGCCGCGCTGTTGCCAGCGTCGCGCAGCAATGGGGGCCGCAGGCGATACGCATAGGCGCCCAGGCGCGGCTGGAAAATTTTTACCGGCAACACGGATTTGTGCCAACCGGTGAGCCGTATATCGAAGACGGCATTGCTCATATCGAGATGCTGCGCCCCCAATAATTTTTTCACCAAGGACCCTCAACATGATCACTGATTTCAAAAACAAAACCGCCGTTCTCACCGGCGCGGGCTCGGGCTTTGGCCTCGAATGCGCGCGCATCGGCGCCAAATTGGGCATGAACCTGGTGCTGGTCGATGTGCAGCAAGACGCGCTCGATGCCGCTGCGGCCGAGATCAAAGCCGCTGGCGCTGACGTGCTGGCATTCAAACTTGACGTGTCCAACGCCGCGCAGATGGAAGCCATGGGCAGCGCTGTGTTCGAGCGTTTCGGCGCGCCGCATGTGGTCTTCAACAACGCAGGCGTCGGCTCGGGCGGGCTGATCTGGGAAAACAGTGTGGCCGACTGGGAATGGGTGCTTGGCGTCAATGTGATGGGCGTGGCCCACGGCGTTCGTATCTTCACGCCAATGATGCTGGCCGCTGCGGCGAAAGATGCAGCCTGGCAGGGTCACATCGTCAACACCGCCAGCATGGCCGGCCTGCTGAACCCGCCCAATATGGGCGTCTACAACGTCAGCAAACATGCGGTGGTGTCACTGACCGAAACGCTGTACCAGGACCTGCAACTGGTCACCGACCAAATCAGCGCTTCCGTGTTGTGCCCGTTTTTTGTTACCACCGGCATCAGCATGAGCCACCGCAACCGCCCGGCCGGTATGCGCGGCGAAAAGCCGACCAAAAGCCAGATGATCCAGCAGGCCATGACCGGCAAGGCGGTGGGTTCCGGCAAGGTCTCTGCGGCCGACGTGGCGCAACTGGTGTTCGACGCGATGGCCAAGAACCAGTTCTACATTTACAGCCACCCAAAGGCCATCAAATCGGTGCAGACGCGGATGGAAGATATTTTGCAGGCGCGCAACCCGACCGATCCGTTTGCGGACAAGCCCGAGATCGGCGCACAACTCAAAGCTGCACTGCGCGTCTGACCGGCGTTCGGCTGCATGTGTGCCATTTCGCACGCATGTCGTTGTTTTAAGGCGGCAGCTGTTGACCCATTACGGCTGCACGGCGCGCACGCCTACGTTCTCATGCGATGCCGTCATTCAGACTTCACCTGCTTTCAAACACAGGAGAAGACGGCAAATGACAATATTGAAAAACAGTTCCGGGGCGCGCCCGCTTTTGGTTGCATTACTGGTAGGCGCACTGGTTGCCGCTTGCGGCGGGGGTGGCGGG
>JANLYY010000255.1:0-2394 GCA_031365885.1 Polaromonas sp. | reverse complement strand
TCGTTCATGTTCGCCAAAACCTTTGCTGATGCCGGCAAGATCAACGAAATTTTGACCGCGATGAAAAAGGATGGCTTTGTTTCGGCCACGCATAAAAAATGGTTCGGCAGCACGCCGCCCGACACCTCGTCGAGTGTGAAGGTGATGGACGTGCCCAAGCTCTGAAAATTTTTTCCGGGCTTGTTTAACCAGCGCACAGGGGACGCGCTCCCCCTGCCTGGTGGATGAGCTACCAGTCGACTGAGCTTCACGTCATTTAGCCTAGTTGCTATTTTTTTAATAGCTGCTTGCGCACGTATTACCTGGGCTTCCGGCCTTAAACACGCTTGAGAATTCGTCTAAACAGCCTTTTTGGCCACATTACCTCCCGATGGATCTGATCAACACATTCTTCAATTGGCCGGTGTTCCGGGATGCCCTCCCGCTGCTGCTCGAAGGGCTCTGGATCACAATTTTGCTGGGTGTCGTCAGCATCATTGCGGGCCTGGTCACTGGCTTGCTGATGGCGCTGGTTCGCCTTTATGGCATCGCACCGCTGCGCGCGGTGGCCCGCATCTACATCGACGTCTTCCGCTCGATTCCGCTGCTGGTGCTGCTGGTACTGGTGTACTACGCGCTTCCATTTGTCGGTATCCGGCTGACCTCTTTCGCCGCCGCTGCGACGGCTCTCTCGCTGGTGTCATGTGCCTACACCGCCGAAATTTTCCGCGCTGGCATCGAGGCTCTGCCCAAAGGCCAGTTCGAAGCGGCCGACGCCATCGGGCTCGGGTTTTTCAGCAGCATGCGCGACGTGATTCTTCCGCAGGCGTTTCGCATCGTCGTGCCGCCGCTGACCAGCAACTGCATCAATGTGCTGAAAGATACTGCGCTGGCCTCTGTCGTCGCCATGCCCGATCTGCTCAAGCAGGCGACGCAGGCACAGGCGCTGGCCGCGAACCCCACGCCGCTGATCGGTGCTGCCTTTTTGTATCTGCTGCTGCTGTTGCCGCTGGTGCGTCTGGTCGGCTATTTTGAGGCGCGGCACCGCGCTTCCATACGTTAGGGTTTGACGAATGACAGCGCTGATAAAAATTCGCGGACTGCGCAAGTCCTATGGTGCTTTTGAAGCCCTGCTCGGCATTGACCTTGACGTGGTTGCCGGTGAGGTGGTCGTAGTGGTCGGGCCGTCGGGCTCGGGCAAATCGACGCTGATCCGCTGCATCAATCTGCTGGAAGACTACCAGGGCGGCGAGGTACTGGTTGACGGCGAAAAAGTGGTGCGTGGGCCGGGTCTGGCGCGGGTGCGCGCCGAAGTCGGCATGGTGTTTCAGAACTTCAACCTCTTTCCGCACCTGACGGCGCTGGCCAATGTGGCCCTTGGCCCGCTGCGGGTACGCCATATGCCCAAGGCTGCCGCCGAGGCCAGAGCGCAAGCCCTTCTGGAAAAAGTCGGGCTGACCGGGCACGCGCACAAGCTGCCGGGGCAACTTTCGGGCGGCCAGCAGCAACGCGTCGCGATTGCCCGCGCACTGGCAATGGAGCCCAAGGTATTGCTGTTCGACGAGCCGACGTCGGCGCTCGACCCCGAAATGGTTGGCGAGGTGCTGGACGTGATGCAGGCGCTGGCGCGCAGCGGCGTGACGATGGTGATCGTGACCCACGAGATGGGTTTTGCCCGCCGCGTTGCCAACCGCGTGATCTTCATGGAAGCCGGCCGGGTCGTGGAGCAGGCACCGCCGGAGGCGTTTTTTACTGCGCCGCAAGAGCCGCGCACCCGCGCGTTTTTGCAGGCCATTTTCAAGCACTGATTTGACATGCACAAGTTGTATGCTATGTTTTTAATAGCTGATTGCGCACGTATTACCTAGGCTTGAAGCCGATTTGGCTATTATTTTTTAACCTGAACTGCTTATGACCCCGCTTTCGACCCCGCTTGATCTTGCCCAGATACGCGCCGAGTTTCCGGCTCTGCGCGATGACTGTGTTTATCTCGACAACGCCGGCGGCTCGCAGGTGCTGCGCCGCGTCGCCGACCGGGTGCGCGACTACCTGCTGACCAGCAGCGTGCAGCTGGGCGCCAGCTACGCCGAATCACAGGCGGCCGGTGAGAAGGTGCTTGACGCGCGCCGCTCGGTGGCCGAACTGATCAACGCACCGCATGACGACGAAGTGGTGATGGGCGGATCCACCACGTCACTGATGTTCTTGCTTACGCAGGCGCTACTACCGGGCATCCGGCCGGGTGACGAGATCATTGTCACCAACAGCGACCATGAAGCCAATATCGGCGGCTGGACGCGCTTGACCACGGCCGGCGCCGTGGTGCGAATCTGGGAAGTGAATCCGGACACACTGGCGCTGGAACTGTCAGACCTGGATCGCCTGCTGTCACCGCGCGTGAAGTGGGTCGCCATC
>JANLYY010000242.1:0-26173 GCA_031365885.1 Polaromonas sp. | reverse complement strand
GTGATCAGGCTTTCACCGCGATTGCCGACTCGAAATGCGCGCTGGTTAAGAAGTAAGTTGATTGACACATGACTGACTGCGCAAGCGGTCAGTCATTTTTTATCGAGCGCTCATGGAAATCCTCGGCATTCCCCTTCAAGCCTTTCTGGGCCAGCTGCTGCTGGGCCTGGTCAACGGCGCCTTCTACGCACTGCTCAGCCTCGGGCTGGCGGTGATATTCGGCTTGCTGGGCATTGTGAATTTTGCGCATGGCGCGCTCTATATGCTGGGCGCGTTTGCGGCGTGGATCATGCTCGACCAGTTGGGCATCAACTATTGGGCTGCACTGATCCTGGCACCCCTGGTCGTCGGCGTTATTGGCGTGGTGATCGAGCGGCTATTTCTCAGGCACCTCTACAAGCTCGACGAGATTTACGGCCTGTTGCTGACCTTCGGCCTGACGCTGATCGCAGAGGGAATTTTCCGCGAGTTGTATGGCGTGTCGGGTCAGAGCTACCCGGTGCCCGAACTGCTGTCGGGCGCCACCAACCTCGGCTTCATGGTGCTGCCCAATTACCGCGCCTGGGTGGTGGTGGCGTCACTGGTGGTGTGCCTGGGCACCTGGTACCTGATCGAGCGCACGCGCCTGGGTGCCTACCTGCGGGCCGGCACCGAAAACGCGCCGCTGGTGCAGGCGTTTGGCATCAATGTGCCGATGATGGTGATGCTGACCTACGGCGCGGGCGCCGCACTAGCAGCGCTGGCCGGCGTGCTGGCCGCACCGATTATTCAGGTCAATCCACTGATGGGATCGAACCTCATCATCATCGTTTTTGCGGTGGTGGTCATCGGCGGCATGGGCTCGATTCTGGGCTCGGTGATTACCGGCCTGGGGCTGGGCCTGGTTGAGGGCATGACGCGTGTGTTCTACCCCGAAGCGTCGAGCATTGTGGTGTTTGTGGTGATGGTGCTGGTCTTGATGGTCAGACCGGCCGGCTTGTTTGGTAAGGAAGTTTGAACATGGCCAACGTTTCGAACAAACCCGCTATGACCCCAGCCGCCAAACTCATCCGCATCACCTACATCGCGCTGCTGGCGCTGGCGCTGCTCGCGCCCATGCTTGGCCTGTACCCGGTGTTCGTGATGAAGCTGCTCTGCTTCGCGCTATTCGCCTGTGCCTTCAATTTGCTGCTGGGTTTTACCGGTCTGCTGTCGTTTGGCCATGCGGCGTTTTTTGGCTCGGCCGCATACATCACCGGTTATCTGGTCAAGTCGCTCAGCTGGACGCCAGAGCTGGCGATTCTGGCGGGCGCTGTCGGCGCCGGGCTGATCGGTCTTGTCGTCGGCGCCGTCGCGATTCGCCGCCAGGGTATTTACTTCGCGATGATCACGCTGGCGATTGCGCAGATGATTTATTTTGTCTGTTTGCAGGCGCCATTCACCGGCGGCGAAGACGGCCTGCAGGGCGTGCCGCGCGGCAACCTGTTCGGGCTGTTGCCGCTGGCTTCCGACACCACGATGTACTACTTCGTGGTCGCGGTGTTCGTGCTGTGCTTTCTATTGATCGCACGCATCGTCAATTCACCGTTTGGCCAGGTGCTGAAAATGATTCGCGAAAACGAGCCCCGCGCCATCTCGCTGGGCTACCACGTGGACCGCTACAAGCTGCTGGCCTTTGTGCTCTCTAGCACGCTCGCCGGACTGGCCGGTTCGCTAAAGACACTGGTGATGGGGTTTGCCACGCTGACCGACGTTCACTGGTCGATGTCGGGCGAGGTGATCTTGATGACGCTGCTCGGTGGCGTCGGCACGTTCTTCGGGCCAGTGTTTGGCGCCGGCATCGTGATCTCGCTGCAGAACCTGCTGGCCGACAAGGTCGGCTCGTGGGTCACCGTGATCATCGGCGTCATCTTCGTGCTGTGCGTGCTGGCCTTCCGCAAGGGCGTGGTCGGCGAGCTGCAGGCTTTCCTGGAGCGGCGGCGAGCAGCCACCAACCGCGCAGCCGGGCAACGATCTTCCACAGTCTGAACCACCAAGCCTTTCTGGGTTAACGCGCAGCGGCTGACGCTTCTGCGCGTTTATTAATTTTGCGAGGCGCTTATTGGACCGCAGCTGAAACACCAGGTTCCAAGCGGCCTGTTTGGCAACTTTTTGTGACTACGACCCCACAACTGTAAACACAGCGTTGCAAAGTCTTGGTTCGCCGGCAGTTGACTGCCATGGTGTTGGGTATCAGTTACCTATCGTCACAATCGCTTTTGACTTTATACGCCGCGCCAGTCGTACCGTCAGTGGCAATGCTGCCCGCCGACTGCGCCCTTCAAATGGCGGCAGTCCCGCGAGCAGACCAATAACAACGGTCTTCACGAGGGGTTCGACATGGTTACCAGACTGCCGCGCAACGTCGTCATTCCGGTCGCCGCTGTCGAACCGGCCAGGAGGCGCAGGTCGCCAGTGCTTACATCGCCCAAAGCGGTGGGTCGTGCGCCCATTGACGTCACGCCGTTTCCCCGGCCTTTTCCCCTCGCACCCAGCCATACCACCAGCCTGTTTGATGGCGCGCGCCGCGGCAAGCCGGTCGTGCGAGCCGACGATCTGGTGGCGCTGCGGATTGAGCTGGTCAACATGACCGTCATAGCCGGGCCGCCACCGCTTGCGCGACCCAACGCCAGCGGCAAAGCCTTCATCGTGCTGCATTTCCCGCCGCAGTCCATCGGCGAGCAGGCCTTCTTTCAGGCGGCGCAGCCGGCCACACCCATCAGCAGTAGCGCTGAGAACGAACAAGTGGATGCGGATCCTCATACCGTCCCGGCCGAAACCGCAACCGACGACGGGGTGGATCCGCCGCCAGTGCTGGCGCGCATCGCCGACGAGTCACGGCTTGCCTTTGAAGTCCCCGCCGGTTTTGAAGCGACGTACACGCTGGCAGGCCTGCTGGCCGCGTGTGAGCAGCTCACGCCCAGCGTGCCCGCCAACGCGCTGCCGCGCCAGTCTGCACCGCGCCGACCCAGGGACCTCGTCATCACTGTCGCTGAAGCGAAACGCCTGACTGCACGCGAGCTGGTCGGCGTGGCGCGCCTGAAGGTGCGCCTGCTCGGTTCCCCTGCCAGCCTCTCACTGGCAAGCACCGATGGCTTGCTGCAACGCCAGCTAACCGGGGTGGCGTTCAACACGCTCAAAGACCGATTTAACGACGTGGTGGTCGCGCCCGACGTTTTCCGTATCAAGCCCAAACCCGCTAACCCGACACCGACACAAACCGCCATTGAAATGCCGTGGCGTCTGGTGCTGGCTCCGCACGCGGCCGAGCGCTTTCGGCATGCAGCGCAGCCGGTCACCTCACCGGTGTCGCAGCGCACCGAGATGTGGCACAGCCGCATGGTGCTGCCGGTGAATGGTGGGGTGCCGCCCGCCCCACCGCCGGATGCCAACCGCACCGTACGCGCCGTCTGGGCCCGCACCGACGACACCGGCACGGCCATGAAGTCCGACTTTCCCGGCAGCGGCGATCTGCCCCTGCCGTCAGACTTCCCGTTCATGGCCACCATGGATGACCGCGACAGGTATCAAATTGCTCATCTGTCGTCGAATTTCAGTGTGCCTGCTTACGTGCCCCAGCCGGTGCAGGCCGACCGCCTGATGTTGAGCTCTCTCGGAGGCTGGCTGAATGCACGCGGCGCCTGGGAGCCGCCCGGTCTTGACGTCGAAGAATGGGTCAACCACGCCACCATGGGCCGCGACCATTACGTGCGTGTTGTCTACCGGGGCGTGCTGTGCTGCCTGGGTCACCGCGTGTCGCTGGTCAAGGTCACCGAACGCAAATTTCACAACGGCCAAAACGGCACCGCTCCGATTACCGGAAACGGCGCCTACCTGCGCCAGCGGCTTTTTCTGGTCGTGCGCGAACACGAGCGCAGCTACGTGGAGCCCGGCCTCACCGACCCGGATGGCCGCCTGCTGCACAACCAGTTTTCGTTCACCAAGGTACGCATTCTCACCACCGTCACGCCGGATCTCGACTCGCCCAGCTCAGCGCCGAGCACCATAGAAAAGTTTAATAACCGGCTCATGTTCTGGCCCTGCGTGGCGGGTCAGCCGTTTCGCTTTGATTGCGTGGGCGAGGATCTGGAAGGCCGACAAAAGTCGTTTTCGATGCCGCTTATTTTTGTGACGAACAGCCTCGCGAGCCCGCGCATCAAGATACCGGACGGCTTCAAGCCTGACTTTATCGCCGCAGAGGTGGCGGCCCAAATAGCAGCGACCGAGTGGCTCAAGCGCGAAGACACCATCGGAAGCCGCACAGTTCAAAGGCGCCGTGTGACTATGGGTGGACAGTCAGTGGCGTTTGCGCCTGTCCATCAGTCGGGCGACACTTCGGCACCGGTAGAAACTATCGATTTTGGTATTCGCGCCAAGGGGGCAGTGACCATCGGCGGCTCCGGTCCGGACAGTGTCAGTTTGCGCAACTACAGCCAGGACCTGACCCTGCCGATGTTCTTTCCCATCGTCGACACGGCCCGCGTCAAACTCCCGGCAATCTCCCAATTGGCCGGTGGCTCTGGCACCAGCGTGCTGAGCTGGAACACCCACTACTTAAAGAACGGCTACACCGGCAACCCGGGCGAGGTATTCATGGAAGTCGATGCGGTGACGGAGCCGCACCCACCAGCCAACGCCAGCCTAGCGGCGCTGGATTTTTCGCGGCAGTCAGACCGCTCGGGTGGCTTCGTGATGCCCAACCTCAGGCCAACGGCCTGGTCGCGCCTGGCCGGGCCAGTGTCAGGCGTGGCAGACGATTTTCGGCAAGGCAACTTCAAGCCGGTCAACGCGTTCCCCTCCACCGGGTTGGGCGGGCTGCCACTGCCGCTGATTTTTGGCTGCATACCGCTCGGTGACGTGATTGAGTCGGTCGGCGACTTCGCCAACGGTGCCGGGCTGCTGCCTAAATTTGTCGCCGAAGCCAGCAACAAAATCGACAGCTTTGTCAGTGAACTGCTGCGCTTGTTCGAGGTGGTGAAAAGTCTGGCAGAAAACCCAGGCAGCATTGCCGAAGCAGTTATCACAGTCGCGCGGCAAACGCTGCAGGATCTGGCGACGCAAGCACTGGCCTACGCCACGGCCCAGGCGGCGCCCGTCAAGGCGGCCATCGCCCAGCTCGACAATTCACTCA
Source organism: Polaromonas sp. (assembly GCA_031365885.1). Lineage (GTDB taxonomy): Bacteria > Pseudomonadota > Gammaproteobacteria > Burkholderiales > Burkholderiaceae_C > Polaromonas. The sequence continues at coordinate 21,024 of JANLYY010000242.1, read as the reverse complement.
AGCAGTTGGCCAGCGTTATGGCAACACTGCGCGGCGCATCCGTTGATGCCGCTCCCAGCCTGCCGGGGCTGGCAGCCGCATTGGGCTCGCTGCAAACAGCTTTAACGCAACTAGGTGTGGCTGCGGGCGACGCCAGTGGGCTACCCGCCGGGTTTCGCCAGTCGGTACGCACGCTGGTCACACAGGCAGAGTCGCTGCGCACCAACGTGTTGGCCTTGCCGCCGCTGATCAGCGCTGCCAAAGCATTGTTCACCGCGCTGAAAGGCGTGGTGGGCGATCCGAACACCCTGGCGGCTTTATTTGCAGATCCGGTGCTGCTGGAACCCAAGCTGACGGCAATCCAGGCCGCGCTGAGCGGCATGCGCGCCGCCCTGGTCGGCGCCGATTTGCTCGACGGCGCTCCCCGCAAGGCGGTGCTTCAGGCACTCGACGCGGTCTTAGACGCTCTGAAGCCTGCATCAGACCTGCTCAAGTGGCTGGAGCAGCTGACCGGCGAAGAGCTGGTGGTGCGCTTCGACTGGCAACCCGAAATGAAAAGCTGGGGCCTGGCGCCTAACGAGCCGATCCTGCGGATCAATGACAAACACGGATTCATCATTGCGGTCGAGGCCCGCGTCAAGCGCAGTGGCGGTGCGCCCAAGGTCAGCGTGCTGTGCGGGCTTAAACACTTTGACCTGGTGCTGGTGGCGCCAGCCAGCTTCATTGAACTGAATTTTGAAAAGATTGAATTCACGGTCGACACCTCGGCCAAGATGAATGTCGACGTGCTGCTCACCGACATCAAGTTTGTCGGTCCGCTGTCGTTTGTGGAGACCCTGCGCGACCTGATTCCGCTGGACGGTTTTTCAGACCCGCCCGCTCTCGACATCAGTGAAAAAGGCATCGACGCCAGTTTTTCGGTAGCACTCCCTGCCATCGGTGTGGGCATGTTCAACCTCAGCAACCTGAGCCTGGGGGCGGGCTTCACGGTGCCGTTTATCGGCCAGCCGCTGTCGGTCCGGTTCAATTTTTGTACCCGCGAACAGCCCTTCAATCTGAGCGTGATGGCCTTCGGTGGCGGCGGCTTTTTTGGCGTCACGATCGACCCGCATGGCGTGCAGATTCTGGAAGCGTCTTTCGAATTTGGCGCCAGCCTGTCGGTCAACTTTGGGGTGGCGTCGGGGGGCGTGCACATCATGGCGGGAATCTATTTCCGCATGGAGAACAACATCGCATCGCTGACCGGCTACTTCCGCCTGGGCGGTCAGGTCAGTGTGCTGGGGCTGATTACAGCGTCGATTGAGCTGTACCTTGAACTGCTGTATGTGCCCGACACCGGCAAATGCAAAGGCACCGCCACACTGACGATAGAAGTCTCGGTATTCCTGTTTTCAGCCAGCGTCAAGATTACCTGCGAACGCACCTTCGCGGGCTCCAACGGCGACCCGACATTCCGGCAGGCCTCGGGGCCGCAACCCCGGTTGGCCCTGGTCGACGAGCTGGCCGGTATCAGCCCGGCGACCGCCTATGCATGGCGCGATTACTGCGAAGCGTTCGCCTGATCGCCCCGCGCGCCACAAGCCGCTCGACAACAGAACCCAGCGACAAAAGAGGACACCTCATGGCCCGCCAAACAATCGTCTGGACCGCCCTTCCGAACGGGCGCATCACGGAAGGCCCGATGACGGGTCGCTGGTGCGTCAGTCTGGTGGCATCGCCGCGTCTGGTGCCCGGCAACGCTGCAGAGCAGCAACTCGGCAGCTTCGATGCGCTGCTACGCTGGCCCGAAACCGTTTCGGGTTTGCGCTTCGGGTTGACATTGCATGGCAGTGATGTGGCGCTGGAACCGCTGCAACTGCCTGACAACGAAACCTGGCAGCGCCTTTTCAACGACAGCACGCCGGTGGCAGGGTTTCAGTTCACTGATATGTCCGCCGTCAACCTGCTGTCGTTTCCGGTGCGCAATGTGCTGGGTTTTGTGCGTCAGCACTACGGCAAGCTGGCTGCCACCGCAGGCGCCGTTCACCCCGTTCTGCTGCCCTGGCGCAAGGGCTCGATTCTGGACAGCCTGCTGACCGACCTGGGAACCCAAATTGACGGCGGCGAGCGCATCAATATTTTGCAACCCGGTTTTGGCCGCTTTCATCCCAGCTATGTGCCGGGCAAGGATGCGGTGTCACGCAGCAGCGTTGACCGGGCCACCGAAAAAGCCGTGTTTGCCAAAGACGGCTGCATTGCAGGTCCGCAAGTGCCGATCAACGCCGATCCCGGCCAGCTGAAGGGCACTTTTCGGCTGCGCGCCCTGCCGCCCGACTGGGAAAACCCCGACCATGTTTTTACCGGCGGCGCTGAAGGCCTTCGGCGCAAGGCGGTGATGGAAAATTTTCGGACTGCCAATGAATACGCCTTCTATCAGGCCGATCGCTTTTACCGCCGCAGCACGCCGACTGCTGCCGACCTGCGCAAACGACGTCCCGATTTCGCTAACCCGGCAGCTGAACTAAAAACACCCGAGTTTGATTTTCACCAGATGATTGCGTCTTACGGCGACTATCCCGGCTTGCTGCGCCTGCTCGGCCTGGTGATTGACTGCGCCTTGCCCGACGGCACGGCGCTTGATGGTGCCACCGATGCCGCGCCCCTGACCGGTCGCCTGCTGCCGCTCATCAAGGGTCGCGACGCCGCTTTGCAGCACAGCTGCCTGCAGACCGCCTGGGAAGCGCGTGCCCGCCGCTTTGTGCCACGGCCCCGCAGCGCCGCGCACCGCAGCGGTTTGCTGGCGCTGCAAAACGCGCACGACCGGCACGACCAGGGCAAGGATTCTCCGTTCGACGTCTACCAGGTTGACCCTGACGGCTCGGCGCTTAAAACTGTGGACTACCTGCTCACCGCGCAAAACCTGCTCGGCAAGAGCTTCATACAAGGCAACGATGGCGAGGTGACCTACACCACCGGCGATGCCCAGCCTGTGGCCGCGCTGCGTTCGGTGGGCTTGGGTGTGTCGCAACATGGCCGCGCGGGGGTGGTGGCCATTGACGCGCGCGCCGCCGCGTTGAAAAACGAAGCGATTGAGCAATCCGTCGCAGCGGCGGCCAAGGTGGTTCTGTACGCCGAAGACGTACTGCGCGGTTATCGGGTTGACGTGCAAAGCGCCAGTACCGGCCGCTGGCTGTCCCTATGCGAGCGCGTCGGCCAGTACACCGTGCTGGTCGATGGCGAACCCTTGAAGCTGCCTGATGACGAAGGCTACGTGAAGTCAGCATCGACCACCAGCAACGGCCAGGACGACGACCACTACCTGCATGAAAGTGTTTTCCGCTGGGCCGGCTGGAGTTTGGTGGCGCCGCGACCGGGGCGCTCGTTGCTGGCGGGGAACGACGCCGGACTTCAGACTGAAATCGCGGCCACCCCGGGCGAAGACGCCGGCATTGAGGCAACCGCGAAAAATGGCAACGGCATCGACGTGCGTTTTACCGCACGCAAGGGCACGCTGCCGCGGCTGCGCTTTGGCGAGCAGTACCGCTTTCGCGCGCGCCTGACTGATCTGGCCGGCAATAGTCTGGGCAAGGACGACCGCTCGCTGGGCGATCTGGAGCAGGCCAGCGAGGCTGTGACGTTTGCGCGTTTCGAACCCGTCGGCCCGCCGGCGCTGGTGCAGCAAGAACGCCTGAGCGAAGGCGAGTCGCTGGAGCGCATGGTGATTCGCAGCAACTTCGACAGCCCCGCCGAACGGTACACGCAAGGCGCTGGCGTAAAGGCGTTTTACAGCGCGCCGCCCGGCGGCACGGCTTCACGCGACTTCGCCTACACTGGCGTCAACCTGCGCCATGTGGTGCCGCCCAAAGCCGCGCAAACCTTGTGCGAGCAGCATGGCCGTTTTGATGCGGCGGTGGGTGGCGGGAGCGATGCCAAAGCCATCAAGCGGGCCTATGCCGTGGCCGCGCTCGAGTCAGGTTCGCTGCTCGACGCGTTGCCCGGTTCTCAGATCGAGCTGATCACGCCGACGCGCGCAGCCGGCATTGCGACTGTGACCGGCCCCAGCGCGCAGATGCCACCGCCCGACCAGGCCGACCCGACGCGTGACCGTTTTGCCGCCGGCCAGTATGTTGTGCACCGCGAAGACCTGGTGAGCATTCCCTATCTGCCTGACCCGGTAGCAGGCGGCCTGGCGCTGCACGGCGTACCCGGACTATGGCGCCTGCTGGATGGCGAGGCCATCACGGCGCTGGCACCCGGTGTGCAGGGCGTCGTCATCGACCAGGGCGTTCGGGCCGCGCGCCTGCCCATCATCGACCGCGCGCTGGCTGACCCTGATGCGCCCAACGCCAAATTTCGCTGGGTGCTGCTGATTGACTTTGACACCGACCCGCAGTCCGGCGACAGCGCCTGGCCTGAAGACCGCCAAAGCTTGTGCATCGCCCTGCACGACCAGCCGGACGAGGTGACCACGCCGCCGTGCGGCCCCGCCCACACGACGGCCGAGCCACCCAAGTGGGACTCAGGCCGCCGCACGCTGCACCTGTTTTTACCGCAAGGGCGCATTGCGCGGCTGCAGTATGCCAGCTTCGTACACGACCAGTACCTGAACCACCTCGGTTTGCAGCAATGGGTGGGCACTGCTACCGCAGTGGGTGAGCTGCAGGCCGCATCACTGATGGGCGCGCACTGGATGGTGACGCCGTTCCGTCGCCTGACGCTGGTGCATGCCACTCAGCAACCGGTATGCGTGCCCGTGCTGATGCCCACCTTTCCGGCCAGGCCGCAGGGCGCAACTTTTGTCGACCTGATTGGCAATCAGGACAACATCGCACTGCACGGCCCCAGCACCGGTAAATTTGAAGTGCTGGCGCAGTGGAGCGAATGGGTTGATGACCCGGCGCAAGACCACGCGGCAAATCCCGGCCCGCGCCGCATCGCCTGCGAAGGCGCCCTCGGCGAGATCAGGCTGGCCGACAACCACATCAACATTTTCCCGATCGAGCGCGCCGTGCAAGAACAGCGCAGCTACGAAGCCGGCGCCGGGCAAACCCGGTCCGACCAGATCGACCAGCGCGCCAATGCCGCAGGCAACCGGCATGAGTTTGGCGACACGCGATTTCGCCGCGTGCTGTACCGCTTGCGGGCAGCCACGCGGTTTAGGGAATACCTGCCGCCTGACTTGTACGCCAGGGCGGATCTGGTCACGCGCGAAGGCACGCCGCTTCAGCAGTCTCGTTTGCGCGTGCTGCCGGATGCGGGCCTGAGCATTGACAAAGACCCGGGTGCGCCGATGCTGCCCATGAATGCCGAGGCCGAAGCGCCGCTCGGCCTGGTGGTGCCCGCCAGCGCCCCGCCCGACGCGCCGCGCGTGGTGTACACGCTGCCCACTTTCCGCTGGAGCCGGCCTGCCCCGAATGTCCGGGGCGAGCAAACCAGCACGCGCGATGGCAACGCACTGCGCGTGTACCTCGACCGGCCGTGGTTTTCGTCTGGAGACGGCGAGTTGCTGGCGGTGGTGGTGGCGCCGCTGCGGCGCGGTTTTTTTTCAACGCCATTCGACGGCATTGCGGCCCGGCAAAGCGACCGCGTCACGCAGTGGGGGTTCGATCCGCTATGGGAAAGTACGCTGCCCGAAAGCAGCGCTGAGCCCAGCGACTTTCCGCTGCGCGTGGCTGAAGAAACCATGGCGCTGCCTTTTGACGGCGGCAACGTGATTGCAGTGGCGCATCGCGTGCACTGGTCGCCCGAGCGGCTGCTGTGGTACTGCGACATTGAGATTTCCACCGGCCGCAGCTACATGCCGTTTGTGCGGCTGGCACTGGCCCGCTACCAACCCAACGCGTTGGGCAGCGCCAAACTGTCGGCGATTGTGCTGGCTGATTTTGCGCAGCTGCTGCCGCGCCGCCGCGCGATGCTGCAGCGCACCGCAGACCGCGTGTCCGTGAGTTTGCATGGGCCGGTGCCGACGCGCGGGCCGATGCGCGACAAGCTGCGCGAAGGCCTGCCTACCGAATCACCTTACGCCGATATTTCGTTTGCGCCCACGATCAGCGGCGCGATCGAGATGGGTGAAAACCGGGTCGAGCTGGTGCTGCAGTCGCGTGACCCGGCCATTGACAGCGACCTGGCCTGGCATGACGTCAAAGTGCTGGCCAGCGGCCCGGCCGTGCCAGGGTTCGGCCTGCTGGTCACGCCGCGCACGCTCGATGTGGCCGTTAGTACCGAAGCCCTGGTGCGTGCTGCGGCCACGGGCGCGGTCGATGTGCAACTGGCCACCGGGCGCAGCGTACGCTTTGACCGTGCGGAGCTGATTCGCGGCGTGGCCGAAATTGGCAATGCCCAACTGGCGACAGGCGTTGTTTTGTCGGGCGGTATTTCCGGCCTGCTGGACCCGGCCTTCTGGGCGCAGTCAGCTGCATTGCCAGACACCAGCGGCGTGCCATCGCGGCTGATGCTGCGCGAGTTCGAGCGTTATTACACCGACCGCACCGTGCCCGAAACGCGCGCCGGTGCGGTGCGCAGGCGGCGAGTGGTTGAAGAGCGCCTGGTGTACGCCGAATTTTTTGCGCTGTGACTCCAGGCGCCCGACTCCCTCACAGCCCGTCGGTCGAAAGCGCATACCTCACATGCTGCGGCGTCACCATCTCGCCCCGCCCGTTCGGCACCGGCCGAATGACGCGCCCTGGGTTTGAGAGAAACGAGCCCCTGGACCACAGCCATCGAGCCAGCGCAGTATGGCCAGCTGGACGTCGTCAGCGAAGCCTGGAACAAGGACGCGCCCGACCATCTGGCCAAGGTGGCGGAGCATGTGGCGGCACTGCGGGGTGCGGTGCTGGTCATGGTGACGTCTCACGAAGACGCGGCCCTGCCGGGCACCATGCTTGCTGGAGCGACGGTGCGCGGCAACGATGCGGCTACCGGTCAGCTCGAATCAACCGGCCAGGCGGCAGCCCGAACGGAGGCCAGCGGCGGCAATGTGCTGGTCGCGGCTGGAGCCTGGGCAGGCCTGGACACACCGACGCAGTGGCGGCATGCGGTGATGCCCAAGACTCCTTATGGCCAACCGACCATTCTTGATGACCACGAGGTGAGCCGGTATGTGGACAGCCGCAACACGGCGGTGCGGCGCTTCCGCCAGGGTTTGGCGCGCGGACTGCGCACCCCCAATGCGGTGTGTACCCTGCACCTGCTGGACGCACGCTTTGACCGGGCCGAGTTCGTCAAGGCACTGCCGATTCGCTTTGTGGAGGCTTACAAGAAACGCTTTGGTACGGTGGAGTTGCGCACACGCCAGGCTGATTTCAGGAAACAAATTTTAGAAAAGTTCAATGGGCGCCGCCCCATCAGCGGCTGCGACGAGCCGTCGGCCCTGGAAGCCGCGCACTTGGGTGCGAAAGGTGGCTGGCGCACCAACCACACCAAGGGCATTTTGCTGCGCAAGGATTTGCACGGATTGATGGATGCCGGAAAGCTGCAGATCATCGACGGCGTGGTGTCGGTGTCGCATCTACATTTTCAGCAATTCAACGGCGTCAGGGTGTGGTGAGAGCGGCGGTCAGCAAGACATTTTCGCTGCACAGGCCAGTACGGTGCTGCGTTAGCGAAGAAGCGTTTGCTATTATTTATATAGCTGCTTGCGCTTGTATTACCTGGGCTAGAGGCCTAAACCATCATAAAATAAAGACTTTCTATACCCACAGGCACACCGCATGCAAAAGTTAAGCGCCGAGTCTTTGAAGGCAGCTGTTGAAGGCAGCGCTGCACAGGCCTGCGGCTGCGCACTTGGTGCGTGCGCGGGCTGGGAGAGTTTTACCGAAGAGCGCTGGCCCAAAGACTTGATGCGTTCGCTGGGCACGCTGCGCGATGCGGCTGCTTACGAGCCGACGACGGATGAGTTTCATGTTGACGACACGCGCTATGAGTCACCCGCCGCGCCGATTGCCGTCAACTTTTTTCCGTACAACCGCTGTGATGTTTACGGCTGCGCGCAATGCCATCGGGTGCTGCTGCGCTACACCGAATTCGGTGGCTACTATGTAGACCACCGGGTGCGCGAAGTAAACGCGGCGCTGGTGGTCAAGGCTTAAGCGTCTACCGCCGAAACACTGAAACGCTCACCTAGGTCACCCAGCCCCAACTCTTGCAGTACAGCCTGCAGACGCTCCCGCGCGGTGCGGGTTTTGGCGAGGTTTGGCTTGACTGGCCGGCTGGCCAGAATCAGCTCGTTTTTCATCGAGTGCTCCCAGCCAACCAGCTCGGTCACGGTCACGTCGTAGCCATTGGCCTCCAGCTGCAGGCAGCGCAGCACGTTGGTGATCTGGCTGCCGAACTCGCGCGTGTGTAGCGGATGGCGCCAGAGTTCGGCCAGCGGCGTTTTCGCCAGATTGAGAATACGGGTCTTTTTAAGCACGCCGGCCACCTCGGCCTGGCAGCACGGCACCAGCACCATGTGTCGCGCCTGCTTGGCAAGGCCAAACGCAATCGCGTCGTCGGTGGCAGTATCACACGCATGCAGCGCAGTGACGATGTCGATGCGGGGAGGCAGATCATCAGAAGCGGTGGCTTGCTGCACCGACAGGTTCAAAAACGACATGCGGGCAAAGCCCAGGCGGGCCGCAAGGGAGCGAGATTTTTCGACCAGCTCGCTGCGGGTTTCAATGCCGTACACATGGCCCGCCGTCTTCGTGCCCTGGTGCGCGACGTTGTAAAACAGGTCGTACAAAATAAAGCCCAGGTAGGACTTGCCGGCCCCATGGTCGGCCAGCGTGGGCGCCGGGTTATTGATCAACACGTCGTTCATTAGCGGTTCAATGAACTGGTACAGGTGATAGACCTGCTTGAGCTTGCGGCGCGTGTCCTGGTTCAGGCGGCCTTCGCGCGTCAGAATGTGCAGCTCTTTGAGCAGCTCGATGGACTGGCCGGGGCGCAGTTCTTCGATCACCTGTTCAGCAGGTTTTCGGTGGTTTTCAAGGGCAATTGCAGTGCCAGAGCGCGCCGGGCGCGGAGTGAAGGTGTTTCTCATCACTACCGAGTTTAGTGCTGTGCCTGCCTGCAGCGCTGCAGGTTTAATCTGGCGCAAACTGCAACCTTTCATGGCGAGTACAAACATGGCTCAGTTATTACATTGCACACAATTTGATTGTGAACTATAATAATCTTATGCAATTAAAAATCGACAGAACCGCAGCCCAGATCGACGCCATGCTGCTGCTTGACAACCAGTTGTGCTTTGCGCTGTATTCCACCTCGCTGGCGATGACGCGGGTTTACAAGCCGCTGCTTGATGACGTCGGGCTGACCTATCCGCAGTATCTGGCCATGCTGGTGCTGTGGGAAAAAGATGGCTTGATGGTGTCGGCGCTGGGCGAGCGGCTCTGCCTTGATTCGGGCACGCTGACGCCGCTGCTCAAACGGCTGGAGTCGTCGGGCCTGATCGCCCGTGTGCGCGACACGGAAGACGAGCGCCGTGTTCATATCACGCTAACAGCGGCGGGCCGCAAGCTCAAAGTCAAAGCAGCAAAGATTCCTGGCTGCATCCTGGACGCCAGTCGATGCTCAATTGCTGATCTGCATGCGCTCACGCAGCAAATGCAAGGCTTGCGCGGTCGGCTGTTGGCAGCCTGATCGCAGCTGACTCCGATACGCTGTCCTTCACACTCATTTTTATTGTTTCTCAACCCGCCTCAAATCCGAGGCAATCCTTAAAGGAAATTTCATGACCAAGCCAGCAAAAATTGTTTACACCGCCCACGCCAGCGCCACCGGTGGTCGTGACGGCAAAGCCGTCTCGAGCGACGGCCTGCTGGACGTCAACCTGGTGGTGCCCAAAGAAATGGGCGGCGCTGGCGGCGGCGTGAATCCGGAGCAGCTGTTTGCAGCCGGTTATTCAGCTTGTTTCCTGGGCGCGATGAAGTTCGTTGGTGGCCAGGAAAAAATCGCCATTCCCGCTGACACCAAGGTCGAAGGCGCTGTCGGCATCGGCCCGTTTGGCTCCGGTGCGGCACCAGAGGGTTTCAACATCGCCGTTGAACTGAAAATCAGCCTGCCGGGCATGGACAAGGCCGCTGCGCAGGCACTGATTGAAAAAACGCACAAGGTTTGCCCTTATTCGAACGCGACGCGCGGCAACATCGACGTGACGCTGACGCTGGTCTGAACACTTGCCCCCACGCTCCTTGCCTCGCATAGTTTGCTGACCCCCGACCGGGCTAATTTTTCTCGGGGCGGCACAGCGAAAAATTGCGCTTCGATGACTTAACTGTCCCCCATGTGGCCCGCCGGTGTTGAACTGGCGGGCCACTTCATTTATGGTGTACCGATGACACCAGACACCTCTCCCATTGACTTTGTGGTCCGCAAGGATCGGCTCGGCCAAACGCGTCTGCGAACGACAGCTTTGGCTCCGCTAGCGGCTGGCCAGGTGCGGCTCGCCATCGAATCATTCGCGCTGACGGCCAACAACATCACCTACGCGAAGTTCGGCGACGCGATGAACTACTGGCAGTTCTTCCCGACCGGCGAAGACGGCTGGGGCTGCATTCCGGTGTGGGGCTTTGCGCGCGTGATCGAATCAAATTGCGATGGCGTTGCTGTCGGTGAAAAGCTCTATGGCTACTTGCCCATGGCCAGCCATTTGGTCGTCGAGCCAGCGCGCATCAAAGCAGAAAATTTCTTCGACGGCAGCGCGCACCGCCAGGGGTTGGCGGTGGTTTACAACCAGCTGATCCGCTGCGCCGCAGATCCGTTTTACGCCGCCACAGGTGAAGCGGGTGAACAGGTGCAGTCCTTGCTTCGGCCGCTATTCATCACTTCGTTTTTGATTGACGATTTTCTGGCGAACAACGATTTTTTTGGCGCGGGAGAAACAGCGGACGGAAATGGAAAGGGCGCCACCCTGCTGCTGTCCAGCGCGTCGAGCAAAACGGCTTACGGCACGGCTTTTCAACTGGCGCAGCGCTCCGGCGTGCAGGTGGTGGCGCTGACCTCTACTGGGAACGTGGCGTTTTGCGAAAGCCTGGGCTGCTACAGCCGCGTACTGACGTATGCGCAGCTGGGGGATCTGTCGCAGGATAGGCCTTGCGTGTACGTGGACTTCGCTGGCAGCGCGTCGCTGCGACATTCGATACACAGCCACTTCAAGCAACTCAAATACAGCTGCTCGATTGGTGGCACGCAGTTTGAGCCGCGCAGCGATGGCGCCGCAGCCGTCCAAGCACCGGGGCCGAAAGCCACGCTGTTTTTTGCGCCGTCGCAAATCAAAAAGCGCAGCGGCGAGTGGGGCGCGAAGGGGCTGGAAGAGCAACTGCTGCGTGCGTGGCAAAGTTTTACTGCGCGCGTGACGCGCAACGATGCCCCTTGGCTGGTGACGCAGACTCATCAAGGGCCAGCGGCGATTGAGGCTGTTTACAACGAAATTCTGGCGGGCGGCGGCGACCCGCGCAACGGCCACATCCTCAAATTCTAGAAATTTAATTACTATTATTTTTATAGCTGCTTACGCACGTATGACGGGGGCTACAGCACGATTTTACACCTAAACACCCATTGTTTCACTGCACTGGCACCTGACACCGCGCAAGGGACTTGCCTTCGCGCAGCAGCGCCGCAAGCCGTCGAACGACAATGCGGTATGTCCCCAAAGCCCCCGAACATCGCCACGCCCGCACACGCTTATGAACCCCTCACGCCCGACGTGGTGCTGGATGCGCTGGCCAGCGTCGGCTTGTTGGGCGACGGCCGCATCATGGCGCTGTCGAGCTATGAAAACCGGGTCTACCAAATCCATCTGGAATGCGCCGTGGGCAGAGGCGACAAAGCGGGCGATGTGGTCGTTGCCAAGTTTTACCGCCCTGACCGCTGGAGCGATGCGCAAATTGTTGAAGAACACCACTTTGCTGCAGAGCTGATGGCCGCCGAGATTCCGGTGGTCGGTGCTCTGGTGCTGGAGGGCCAAACCCTGAATCACTTTGGCGGTTTCAGTTTCAGCGTGTCCCCCAGCCGCGGCGGCAGGCGGCCGGAGCTGGACAACCTGGACGTGCTGGCGTGGATAGGCCGCTTTCTGGCGCGAATTCACACCGTCGGCAGCGCCAGGCCATTCACCCATCGCCCGGCACTTAATCTGCAAACCTTTGGCGAGGCGTCGCGCGATGCTCTGGTCGCCGGCGGCTATCTGCCGCTGGATATGGAGTCTCGCTGGCACAAGGCGTTCGACGAAGCGATGCTGACGGCGCAGGCCGTGTTTGAAAGCGTGGGCGACGTGAAAGCACTGCGCCTGCACGGCGACTGCCACCCCGGCAACATCTTGTGGACGCCCGAAGGCGTGCCCGGCGCAGGCCCGCATTTTGTCGACCTGGACGACGCCCGCAGCGGCCCGGCGGTACAGGATCTATGGATGCTGATGTCAGGCGACCGCGTGCAATGTACGCGGCAGCTGGGCGCACTGGTTGATGGCTACGAAGAGTTCCGCGAATTTGACCGACGCGAGCTGGCACTGATTGAGCCGCTGCGCACGCTGCGGCTGGTGCATTACAGCGCCTGGCTGGCGCAGCGCTGGCACGACCCGATCTTCCCGATCAACTTTCCATGGTTCTGCTCCAGCGACTATTGGAAAGGCCAGGTCGATATGCTGGAAGAGCAGAACGAGGCGATGCAGGAAAGCCCGCTGGGGGTTTGACGGGTGCTATTCCATTTCCAAGTCATTCGTGAACGCGAAGGCGAAGAGGGCGACAATAAACACCTACGGCTAGCGAAGCCGACAAAGTGCACGGATGATTTGGAATTGGAATTAGTTGAGCAGCGTTGGTGATCGTGGAGGCTCGGGCGCTTCGACGCTCTTCCTGGGCGCCGCAGGCTGCGCAGATTTGCTGTTCGGGTCATAGAGCACCGTGCCAGCGCCGACGCCCGCGCCCACACGCGCGTTGCTGTTGCCGACCGGGGTACTCACCCCAACGCCGGCACCGCCTGTCACTTGCCCGCCCTGATTCACACCGACGCCTATGCCAAACGGTCCGACGCCGGTTCCGACACCCAGAGAAACGCCGCTGGTGCCCGCACCCACACCGATTGAAAACGGGCCGATGGGAATGCCGAATACCACACCCGCAGAGCTGCACCCGAACAGCAGCGCTGCAGACATCACGACTAAAAATAGTCTGGATTTATTCATGCACTTTCCCTGGAAAAAGATGCGTCTTTCTAGCTGAAATACCAGCTAAAGATATCAGCAAACTATTGGCGCGTAAACAACGCTGATGCGGGCAACGAATGACTTTAGGGTGTTATTTTGAAGCAAGTACGCAAGGCCTGCCTGGCAGATGCAGCGACCATGAAGGCGGACCGAAGCGATTTGAAGTCGGCTCAGCGCTAATGTGGTGCTGCACGTTATATCTGTGGTTAATCGCTGCACTTTTTCGTAAAGACCAAGACCCCGCATGAAGGGTATTAACCTGCCCAGTGGTGGCTTCGCCCAAGGTGATGGCCTTGCTTGTCAGCCGGGATGCTGCCACCGTGCGCGCGGCTTGCGGTTTTGAGTAGCGGCGAGCCGCCACACCCCGAGTCGTGCGGCGTTGACTTCGGCACGTCCAATTCCACGGTGGGATGGCACCGTCCCGGGCAACCGGCGCTGCTGCCACTTGAAGACGGAAAAGTAACGCTTCCGTCGGTGATCTTCTTTCTTGCTGAAGACGTTCATGCAAGTTAGGGCCGGGCCGCGCTGGCAGACTATTTAGGGGCCATGAAGGCCGTCTGATGCGGTCGCTGAAAAGCCTGCTGGGTACGTCAATGAATATCAGCGCTGCTGCCTGACGCCAAACGGGTCGAGGGCGACCTGTTCGGCAGCATCGGTGCGGGCCTGGCGCTGGATGCCAAGCGGAAGTTTGGCTAGTAGTCTGGGCGCTGCCCCGATGCGTGGCCGCTATCAGGCGCTGGCTAAAAGCTGATTGACTCGCCGCACGTAGGCCGCCGGGTCTTCAGGCAAGCCGCCTTCAGCCAGCAGCGCCTGGTCAAAAAGAATATGCGCCAGATCATCAAAGTTTTCACTGGACTCCAGCTTTTTAAGCAGCGGGTGCTGTGCATTGACTTCGAGAATTGGCTTGACTTCAGGCACGGGCTGCCCGGCCTGTTTAAGCATGCGCGCCAGCTGGGTTGACATGTCGCCATCCTGAACCACCAGGCAGGCGGGTGAGTCCACCAGACGCGTGGTGGCGCGGACGTCGGTGGCTTTGTCCTTCAGCGCTTCCTTGAGTCGGTCCAGCACAGGCTTGAATTTCGTCTGGTCTTCTTCGGCCGCTTTCTTCTCGCCCTCGTCCTGCAGCTTGCCCAGATCGACGGCGCCTTTGGCGACCGACTGCAACGGTGTGCCATCAAAGTCGTGCAGGTAGTTGAGCGCCCATTCGTCGACGCGGTCAGCCATCAGCAGCACTTCAATGCCTTTTTTACGGAATATCTCGAGTTGCGGGCTGCTCTTGGCGCCAGCCAGCGTGTCAGCGGTGATGTAGTAAATTGCGTCCTGGCCTTCCTTCATCCGGGCCTTGTAGTCGGCCAGGCTGACGGTCACGGTGTCGGTGGTGGTGCTGACAAAGCGCAGCAACTTGGCCAGGCGATCACGGTTGGTGAAGTCTTCACCCAGGCCTTCTTTCAAAACTGCCCCGAATTCGCCGTAGAAAGTGCTGAACTTCTCTGCTTCGTTGGTGGCCAGGTCTTCGATCATTGACAGCACGCGCTTGGTACAACCTTCACGAATGGCCTTGACGGCGCGGCTTTCCTGCAGCAGCTCGCGCGAAACGTTCAGCGGGAGGTCGGCTGAATCCACCACGCCTTTGACAAAGCGCAAATAGGTCGGCAGCAAGGCCTGGGCTTCGTCCATGATGAACACACGTTTCACGTACAGCTTGACGCCAGCCGCCTTGTCGCGGTTGAACAAGTTCATTGGCGCCTTGCCAGGAATGAACAGCAATTGCGTGTATTCGGTTGAGCCTTCAACGCGGTTGTGCGTGGTGGCCAGCGGCGGCTGACTGTCGTAGCTAATTTGCTTGTAAAACTCGTCGTATTGCTCCTGCGTAATGTCTTTCTTCGCCCGCGTCCACAACGCTGCGGCCTGGTTAACGGTTTCCCATTCACCGGTTGCAAGCATGGCGCCCGGCTGGTCGTTCTCCCCGTCTTTCCATTCTTCTTTTTCCATCAGGATGGGCAGGGAAATGTGATCGGAGTATTTGTTGATGATGCTTTTCAGCTTCCACGCGTTCAAATAGTCGCCGGCGTCGTCTTTGAGGTGCAAGGTAACGCTGGTGCCGCGTTCGGCACGCTCCACATCGGCAACCTCGAATTCGCCCGTGCCATCGCTGCTCCAGCGAACGCCTTCGCCTGCTGGCACGCCCGCACGGCGGCTTTCGACCGTGATACGGTCGGCCACGATGAAGCCCGAGTAAAAGCCGACGCCGAACTGGCCGATCAACTGCGCGTCGTTTTTCTGGTCACCCGAAAGCTTGGCCATGAAGTCGCGCGTGCCGCTTTTGGCGATGGTGCCCAGGTTGTCGATGGCTTCCTGCTGCGACAGGCCAATGCCGTTGTCGGAAATAGTCAAGGTTCTGGCCGCTTTGTCAAAGCTGACGCGTACGCTCAAGTCTGGATGGCTTTCGTAGAGCTCAACATTATTCAGAGCTTCGAAGCGAAGCTTGTCGCAAGCGTCAGAGGCGTTGGAAATCAGCTCGCGCAGGAAAATTTCCGGGTTTGAGTAGAGCGAATGCGTGACGAGCTTGAGAAGCTGGGCGACTTCAGCCTGAAACGAAAGGGTTTGCTTTTGCATGATCTATATGTTTCGTGAAAGTTACAAATGATGAAAATAAAGTCTGTTGTTGGGTCAAAAATTGACGGCTCAAATCGGAGACAAATTCGGACTGGGGTATGCAAACTGGCACAAAACCCAATGTTTTCAATGGCTTCTCGTTAAATATTACCGTTCTTTCTCACTAGTCGCATCGGCGAGCCAACCGTTTAAGGTTTCGAATCGTTACAGTTGCGCGAGTCGCATCGTTTGTTGTCCCACAAATTTTTTACCGAAAGCTGTTCATGAAAAAAGTTATTTTAATCAGCGCCATCGTCGCCGCTATGGGCACACCGATGTTGGCATCCGCCGAGTCCACCGTCGTTACCGGCGCGGGCCCCAATTCAACCGCCGCGCGCCTGGATTTCAGGATTGTGATTCCTCGTGTCTTGTTTCTGGCCGTTGGCACCGGCGCTGGCGGCACTGCACTAACCGGCAACGCCGCGATCGACTTGGTTACTTTCGACTACACCACGAACCCGGGTGCTGTCGGCACCGGCGCGGCAGCAGGTGCGGTCACTGGCAATGTGGTGCCAGTTCGGGTGGTTGGCAATGCCGGCCCCATCGGCCTGACCGCAGCGACTGTTGGCGCATTGAACAATGGCACTGCTGCCGAGACGATTCCCTGGTCAGAAATTACCGCCGTCAGCAGCGACGCGACCAATTTTCCCAGCCCGGTCATTCCGGCATCGGGCACCGGCGCATCGTCGGCCATCGTCGTCAGCTCAGGCACCAAAATCACCAATCGCACAGCCAACTGGACCTATAGCTACGCTAACACGGCCATCGTTCCCGCCGGTACTTATGGTGGTGCAGGCACGGCGGCGGCTGGGGTGAACAATGGCCGCGTGACGTATACCGCCACGATGCCCTGAACAAACTCGAAGAACCCGAGTTGCATCGACAAGGCCCTGGCCGGCCTGTCGATCTTCGCTTAGATGCTCCACATGTTGCGCTGCACCGACTCAAAACTGTTGAAGTCGCTGCAGCGCACCTTCATTTTTGCACTCTACAACTCAAGCTGGCGTAAAGTCTGGCGATGATGCGCTTAGCTTTTGTATTTGGTCAACTCTCACTCGCTGGTGCTTTGGCGGCAGCGAGTGCTAACTGTTACGCGTTCGTCGCGACCATTAGTGCCGGCACGCGAACCCTATTTTTGCAGGTAGGCGCGGGGACGATGACAGGGGCTAATTTCAGCTCGGGTGGCACACCAGGCAATAACTCCGCAATCAACAGTGTGTCAGTGAATGTGCCGTCTGCTGCTTTGGGCACGGGCGTGCAGGCCATGACGACTGACAGCACGGTGACCACGAGCCCCTACGACAGCTTTTCCTTTTGCACCGTACCGGCCCAGGTTTACGTCGGCGGTTTTTACCGCACACCCGGTGCGGCCGGCAATGGAACTCTGAGTGTTACGTCACCCGCTACTTTGTCGAACGGCCTGGGTGACACGCTGCCGTTCACCTCCATCTCCTGGGTGTCCGGTGGCGCAGGCGATGCAACAGCCACCATTTCCAGCGGAACTTTTACCGGAGCCACGCAAACGATTTACTCCATAACGCGCAACAACTGGTTCGAGAGTTGCCTCGCCTTTCAGTATGCCAATACGGCACTGGTCCCCGCCGGAACATTCACTGGCCGGGTGACCTACACGCTGGCTGCGCCGTGAGCCGCGCCCTCGTCTTCGTTTGCGCCTGCTTGTTAATGACATTCACATCGGTCACCGCATGGCCAGTGACAGCCAGCGCCGCCACTTTCCGCGTCGATGACAGTGGGACCCGCATCAGTTCACCCCTGGTTCCCATGCGCTGGCGCACCCTGGTGCCGGGTCGCGGCTCAGACAATGCCGCTGAAGGTCAGGTACAGGTCGCTCTGCGTCTGAATGTGCTTCCCTGGCTAAATCAACGCGGGCGAATTTATATGACGCTGGCCCCTGCACCGAGTGGTGACACCATCCGGGCCAGCTGGCGTACTCAGGGCCGCTTGCTGCCGGGCAGTATCCAGTCGGGTGGGCGAACCGTTATCTACGAAGGCGCGATGCCCGCGTCCACCCTCGAGGAAACCATCGAACTTTCCATTACAGCGGATGGTCGCGGCCTGACGTCGCCGCAGGCGCTGCAATTTTCTTTTGACATTGAGACCCCATGAACTCTACAGGCGGTTTTTTTAGGTTGCGTAAGCCTTTGATCGCGACAGGCCTGCTGGCACTTCTGGGCATTAGCGCAATGGCAGCCGCTGCCGACTTTGCCGTCGCGGTATCACCGCCCCGATTTGAATTGCAGATGAAGCCGGGCGAGCGCACACGCCAGATTCTCGAAATCACCAACTCAGCAACGGGCCAGAACAGCTTCAAGGTCAAGACCGCAGACTGGAGCCTGACGGCCGATGGCTCGGTAATGTTCGAAGACGCCCTGCGCGCCGGCAGTTGCCGCCCGTGGGTAACACTTGAACGTCGTGAATTGACGGTGCAATCTGGCCGGCCCTACCGCTTCCGGTTTGAAGTTTCGCCGCCGCCCGACGCACCCGCTGCCGAATGCCGCTTTGCGCTGTTGCTGGAGGGGGAAGACCAGACCGCCCAAACCGGCTCCCTCGCGATTCCGTACAACGCGCGGCTGGGCGTGATCGTATATGTCGGCATTGGCAACGTATCGCCCAAAATCGAGATTGTTGGCGCAGCGGTGCAAAACGTTAACGGACGACCCACCGCTGTGCTGAAAGTAAAAAATACGGGTACGGCCCATGGTCGCCTCAGCGGTTTTCTCTCAGGCACCGATGCGGGGAACACTTCGCTGGAATTTGCACCAACGCCCTCGCCCATCCTGCCCGGTGAAAGCCGTGACATTCCCTTGACCGCGTCTCGCCCGGGCAACCCCGACATGCCCGTGACGGCCCGCTTTCCGCTCACGGTACGCGGCAATCTGGAATCGGGCAACGACCAGTCTCAGGCGATGGAGCAGCGCTTCGCGCCATGAGGCGCGCCGCGAAATCAGCCTCGCGCAATCCCGAACCGCGCACCCTGCGTCTGCGCGCCCTGGCACTAGGCGCGGCCATGCTGGCACAAAGCCTCCATGCACAGACACCGCCCACCAGAGCCGACGTTTCCGCGTCTGGCAGCAACGCCTATATCGACCGCGTGATGGAATCGTCAACCGAAGACGACCCGTTATTGCTTCAGGCGACGAGCTATGACGAAAGCGGCTGGTCCAGAGGCTGGCGCGTCGACGCGGGCACGACATCACAAAAAGGCTTTTCCCAATCCCGCAACCGGTCCTTCGGACTGAGCGGTTTTATCGACACGCCGGACTACGGTATCTTTTCGGCCACGGCCAACCTGGCTCAGGCGCAGGACACGGTAGACGGCAACTCGCAGTTCAACGCCAGCGGCTCGTCCTTTCGCATCGACCAGCGCGCAATGCCGCTGAACGGCGGCTGGCGCGCCGACCACAGCTTGGGCGATATCAACAGCGTCAGCACGCCGCTGGCGCGCGGCATTGGCCGCGTGTCACTGCCCTCGGCGCCGATTCGCGGGCTGGGCGGGCAATGGACGCGCGGCGATGAGATCAGCCTGAATGCCTCTGACGGACAGGCTGGGGTTTTCAACGGACTTGACTTGAGCGGCTTCCACCAGACCGGCGGGCGCATTGTGTCGGCCGGCGGGCAGATGCGCCTGGATGGCAAACCGCCCGGCAGCCCGGCCGCACTGGGTCGGCTTGAGGGCGCCGTGCAGGTGATCGATGCTCGCGGGCTGCCATTTGACTTTTTCACCGGAGCCCGGCAGAACGCACAAAGTGTTTTCACCTCGGTCGCCTGGGAAGGCATCGCGCCCTGGAGCGAATCGACGGGCGGCGGCAACGCCCCGGTTTCAGAGCGGCGCGGTGGGCTGCGTCTGCAGGGCAATCTGGTCAACAGCAACGCCTCGGTCGATGGCCGCGCCAACGGCCTGTGGGCCGATGCAGCCTGGCGCACCGAACGCTGGCGGCAGACGGCTGGCGTATTCCGCTTTGACCCCAATCTGCGCTGGGGTTCCGCAGTGCTGGCCAGTGACCTGCAAGGCGCATATTGGCAATCCGACACCGCTACGCGGCAATGGCAATTTGGATTTAACAGCGAACTCAGTGACGCGGTCACCAGCCGCGATGCCAAAAGTGCTTATATGAGCAGCTACGGCAGCTATCGCATTGACAGCCGCAATGGCATTGCTGGCTCGGTTAGCCTGCGGGCACTGAGCAACCCGGCGCAGTCGGTCATGCTGGGTTACGACCGCACTAGCGCGCTGGGCCAGACCCAGTGGCGCAGCGACGTGGTGCGTGCCACCGGATTGCGCACCGTGCGCTTCGGCGCCGACCACACCTGGCCACTGCCAGCGCCGGCCACCTTCACCACGTCGCTGGCATGGGAGCACCTGACCGGCCGGGCTGACGGGCCGGTGAACGGCTACGTCTGGGGTTTGCTGGGGTCGCTGTCACCCTACACCAATGTGTCGATTGATGGTTCTCTGCGCGGTACCAACCGCAACGACGGCTCGTCGTCGCTGATCGCCAACGTGGCCGCGTCCTTGAATCTTCAGCAAGGCTGGTCGTTGTCGCTGCGTTACACCGAATCGCGCGGCCGGGAGCCGCAATCGACACTGCTGACCTCCGCGCTTTCCACCGTACTCACGTCGGCCGTCAGCGTCAACACACTGGTAACGCAAGACAGCCGCAGCGTGCAACTGCTGCTGACCTACCAAGGCCGCGCCGGCACGTCGTCACGCCCCCTGGGTGGCGTGCCGGGCGGCGGCGCAGGCAGCATCAGCGGCACGGTTTTCTTCGACGCCGATATCAATGGACGCCGCGAGGCGTCTGAAGGCGGTGTGCCGGGTGTGACGGTGATTCTCGACAAACGCTACGTTACCCGAACCGACGCCCAGGGCCGCTACGAATTTACCTATGTGGCCACCGGAGACCACGTGATTGAAGTGTCTGTTGACAACGTGCCGCTGCCCTGGAGCCCGGCGTTGCGCGACCCGGTCAGGATCAGGCTCTACGTGCGCCAGCTCACGACGCAGGACTTTGCGGTGCAGCGGGACCGGTAGCGTGAGCTTGAACACCAGCGACAAGGGGTGATGCCACGATACCCTTGTCTTTGAGGCCCTGAATCTGCCCAGGCGTCAGGCCCAGTTCGCGCAGCACGGCATCGGTGTCCTGCCCCAGTGTGGGCGCATTGCGGTGATGGCTACCGGGCGTTACCGACAGCTTGGGCACAAT
>JANLYY010000220.1:0-12153 GCA_031365885.1 Polaromonas sp. | reverse complement strand
CGTCGGCAACGGCTGCCATGGCAGCCATGCCCGGCAAGGCCGTAGACCTCAACCCCAATCGTGCGGTGTATTTGTTGCCGGCAGCGACGCAATTTGAGACCACCGGTTCCGTTACGGCATCGAACCGTTCAATTCAGTGGCGTGAGAAGGTCATTGAGCCGCTGTGGGAGAGCCGCAGCGACCACATGATCATGCACCAGTTTGCAGAAAAGCTCGGCTTTGCGAAAGAGCTTTCTAAAAACTTCAAGATGCAGAAGGTCAAAGGTATGGACGAGCCCGTGCCCGAAGACATCCTGCGCGAAATCAACAAAACCTGCTGGACCATTGGCTACACCGGCCAGAGCCCGGAGCGCCTGAAAGCGCACATGCGCAACATGCATTTGTTCGACGTCAAAACATTGAGAAGCAAGGGCGGCAAGGACAAGGAAACCGGCTACGACACTACCGGCGACTATTTTGGTCTGCCATGGCCCTGCTACGGCACGCCAGAGATGAAGCATCCGGGCTCACCCAATCTTTACGACACCTCCAAGCATGTCATGGAAGGCGGCGGTAACTTCCGAGCCAACTTTGGTGTTGAGAAGGACGGCAAGAACCTGCTGGCCGAAGATGGTTCGCACTCTCTGGGTGCCGACATCACCACGGGCTATCCGGAGTTTGACCACATGCTGGTGAAAAAACTCGGCTGGTGGGACGAGTTGACCGACGCAGAAAAGACTGCGGCTGAAGGCAAAAACTGGAAAACAGATTCTTCCGGCGGCATCATTCGCGTGGCGATGAAAAATCACGGCTGCCATCCGTTTGGCAACGCCAAAGCACGCGCCGTCGTCTGGAACTTCCCTGACGCCATTCCGCAGCACCGCGAGCCGCTGTACGGCAACCGTGCCGATTTGATGGCCAAATACCCGACGCACGACGACAAGAAAGCCTTCTGGCGCTTGCCAACGCTGTACAAGACCATCCAGCAGAAAAACATCGCTGACAAAGTTCATGAGAAGTTTCCGCTCATCATGACTTCTGGCCGTCTGGTCGAGTACGAGGGTGGTGGTGAGGAAACCCGTTCCAACCCGTGGCTGGCGGAGCTGCAGCAGGAAATGTTCGTTGAGATCAATCCAAAGGTCGCGGCTGAAAAAGGTATTCGCAACGGCGAGCGCGCCTGGGTTAGTACGCCGACAGGCGCTCGACTGAATGTGCAGGCCATGGTGACCGAACGGGTGGGTCCTGACACCGTCTTTATGCCATTTCACTTCTCCGGACGCTGGCAGGGCGCCGATATGCTGGCTTACTACCCGAACGGCGCTGCGCCGGTGGTGCGCGGCGAGGCGATCAATACCGCCACCACGTACGGCTATGACAGTGTGACGATGATGCAAGAAACAAAAACGACGGTCTGCAACGTCGAACGCGCATAGATATGACCCCCACGCTTTTCACTTTGTGTAATGCGCTGCTCCCCGAGCGGGTCGCTTCTCTTGCGGCCTGGCAAAGCCGGTTCCGAGGCCCCGATTGGGTTGGGAGTTCTACAGCTATTTCTGCGTTTCGGCCGACGGGTCTCTCACTTTTTACTTTCATGGATTCATCATGGCAAGAATGAAATTTGTATGCGACGCCGAGCGTTGCATTGAATGCAACGGTTGCGTCACCGCCTGCAAAAACGAAAACGAAGTGCCGTGGGGCGTCAATCGCCGCCGCGTGGTCACACTGAATGACGGCGTGCCTGGCGAAAAATCCATTTCGGTCGCCTGCATGCATTGCAGTGACGCTCCGTGCATGGCTGTTTGCCCGGTCAATTGCTTTTACCGTACCGACGAGGGTGTGGTGCTGCATGACAAAGACGTCTGCATCGGCTGCGGCTACTGCTCGTATGCCTGTCCGTTCGGCGCGCCCCAGTTCCCCGCATCGGGCACGTTCGGCGTGCGCGGCAAGATGGATAAATGCACTTTTTGCGCCGGTGGCCCCGAGGTGAATGGCAGCCAGGCCGAGTTCGAAAAGTATGGTCGCAATCGTCTCGCCGAAGGTAAACTGCCAGCCTGCGCCGAGATGTGCTCAACCAAGGCGCTGCTCGCCGGTGACGGCGATGTCGTTGCCGATATCTTCCGCGACCGGGTTGTCCAGCGCGGTAAGGGGGCGGAAGTCTGGGGCTGGGGAACGGCCTACGGCGCCAAACAGGCACAGGCGCCGGCCGGAGCAAAGTCGTGATGCGTCCGCTCTACGTGACGGCGGCAGTGGTCTGCCTTGCTGCACTCGCCGCCTGTGGCGAAAAGCCGCAGACCCTGGGAGGTGTGAAAGGCGACGTGGCGGCTTATCAAGGCGTTGACAATCCTTTCGCAGCGCCCGGCTGGAAACGCGGTGATCGCACCAGCTGGGAGCAGGGGCTTAAAGCAAGGGCCCAAAACACCCAGAACGAGTATTCCAAAACCATTAGCCCGAAATAAGCGAGCAATTACGCTATGGCCTTTATAAATCGTGCACGACTAGCTATATTTTTTGTAGCAATTGGTGTGGCGGGAATGGTTGCTGCGCAGTTGCCAGGTACCTTACCGGCGGCTGCAACGCCCGTAGCTCCGGCTACGGCAGGTGGCATCCAGAGCCAGAACATTTTTGAGGTCAAGCCCGACGCCAGCACCGAGCCGGGATACGACAAGCAGACCAATGCGGAACGCGCGAAGGTTCAACCCGGCAACAACGCACCTATGTGGCGTCAAGTCGGTCAAGGCGTGACTGGCTCTAGCAGCTTGCCAAAGTCTGAAGCGCCAGAAGCAGGCAACCTGATTCAGCCTTTTGCTCAGTATCCCGGTTCGCGGTTGACCAACGCCGGAGAGGCTTGGCGGCAAGTGAGGAATAACTGGCTCATTCCTTACGGGGGATCCGTGCTGGTGATAGTCGTTCTCGCGATTGGCATTTTTTACTTCAGCAAGGGCATGATCAAAAACCATGCGCCTGACACCGGCCGCAAGATCGAGCGCTTTACGCCGTTTGAACGGGCGGCACATTGGTCCAATGCAATTGCCTTTGTTATCCTCGCCGTTTCGGGCGTTGTCATGGCTTTTGGCAAGTTCTTTTTGTTGCCTGTCATGGGCGGCACTCTGTTTGGCTGGCTGACCTACGCGCTGAAAAATATGCACAACTTCGCCGGTCCGCTGTTTGCGGTGTCGCTGGTGATTGTGTTTCTGACCTTCCTGCGTGATAACTGGCCGCAAAAGGGCGATTTGAACTGGCTCCTCAAGGGCGGTGGCCTGGTGTCCAGCGCTGAACCCGCATCGAACCGATTCAATGCTGGCGAGAAACTGGTTTTCTGGGGTGGCGTATTTTTCCTGGGGCTTGTTGTGGTGTCGTCGGGGTTTGTGCTCGACAAGCTACTACCCGGTCTGGTCTATGAACGTTCAACGATGCAGATTGCCCACATGATTCATGCTGTCGCTACGGTGTTGATGATGGCCATGTTCATCGGTCATATCTACCTCGGCACCATCGGCATGCAAGACGCCTACAAAGGCATGCGCACCGGTTATGTCGATGAAACCTGGGCCAAAGAACATCACGAGTTCTGGTACGACGACGTCAAGGCGGGGAAAATCCCGGCCCAGCGTAGCGTGCCAACAGCGCCCAGCCATCCTGTGCAGGCCTGAATGCTGTCCCAGCATCCCATTGAATAACGTACCTAGCAAAGTAACGAGGATTTCATGAAAAATGCGCTTTCTTCTGGACGGACCCAGGGTCTGTGTGCCGCATTGCTGATTGCCGTGTCCACAGCCGCGGTGGCCAAACTCCCGGCCTTGAGCGATGAAGCCAAGGCCAAGGCCGCAGAAACCGCCGCCAAAACAGCATGGGCCACCAAGACCGACACTTACCTGCTTTGCAAATCACAGGACAAGGTGGCGGCCAGCTATTACAAAACAGCATTGGCCACCGGGAAGCCAACCAAACCCGCTGCAACCGTGCCGCCCTGTACGGATCCAGGCGCTTTCGCCAACGCGCCGCTTGAGGCCGCCAAGCCCATCGAAGCCGCTGGCGCTCATTCACCCACAGCCACTGCCGCAAGTCCACCCAGCACCAGGCAGCCTGACGCTGCAGTCAATCCTGCCAAAAAGCTCTGAGCGCTTTTTGCTCCACAAAAGGCCGGCCTTTCAGGTGCGGCCTTTTTTTGTTGTAGGCTTATCTCATGACCTCTTTAGCGGACTTGCCGCCCTCGTTTCCCATGCCTCGCCTTTCCCAGGCACTGGCACCCCTGACTTGCGAGATCACCGCCGTCAACGAAGTCGGCGAGCAGATCGCGGTGTCCATCCCTGCCGAGCGCGCCTTGACCGTGTACGTCGACAAACGCGAACTGGTCACGCTGATGACGCTGGGTGCGCACCCCGAATGGCTGGTGCTGGGGTATTTGCGCAATCAGCGGCTGGTCACATCGGTGCATGACATCGAATCAATCACCGTTGACTGGGATGTTGGCGTTGCGGCGGTCAAAACCCGGCACGGCATCGCGGACATTGAAGAGAAAACGTCCAAACGCGTCGTCACCACCGGTTGCGGGCAGGGCAGTGTGTTCGGCGGTTTGATGGACGAGGTCGACCAGATCGAACTTCCCGCAGACGCCAGCCTCACGCAAAGCCAGCTCTATTCATTGGTCAATACCATCCGGCTTAAAGAAACCACCTACAAATCCGCAGGCTCGGTGCATGCTTGCGCATTGTTTAAGACGGCAGCCATTGAGCCAGAGATGCTGCTCTTCGTCGAAGACGTGGGTCGCCATAACGCCATCGACACTATTGCGGGGTGGATGTGGACTGCTATGGCCGCCGGACTCCCCGCTGCGCGTGGAAATGGTGCCCCCGCGCTTGTAGCTTCGCGACCCTCCGGCGATGCGCTGCCACTTGTGCGAAAAAATGGGGCGATACGCCTGCGGCCCGGCGAAGCTGGCTTCTTGACCCCGGTTGGCGACGACTTTTCCCCAGCGCAAGGTGATTTGCCGACCGATCCTGGCTCGGATGGCCTGGTGTTTTATACGACCGGCCGCCTGACCAGCGAAATGGTCATCAAGTCCGCCCAGATGGGGGTGGCCATCGTTGTTTCGCGCAGTGGCATCACGCAGATGGGACACGAAGTGGCGAACTCGGTTGGCTTGTGCGCGATTGGCCGCGCTACCAACAAGCGCTTTCTCTGCTACGCGAATTCGCATCGCCTGCAATTGGAGGCCGGTCTGCTCATGCGACCCGAAATAGAAACATTGGCTCGCAGCTGAGATACCGCTATGTTTTTTATAGCTACTTGCGCGCATATCAACCGGCCCGGAGATAACTTTGATACTTAACCAAGAGCAAGAACAGATCCGCGACGCGGTCCGCGCGTTCGCGCAGGCCGAGTTGTGGCCGAACTCCGCGCGCTGGGACAAGGAGCACACCTTTCCGGTTAAGGCGCACCAAGGACTAGCGGCGCTGGGTGCCTACGGCATCTGCGTGCCGGAAGAATTCGGCGGTGTGAATTTGGATTACCTCACGCTGGCGTTGGTGATCGAAGAAATCGCTGCCGGCGATGGCGGCACCAGCACAGCCATCAGCGTGACCAACTGCCCGGTCAATGCGATTTTGATGCGCTACGGCAATGCGGCGCAGAAAAAAAACTGGCTCATCAAGCTCGCGCAGGGCGAGATGCTCGGCGTGTTCTGCCTGACCGAGCCGCATGTCGGCAGCGATGCATCTTCGCTGCGCACCACGGCGGTAAAAGACGGCGATGGCTATGTGATCAACGGCGTCAAACAGTTCATCACCAGCGGCAAAAACGGCCACGCGGCTATCGTCATTGCAGTGACCGACAAAGGCGGCGGCAAAAAAGGCATGAGCGCCTTCATCGTGCCGACCGACGCACCCGGCTACGTCGTGGCACGGCTGGAAGACAAGCTGGGCCAGAACTCCAGCGACACGGCTCAGATCAATTTCGACAACTGCCGCATCCCGGCAGAGAACCTGATCGGCGCCGAAGGCGAGGGCTACAAGATCGCGCTGGGCGGGCTTGAGGGTGGCCGCATCGGCATTGCGGCGCAAAGCGTGGGCATGGCGCGCAGCGCGTTCGAGTTTGCGCTGGCGTATTCGAAAGAGCGCCAGAGTTTTGGCACCGCCATCTTCAATCACCAGGCGGTGGGTTTTCGCCTCGCTGATTGCGCCACCAAACTCGAAGCCGCACGGCAACTCATCTGGCACGCCGCCAGCCTGCGCGACGCCGGCTTGCCGTGTCTGAAAGAAGCCGCGATGGCCAAGCTTTTCGCTAGCGAAATGGCCGAGCAGGTCTGCAGCGCCGCCATCCAGACCCTGGGCGGTTACGGCTACGTCAGCGACTTCCCGGTAGAGCGCATCTACCGCGATGTGCGTGTCTGCCAGATTTATGAAGGCACGTCCGATGTACAGAAAATTATTATTCAGAGAGCACTCGTCTGAGACCTGCCAGGAAAGAACAGTATGCCCATCACCAAAGGATTCCGCGCCCTCGTCGATGAGGCCATGACGCAGGTCACCACGTACTCGGTTGACGAGGTGAAAGCCAGGCTGGCTGATCCAAACGTGCAGATCGTCGACATCCGCGACGTGCGCGAACTGACAGGAGGCACCGTGACCGGCGCTTTCCACGCGCCCCGCGGCATGCTCGAATTCTGGGTCGACCCGGCCTCGCCTTATTTCAAGTCACTGTTTGCCGACGAGAGCAAGGAATTCATCCTGTTTTGTGGCGCGGGCTGGCGCAGTGCGCTGGCGGCTAAAACGCTGCAGGACATGGGCATGACCAATGTCGCGCACATCGACGGTGGTTACGCCGAATGGCTCAAGCAGGGCGCGCCGACGGAGACGCTGGAAGAGCGCAAGGGACAGAGGCAACGGGAGGCCGACAAGACATGATGCGGGTGCTGCGCGCATCAACCGCCTGCCGCGCAAGGCCGCCCTGCCGCGCCAACATTACCAACTATTTCATTTGCCCGGAATCATCACCATGACCCATCCATCGCCTGCCGCCGAGCTGTCACACCATTACACCGATCTCGGCAATGTTCAGCTGCACTACGTCACGGCTGGCGCGGGTTTTCCTGTGGTGCTGCTGCACGGCTGGCCGCAAAGCTGGTATGCGTGGCGCCACGTCCTGCCCGAGCTGGCCACGAAATACCGGGTGATCGCACCTGATCTGCGTGGCCTGGGTGATTCGTCCCGACCACTTGACGGCTACGACAAAAAAACCATCGCCGATGACATCTGGCGGCTGCTGCACGACCATCTGGGTCTCACGCAATTCATGCTGGTCGGCCATGACTGGGGTGGCCCCACCGCTTATGCCCTCTCGGCCGCGCATCCGGAAGCGGTGCGCAAGCTGGCCGTGCTGGACGTGACCATTCCGGGCGACGGCAGCACCAATTTCAGCCAGGGTGGCAGACGTTGGCACCACGCGTTTCATCAGACGGCCGACCTGCCCGAAGCGCTGATTGCCGGGCGCGAGGACATCTATTTCAGCTGGTTCTATCGCAATTGGGGACATCACCCGAACGTCCTGTCCGCCGGGGATATCGCCGAATACCTGCGCGTCTACAGCCAGCCGGGCGCTCTGCGTGCCGGGTTCTCCTACTACCGAAACCTGGCCCGCGACATCGCTGAGAACGAAGCCATCGCCAAGACCTTCAAGCTGCCGATGCCGGTGTTGGCGCTGGGCGGCAACAAGGCCTGGGGGCGGGGCATGGAAGTGCTCGAATCGTTGCAGCGACTGGGCGGCAATGTGCGCGGCGGGGTGATCGACCAGTGCGGCCACTGGATGGCTGAAGAGCAGCCGGCCGTTTTGCTTGAGCATCTGCTGCCGTTTCTTGCCGAGGGATGAGGGGGCAAGCGCGTAGCCGCTTTGAGAAGAGCGGTGATACGCCAGTCTGCTGGAATGGCGTAAGTTGAGATTCGCTTTAGAAAGTCATTAAAACAGCCGCTAGCCCAATTATTACGTGCGTAAGCAGCTATGTAATTTATAGCATAAAAATTTTATCA
The DNA here is from genome assembly GCA_031365885.1 of Polaromonas sp. GTDB lineage: Bacteria > Pseudomonadota > Gammaproteobacteria > Burkholderiales > Burkholderiaceae_C > Polaromonas. The sequence continues at coordinate 4,153 of JANLYY010000220.1, read as the reverse complement.
GCTTGAAGTTCGTGAGCCGAATCAACAGATTCAACAGATTCAACAGTCGTACTCAACAATCCCATTGGAGGCCGATGAAAACCTTCCGCATCGGATCAGGCGCCGGCTATTCCGGCGACCGGATCGACCCGGCGCAGGACCTGGCCGAGCGCGGCGAGCTGGATGCGCTGGTGTTTGAATGCCTGGCCGAACGCACCATCGCGCTGGCGCAATTGCGCCGCAGCCGCGACCCGGCACAGGGCTATGACATGCTGCTGTGCGAACGCATGCGCGCCGTGCTGCCCACCTGCGTGAAGCAGGGCGTCACCATCATCACCAACATGGGTGCGGCCAATCCGCTGGCTGCCGGTCAGGCCGTGCTGCAGGTCGCGCGTGATCTGGGACTGGCCCGGCTGCGCGTGGCCGTGGTGACGGGTGACGACGTGCTGCCATGGATGCTGGCGAACAATGCGCCCTTGCTTGAATCGGATGAAACCGTGTGCAGTTTGCATGACAGGCTGGTATCCGCCAATGCCTATCTGGGCGCGGATGCGCTGCTGCCGGCGCTTGAAGCCGGTGCCGATGTAGTCATCACCGGCCGCGTGGCCGACCCGGCGCTTTTCCTCGCGCCTCTGATGTACCACTTTGGCTGGAAGGCCGACGACTGGCAGCGTATGGGGCAGGGCATTCTGGTCGGACATCTGCTTGAATGCGCGGCCCAGGTTAGCGGCGGCTACATCGCCGATCCGGGTTACTTTGACGTAGACGGACTGGCGGAGGTCGGCTTCCCCCTGGCCGAAGTGCAGGCCGACGGCAGCGCGGTGATCACCAAACTTGCAGGCACCGGCGGCCGGGTGGACCGCCTGACCTGTACCGCGCAACTGCTCTATGAGATCGAAGACCCCGCGCGCTACCTGCAGCCCGACGTGGTGGCAGATTTTTCGGCCGTGCAGATTGAAGATCTCGGCACTGACCGCGTGCAGGTGTCGCATGCCACCGGCTACGCCCGGCCCGATCAGCTGAAGGTCACGCTGGGCTACCGCGACGGCTTCATTGGCGAAGGCCAGATATCGTATGCCGGCCCCGGTGCCCGGGCGCGTGGCGAGCTGGCGCTGAGCGTGCTGAAGCATCGCCTGAAAAAACGCGGACTTGACGCGCTGGAGCATCGCTGCGAACTGATCGGCGTCAACGCCATGCACGGGCCTGCGCTGGGTACGAGCCATGAACCATACGAAGTGCGTGTGCGGCTGGCGGTGCGCTGTGACACGCAGGCGCAAGCCGAGCAAGTCGGTCAGGAAGTCGAAGCCTTGTACTTGAACGGCCCGGCGGGCGGCGGCGGTGTGACGCAGTCGGTGCGTGAAGTGACTGCGGCGGCCTCTAGCATGATTCCGCGCGAAGCCGCTCACACGCAATGCCACATTCTGGAGTTATGAGTTGAAAGTTCGCGACATCGCATTGGCCCGCTCGGGCGACAAGGGCAACCGCGCCACACTGAGCGTGATTGCGCGTGATGTGGCCGACTACCCCTTGCTCGAACGGGTACTCACTGCTGATTGCGTGAAGGCCCACTACGCAGGCATTGTTTGCGGCTCGGTGCAGCGCTACACGCTGCCGCATCTGGGCGTCGTGCATTTTGTGATGAACGACGCGCTGGGCGGCGGCGTGACGCGCTCACTGGCGCTCGATGCCCACGGGAAGACTTTGAGCGCGGCGATTCTTGACATCCCACTCGATATGGCGTCATTTGCGCGCGTTGAGCTGCCCTAAACTTGTTCGATAGAAACCAAGGAGACTCTCATGCGTTCTGTTTTTCGCTCATTGGCCATGTTGTGCGGCGCCCTGTTGTCCGCCGTCGCTTTGGCCCAGCCGTTTCCGAACAAGCCGATCAAGGCCATCGTGCCGTTTGCCGCCGGCAGCACCACTGACCAGATCGGTCGCGCCTTCGCGCAAAAAATGTCAGAGACGCTCGGCCAGATCATCGTGGTTGAGAACAGGGCTGGCGTCAACGGCATGCTTGGTGCTGATGCCGTCGCCAAGGCAGCGCCTGACGGCTACACCATCCTGATCGGCACCAACAGCACCAACGCTGCGCTGAAAAGCCTGATGAAAACGCTGCCCTACAACCAGGACACCGCCTTCACGCCGCTGGGTTATCTGGGTTCGGTGCCGCTGATCATTGCGGTCAATAACGACGTACCAGCCAAGAACCTGCGCGAGTTCGTTGCGCTGGCCAAGGCCAAGCCGGGTGCTGTCACCTTTGCCAGCGCCAGCACCTCGCAGCTGGTGTCCAGCGAAGTGTTGGCCAGCATGGCCGGCATCCAGATGACCAATGTGCCCTACAAGAGCGGGCCGGCCGCGATGACCGACCTGATCGGTGGCCAGGTGATGATGTTCAGCGCCGACTTTGGCGTGATGCTGCCGCAGGTCAACGGCAAAAAGGTTCGCGGCCTGGCCGTGACATCGACCCAGCGCTCACCGGCAATTCCCGAGCTGCCCACCGTCAATGAAGCGCTGGGCTTGAAGGACTACGAGTTGATCGCCTACTTCGCGATGTACGCGCCAGCCGGCACGCCGCCCGACGTTGTGGCAAAACTCAATCAGGCCATCAACGCCGCAGCCAACAGCAAAGACCTGCAGGAGAAGTTTGCGGCCAACGGCTTTCTGGTCGAGCCCGGCACGCCCGAAGCGCTGGGCCTGCGCACGCAGAAGGAAACCATCAAGTGGGCCAAGGCGATCAAGGACGCGAAGATTGAACCGCAATAAATGGAGCCGATGTAGCTGCCGTCGGCACGTATTTAAATACCAAATAGGCCTGTAGCCCCCGTAATAAGTGCGTAAGCAGCTATTAAATACATAGCAACTGGTTTGTCTACTGCGCCTGCTGCCTGACCCGGAAAGCGACGCAAGCTACGGTTTTATCGCTGCGCCGCGCGTCGCCGCAGTCCTTCGCCCTGTGCTTGCGGCAGTTCGGCATCGCTCGATCCGGCAGCGTCGCGCAGCCGGGCCACCATGAAGTCAGCGGCCTGCAGAATGTGCTGGCGCGCGATGGTCTCGGCGGTTTCCGCAGCGCCCGCAGCAATGGCTTCGAGTATGGCCTCGTGCTGGTTCCAGATGTCTCGCGGCTTCTCGCCCTGCATCAACACCTCGCCCATCACGCGCTGCGTGTAAGTCCAGTGGGTTTCCATCACGGGTGCGATCAGCGGGTTTTCCGACAGGCCATAGATGAACTCGTGGAAGGCCATGTCGGCAGCAATCATCTCGCCCACCCGGCCGCTATGTACGGCCCTGCGGCCTTCGCTGATGAGGGCAGGCCCGCGCGCTCCGGCCTGCTGCGCATTGATCTCGGCGGCCTTGCGGCAGGCCAGGCCTTCGATGACCGCGCGCATGTCGTACATGTTTTGCACATAGTCCGCATCCAGCGGCGCGACGATCAGCCCGCGCCCGGCAGCGTCACGCAGCACGCCCTGGTTGCGCAGCAGCAAGAGGGCCTGCTGCACCGGCTGGCGCGACACACCCAGGTCCTGCGCGATCTGCTCCTGAATGATGCGCGCGCCCGGCAGCAGCCGGCCTGAGGAAATTTCTGCCAGGATGGCGTCGTGGACCTGCTCCACCAGCTTGGGTTGGGCTTCGAGAATTTTCATGGCTGATTTAGGGTGAGATGACTTTTTCCGTCGCCACGCCGGCTTCGCGCCAGACGCGTTCAGCCTGGTCCCACGCGGCCAGCGGCTGCAGGTCCGGCACCCAGGCCAGACCCGACTTGGCATCCGACGAGACCGCTTCCGGCGTGACCAATACATCCAGCAGCGCTGGCCGATTGGCGAGCGCACGGGCGATGGCTGCGGCCAAGTCTTCGGCCTTTTCCACGCGCTCGGCATGCATGCCGAAGGCGCGTGCCATCGCCGCGTGGTCTGCGAACTGCAGACGGGTTCCCACAACCTTGCCGTGCGTTTCCAGCTGGTCGCGGACCTCGATGGCCCAGGAGCCGTTGTTGGCCACCACCACCAGCAGCGGCGCCTTGTGCCGCACGGCCGTGTCCATCTCCATCGCATTAAAGCCGAAGGCGCCATCGCCGGTGGCTACCACCGTCGTGCGGTCCGGGAAGGCCAGGCTGGCCGCTACGCCGAAGGGCGTTCCGACGCCGATGCAACCCAGCGACCCTGGATCAAGATAGGTG
>JANLYY010000058.1:0-4786 GCA_031365885.1 Polaromonas sp. | reverse complement strand
GACAACCTGGGGCTGTTCGGCTTTATTTCGCGGCAGGACTTGTCCGAGCGCGACCAGAAGGCAGCCAAAGAGTCCTTCGAGTCGTTCCGCGAACTGACGACGCGGTTCCCGGAGTCGCGCTACGCAGCCGATTCACGCCTGCGCATGACTTACATCGTCAATTCGCTGGCCCAATCGGAAGTTCATGTCGCCCGCTACTATTATTCTCGCGGCGCCTACATTGCAGCGATTAATCGCGCGCAAAGTGCGATTGCTGATTACCGCGAGGTTCCGGCCGTTGAGGAAGCCACCTACATCCTCTACAAGTCGTACGACGCACTGGGCATGAACGATTTGCGTGACGACACGCGCCGGATCATGGAAAAGAGCTACCCGAAGAGCCAATACCTGGGCGGCGGATTTAAGTCTGGAGACAAGCCGTGGTACAAATTCTGGTGAGTTCGTCGAGCTGATCGGTCAGCGCCTGCTCAGACGTCAGGCGCTTCATGGGCGGCAGGGCTTTCATCAGGCGGCGCCCATAACCCATAGACACCAGACGGCTGTCGCAAACGACCAGCACACCATGGTCGGTTTCCCGGCGAATAAGGCGCCCGGCACCCTGCTTTAAAGCGACAGCAGCCTCTGGCAAAAAATAATCACTGAACGCGCTTCGCCCTTGCGACTCGATCAACTTCGAACGCGCTTCGACCAGCGGATCGTTGGGCGGCGGAAAAGGCAACTTGTCGATGATCACCAGTTGCAGCGAATCGCCGGGGAAGTCAATGCCCTCCCAGAACGACGCCGACGCGACCAGTACGCAGCCTTTTCTCCCGTCGCTGTTGCCAGCCCGAAAGCGCTCGATCAATACCCGCTTCGGATGCGAGCCCTGCACCAGCACCTCCAGCTCGCCGGACTGTTCGAAAGATTGCTGAAGCGCGTCCCCGATAGAGCGCAAGGCCCGCAGCGTAGTGGTCAGAACCATGGTGCGCCCGCCCAGTCTGCGCGACCACGCCGCCGCAGATTCTGCAACCCGTCCCGTGTGGAAGGGATCACCCGGCTTCGGGAAATCAGCTGGTACATACACCGCCGCCTGCCGCGAATAGTCAAAGGGGCTGCCCACCTGCAGCACGGCGGCCTCGGTCAAGCCGCACGGCTGTGTAAACCAGCTCAATTTTTCATCGTCACCCAATGTTGCCGAAGTGAATATCCATGATTTGGTCGACTCAACGCCCTCCACCCGCGGACCCAGCACGCGGGTCTTCATGGCTTTGGCAATGTCCAGCGGGGATTCGACCAGGCGCAACTGGGTACCCACGTCCACCCACCGCACACAACCAGGCTGGCAGGCGCTCACAAAACTTTCGGCCTTGCTTGCCAATTGCTCAGCGCGCTCCCGCAGCCGCACAAAGTCAGGCGCGATTTCGCTGACCGTATCCAGCGCGGCAACCGCTTGCAGGCAAGAGAAATGAACCACTTCCAGTGCCTTGCTCCACTCCTGGGCGTCAATGCCTTCCGGCGCGGCTTCAGTCCAGCGCAATTTAGCGCCGGGGTATTGCCTGCCGGCGCACAGTCGCAGTTCCCGCGCCGCTTGCTCTGTGCTACCCACCACCTGCTGCCAGTCCACCAGACCGCGAGCGAGTTGCAAGCCTGCGGCCAACATGTCGCGGCAAAAATCCATCAGCTGCCCGGTCGTGAGGTTGCTGCCAAGAAACTGCACACCGGTTTCGTTCAGCTGGTGAGCCTCATCGAAAATGGCAATCTTTACCGATGGCAGCAGCTCGGCCACACCGGATTCGCGCACCGCCAGATCAGCAAAAAAAAGATGGTGGTTGATGACCACCACATCGGCAGCCATGGCTTCCCGGCGAGCCAGATTCACGTGGCAGGGCCGAAAGCTCGGGCATTGCACACCGAGGCAATTCTCCCGGGTTGAAGTGACGAGCGGAATAAGCGGTGAACGCTCGTCGAGGCCGGTCAATTCGGCCAGATCACCGGTTCGCGTCACTTGCGACCATTGCTCTATTTTTGCCAGCGACCGCATGGCAGCGCTCCCCTGCGCCTGCGCATCCTGGCGTGAAGATTCGAGTCGATGCAGGCAAAGATAACTCGCCCTGCCTTTTAGCAACGCGGTGCTGACCGGAAGACCCAGCGCGTCAATGAGGCGTGGCAGATCGCGGCCGTAGAGCTGATCCTGCAGGGCCTTGGTCGCCGTTGACACCAGCACTCGTTCACCACTTAAAAGTGCAGGAACAAGATATGAAAATGTTTTGCCGACGCCGGTGCTGGCTTCGACAACCAGCGGATACGCGCCTTCGATGGCGCGTGCCACCGCCAGCGCCATCTCGGTCTGGCCAGCCCGTGGCAGGAAATATTTTTCTGCGCGCGACAACGCACCGCCCGGCGCAAAGGCCGCGTCCACTTCAAAAACCAGATTCATCAGGCGGGCTCGGGGGGGTCGAGTGAAATTTCGATCTGCGCGATTTGATCGCGCAAGTAAAGACGGCGTTTTTTCAATCGCCGCAAAAGCAGCTCATCTACCGGAAATGCATGCACGGCCATGTCGACCAGTGCATTCAGATCCGCATGCTCCATCCTGAGCTCGATAAGTTGTCGTTCCGGAGAGCGTAAATTCAGTTCCAAAGTTTTTGATCTCCGCGATGCTGCTTCATCTGATAATACGTCGGTTGAGGCTGCATAACGAGCGAGGCGACTCGAGAGATTACACAATGTCCAAAGGTTATCGAATAACGGCATCCACCGGTCTTCACAAGGGGGACCGTGACTACCAGCAGGATCAGGTCAACCTTTTTGCGCACGAACGCATCGCGGGCTGCCTGCTGGGTATCGTCGCCGACGGAATGGGTGGCCGCAGCGGTGGCCGCAAAGCATCAGACCAGGTCATGATGACCGCGAAACAACTGTTTGACCGCTTCGCCCCGGCTACTGACGATGGTCCGTCCATGCTCAAGCAGATTATTGATGATGCCCATACGGTCATCAAACTGACCGCCATCTCGGCCGAGCAGGAACCGCACAGCACACTGGCCGCTTTTTTGATCAACCCGGGGGGTGATTGCCACTGGGCGCACACCGGCGATTCACGGATCTACCACTATCAGGGCAACAAACTGGTACACCGCACCACAGACCATTCCTACGTGCAGACGCTGGTAGACAAAGGAGAAATCACTGAAGATGAAGCGAATGTCCATCCGCAATCCAATGTGCTGACAGGCTGCCTGGGAACCGAAGAGGCGCCTCCAACGTCGCAACACTTCATTCCAAAGTTACGCGCCGACGACACCCTGATTGCCTGCAGCGATGGTGTCTGGCACTACTTCAGCTCCAGCGAGATCGGCTCAGCGCTGTCCATGCTGTCGCCGCGCGAAGCGACAGAATTCCTGATCCAGAAAGCCCGCTCGCGGGCCCGGGGCGGTGGGGACAACCTGTCGCTGGTGATTGTCAAACTTGAACCGCTGACCTGAGCCAGTCGGGCTCAAAGCACCTATTGCGGCAGTGGCAAGGGTTTGGCCGTTGGCTTGGCGCGTTGGAGTTGTTCCCGCGCGTTTTGCGCACGCCTTGCCTCAGCCTCTGTCTGGCGCGCGTCGTACCGGGCGGTTTCGGCGGCCTCAGCAGCTTGCCTGTCGCTCCTCGCCTGCTTCTTCTGCTGGTTGGCCCTTAGCCTTTCTGCACGTGCCTCGCTGTTGGCCTGCTCGGCAGCCTGGGCTTTGGTGCGCGATTGCTGTTTTTCCTTTTGCGCGTTCACTCGCGACTGATCGCTTGAAGCCGCCCTGGCACGCTGATCAGCTTGTTGCTGCCGGTTTTCAGCTGAAGCCTTCTCCTCGGTTCTACGAATCTGCTCGGCACCCCTGAGTTTTCGCTCCTGCTCGTTAAGCTGAATTTCCCGAGTTCTCAGCGCAGCCAATGCTTCCCGCCGCCTCGTATTGACATCATCAAGACAGCTGTTGACAAAAAAGCGTTGATAGCAGGCGGCGTCTTCCGTCAAAAACCCGGCCTCCAGCCGCGTTCGCCCGGTCGTAATTTTTATGCGTTCCGCATCGGTGTTGTCGGGCATTGCAGCAGCAGTTTGGGCTGCCGCGCCGATGCATTGCAACGCAAAGAAAAGAAGAACAGCAAATATTCTCATGTCAGTGACGTATCAACGCTTCTGCGCTCCAAAGCCAAAAATTTCATTGACTGCATTTCATTTAACCTTGAAACGGTACGGGGAAATTCATGCACCAGCGGTCCCTCTGTGTACAGGGCTTCTGGCGGCACAGCTGCCGACAAAATCAACTTGACGCGGCGGTCGTACAACACATCAATCAACCAGGTGAAACGCCTGGCCTCGGACGCCATCCTGACCGGCATGTGCGGCACATCACTGAGCAACACCGTATGGAACTGGGTCGCGATTTCCAGGAAATCGTTTTGGGATCTCGGTCCGCCGCAAAGCGTCTTGAAGTCAAACCACACCACACCACCCGCCTTGCGACGCGCCACGATTTTTCGGGACTCGATCTGCAGCACCGGGTCTTCGTCATGCGATTCTGCCAGTCGATTGAAGGTTTCCGTCATTCCGGCGTCAGCCGCTGGCCCCAACGGCGTATGGTAAATCTTCGATTGCTCCAGCGTGCGTTGCCGGTAATCCACGCCGTTGTCGACACTGATGATTTCAAGGTTAGCCTTCAGAAGTTCGATGGCCGGCAAAATCCGGTCGCGATGCATACCCCTTGGATACAGGTCGTCGGGCTTGAAATTCGACGTAGTGACAAAGCCCACGCCATTGTCGAAAAGTGCGTACAGC
>JANLYY010000042.1:0-3061 GCA_031365885.1 Polaromonas sp. | reverse complement strand
CAGCGGGCGCTATTTACTACCACTACCCGTCCAAAGGTGAACTGCTGCTGGCGGTTTACGAAGAGGGTGTGACACGGGCCTGTGCAACTTTTGACCAAGCGATAGCAACAGTAAGTGATGGCTGGCTGCAGCTACAGCTTGGCATGACAGCGCACCTGGAACTGATGCTCGGGCTGGAATCGCAAAACGCGCCGTATGCTGGTGTGTTCGTCCAGATTCAGCCGTACGACTTCCCGCTGGAACATCGCAGTGATTTGATCGCTCTGCGAAACAGCTACGAGGAGCGCTTTAAAGGCGTACTGGCTCGGCTGCCCATGCCGGCCGGTACAGACAGACGCCTGCTGCGCCTGCAGTTAATTGGCGCGCTTAACCACGTACCGACGTGGTTTCGCCGCGATGGTGCAAGCTCCCCGGCTGAAATCGCCCAATCCATGACGCGACACTTTCAAAGCGCGACAAGACATGTTTGATACTAGCGCTTTCACGCGCACCGCGCCGCTGAACGGGCCTGAGCACGACGAGTTTCGCGCCACGACGCGCCGTTTTATCCACGACGAAGTCATGCCGCACCATGACCGCTGGGAGCGTGACGGGCAAGTACCCAAGGCGTTGTGGCAACGCGCTGGCCAGCTCGGGCTGCTGTGTCCCACCATGCCTGAAGAATACGGTGGCAGCGAGGCCAGCTTTGCTTTTAGCGCCATCATTGCCGAAGAAATGGCAAGTGCCGGGGCGACCGGGCCCTTGTTTTACCTGCACTCAGACATCGTCGCGCCCTATTTGCTGCACTACGGCAACCAGCAACAAAAGCAGCGCTGGCTACCACCCATGGCGCGCGGCGAAGTGATCACCGCCATCGGCATGACTGAGCCCGACACGGGCAGTGATCTGGCCGCCATCCGGACGACGGCTGTGCCGGAGGGTGATCACTGGCGCGTGAATGGTCAAAAAATATTTATCTCCAACGGGCAAATTGCTGACCTGATCGTACTGGCCGTTAAAACGGATCCTTCTGCAGGGACGCGCGGCATCAGCCTGCTGCTGGTAGACGCCAGCACGCCGGGTTACAGCCGAGGCAGAAAACTGGACAAGCTGGGTATGCACGCGCAGGACACATCAGAGCTGTTCTTTACTGACATGCTAATACCCAAGGACAACCTGCTGGGGCAGCTCCACCAGGGCATGCACTACCTCATGCAGCAGCTACCGCAAGAGCGTTTGTTGGTCGCAATTGGTGCTGTAGCCGCCATGGAGGCGGCTGTCGAATGGACGCGCGACTACCTGTGCCGGCGCAAAGCATTTGGGGTCCGGTTAGCCGACAAGCAGGCCCTGCGCCATCGCCTGACCGAGGCCTACGGCAACGCCTGTGTCGCACGCAGTTTTCTGAATGATTGCCTGTCGCAGCATTTGCAAGGCAAACTAAGCGCCGAAACAGCGTCGCTGGCGAAGTACTGGACCAGCGAAATGCAATTTCAGGTGATTGACAACTGTCTGCAAATGTTTGGCGGCTACGGCTACATGCGGGAGTACCCTATCGCCCGGGCTTGGGCAGATGCCAGGGCACAACGCATCTATGGCGGAACCACTGAAATCATGAAAGAAATCATCGCCCGCAAACTGCTTGACGCTCCCAAAGCAGTTTGAACGGGCCGTGCGGCAAACGCAACGTCAAGAATAGATCTCGCTCCCACCCTCACGAAACTCTTTTGCTTTGACTTGCAGGTCATTGTCGATTTGCTTGATGGCAATCACGCCGGATGCAGGAGCGAGCGTCGTGGTGGATGGATTCAGCCGCGCAAACTCGCGCACCTCTTGGGAGATTTTCATGGAACAGAACTTCGGTCCGCACATCGAACAAAAGTGCGCGACCTTGGCGTTCTCTTTGGGCAGCGTTTCGTCGTGATACGCCATAGCCGTGTCGGGGTCAATTGCTAACCTGAACTGGTCTTCCCAGCGGAACTCGAAACGCGCCTTGCTCACCGCGTTGTCCCACATCTGCGCGCCCGGGTAGCCCTTGGCCAGATCGCCTGCATGCGCGGCAATCTTGTAGGCAATCAAGCCCTGCTTCACATCATCACGATTAGGCAAACCCAAGTGCTCCTTCGGCGTGACGTAGCACAGCATCGCTGTGCCGTACCAGCCAATATTGGCTGCGCCCATGGCAGACGATATGTGGTCGTAGCCTGGTGAAATGTCAGTGATCAGCGGCCCGAGGGTATAAAACGGTGCTTCAAAGCAGGCTTCCAGTTGCTTCTCGACGTTTTCTTTCACCAGCTGCAACGGCACATGGCCCGGGCCTTCAATCATCACCTGCACGTCGTGCTTCCAGGCAATCTGCGTCAGCTCACCCAGGGTGTGCAACTCGGCAAACTGCGCTTCGTCGTTGGCGTCGGCAATCGATCCCGGCCGCAGGCCATCACCCAGAGAAAAGCAAATGTCGTACTGCTTCATGATCTCGCAAATGTCTTCAAAGTGCTCGTACAAAAAGCTCTCTTTGTGGTGCGACAAACACCACTTGGCCATGATCGATCCGCCGCGCGAGACGATGCCGGTACGGCGGTTGGCTGTGAGGTGGATGAACGGCAGCCTGACGCCTGCATGGATGGTGAAGTAGTCGACGCCCTGCTCGGCCTGCTCGATCAGCGTGTCGCGGTAGATCTCCCAGGTCAGGTCTTCGGCGACGCCGCCGACCTTCTCCAGCGCTTGGTAGATCGGGACGGTGCCGATCGGCACCGGCGAGTTGCGAACGATCCAGTCGCGCGTCGTGTGGATGTTGCGGCCGGTCGAGAGGTCCATCACGTTGTCGGCGCCCCAGCGAATCGCCCAGACGAGCTTCTCGACCTCTTCCTCGATGCTCGACGTCACCGCCGAGTTGCCGATGTTGGCGTTGATCTTGACCAGGAAGTTGCGGCCGATCGCCATCGGCTCGACTTCGGGGTGGTTGATGTTGGCCGGGATGATGGCGCGGCCGCGCGCCACCTCGTCGCGCACGAACTCGGGCGTGATGATCCGCGGGATAGCCGCGCCCATCGGGTTGCCGGCGAGGCGCCGCTCGCGACCGGCG
>JANLYY010000033.1:0-10217 GCA_031365885.1 Polaromonas sp. | reverse complement strand
AGACCATAGTCCGGCAATCACGCCCAGCGCACCCAGCAGCGCCGAGGCCAGCACTGCAAATATAGCAATCCACCCTGGTGCGATAAACGCCGGCTGACCGAAGAAAATCGTCACCGCAAAAACGCCAATTCCCACCAGCAGACCGCGCGTCATCGACGAGCCCACGTACGCAAAAAACAAATGCCAGTGCGATAAAGGGCTGAGCATCACGAACACCAAGCTGCCCATGATCTTGCTCTGGGTCAGCGACGTCGAACTGTTGGCAAATGCATTTTGCAACACGCTCATCATCACCAGCCCGGGCACCAGAAACGCGGTGTAGCTGACCTTGCCATAAACCAGCACTTTATCTTGCAGCACATGGCCAAAGATCAGCATGTAGAGCACGGCAGTAAGCACCGGCGCGCCCAGGGTTTGAAAACCGACTTTCCAGAAGCGTAAAACTTCTTTGTAAAACAGCGTCTGCCAGCCGATAAACACTGAACCTCCACGTTCGCTCACCTGGAGCGGCCCAACACGGCGCGTGTTCATGCGTCAACCCCGATCTTCTCAGCCATCACTTCGAGAAAAACATCTTCCAGATCGGCCCTGCGAATCTCGACGTCTTCGGCCACCAGACCGGCCTGTCGAATGGCGGCGAGGTATTGTTCAATCTCATGCGCGCTGTGCGCGGGAAACTGCACGATTCGGCCGGTAATACGCGCTTTGTTCGCAAGCTCTTTGGGCAGTTCGCTATCAATTTTGAAGCGAAGCACATTCGACGACGCGGCCTTGAGCAGCTCCGAGGTCTGCGCCAGCGCCACTACGCGCCCCTGCTTGAGCATGGCCAGGCGGCTGCACAGGGCTTCGGCTTCTTCGAGGTAATGCGTGGTCAGCAGCACGGTACTGCCCTGCCGGTTAAGTTTGGCGATGAACTGCCACAGCGCCTGACGCAGCTCCACGTCAACGCCCGCCGTCGGTTCGTCCAGCACGATGACCTGCGGCTTGTGAACCAGCGCCTGCGCCACCAGCACGCGGCGCTTCATGCCGCCCGACAGCTGACGCATATTGGCGTCGGCCTTGTCGGCGAGGCCCAGGTTGGCTAGAAGCTCGTCAATCCAGGCGTCATTTTTCTTGATCCCGAAGTAGCCCGACTGGATGCGCAGGGCCTCGCGAACGCTAAAAAACGGATCGAACACCAGTTCCTGCGGCACCACGCCGAGCTTGCGGCGTGCAGTGGCGAAATCGGTGACCACGTTGCTTCCATGCACCTCGACCGCGCCGGTGGTGGCTCTGGCAAGGCCCGCCAGAATACTGATCAACGTCGTTTTTCCCGCGCCGTTGGGGCCTAGCAGTCCAAAAAATTCGCCTGGCTGAATGTCAAAGCTGACATCGTCCAGCGCCTGCACGGCAGGACCGCTGTGACTTCGGATAGAGGGATAGATTTTGGAGACGGACTGAAACGAAATAGCGGACATGAACCCTTATTTTACGGGCTCCCGCCGCTTTTATTTAATCGTTTCAGCGGAGGCGCGACAGGGCCTTCCGCCAGCGGAATCAGACGCTTTCCGGAATCAGCCCGGCCACGCCGTAAAGCCCGGCCAGTTGCCGCAGGCGCGGCGGCGCGGCTTGCACCGAAAACGACTTGCCAGCGGCCAGGGCCTCGCGTCGGCATTCGAGCAAGACAGCCAGCGCGGACGAATCAAACTCGGCCAGCGCGCTGGCATCGGCCACCACTTCTGCGGGCTGCGACAACACCGCCTGCCGCAGGGACTGAGAAAAGTCGGCCGCAGATTCATGCGTCAGGGCCGTTGGTAGCTTGAGCACGTGACCGACCGCTCAGGATTTCTTGTCACCGCTGCTGCCGGTGGTGCTGCCAGTGTTGGCCTTGTTGCGTTGCGCCAGCGACGCAATCAGCCCGTCAACACCTTTGGCGTTGATCTCCTGTGCGAACTGGGTGCGGTAAGTCTCGACCAGCCACACGCCCAGCACATTCAGGTCATAAATCTTCCAGCCGCTGGCCGTCTTTTCCATTCTGTAGTCCAGCTGCACCGGATCACCGCGGCCCAGCACCTCGGTACGCACAATGATCTCGGTGTCGGCCGGCGCTGCGCGCAGGGGTTTGATGTTGACGCTTTGCTCCTTCACCTGGGACAGGGCACCCGAATAGGTTCGCACCAGCAGAATCTTGAACTCGTCCTGCAGGCGTTTTTGCTGCTCGGGCGTCGCCTGGCGCCACGTGCGACCCACTGCCGACGCTGTCATGCGGGTGAAATTCACATTGGGCATGATCTTGCTGTCGACCAGGCCGATCACCTTGCTGGTGTCACCGGCCTGAACGTCTTTGTCGCCCTTGATGTTGTCCAGCACTTCCGCCGAAATGCGCTTGATCAGCGCATCCGGCGCTTCATCAGCGGCAGCGCGCACCAGTGACGCGGACATCACCATGGCAAGGCCAATCGAAGCTGACAGCAGATAACCAAGAGTTCTACGGTTCATGTTTTTTCCTTCAGTTGAAATACTTGGCTCGAGTCATTTTTACCGCCGACCCTAGCCTGTACGTAAATACAATTCTTAGCGATTCGTTCGCTGCGCTGAATGAAGTTTTGCAGCGTTTTTGTAAACCTTGTGCGAAAACGGACTTTATTCACTCACGGCGCAGGTCAATTTGCTGCGGCCGGAACGGAACCGGAGCCTGGAACAGGTGTCGCGCTGTCCGCCGGCGCGCCTTGCGCCCCTTCGGGCAGGTCGAACCGCTCTTCCTTCTCCAGAACAGCGGGTTTGGGGGAACCGACGGGCGCACTCAGACTGCTGCGCCGTTGAAGATAGATGTCGCGGGCGAAGCTGTATCTGTCAAGCGCCGCCTGCTCCAGCAGGTCGCCCGCGTCCAGCAGATTGGCGCGAACGTTGACAATGCCCACAGCCGATACCGTGTTGCGAAACCCGATGTCGTTGGTTCGGGTGAGCAGGTTGCCATTGAAATCGACCACGGTGCCCACCGTGTCGCGAAACGTCGAGGGCCCGAGCACCGGTAACACCAGATAGGGGCCCGCCGGCACACCCCAATGGCCCAGGGTCTGACCAAAATCTGCGCTGTGCCGCGGAATATTCAGCTCGCTGGCGACATCGAAAAGGCCAGCCACACCGAACACCGTATTGGTGGTGACGCGAAACAGGTTCTCAAACGCCTGCTGCGGCTTGGCCTGCAAAGCACTGTTGACCACAGACCAGACATCGCGGATATTGCCGAAAAAATTGGTCACTCCGGTGCGAACCAGCTTCGGTGTGACTTCGCGATAAGCCGATGCGACTGGCTTGACGACCGCCTCGTCTACCTTGTCGTTGAGGCTGAATATCGTTCGGTTGAACGGCTCCAGCGGGTCAGCGGGGTTGGCATTGGGGCCGGTGGCGCAGCCTTGTGCCAAAGCCAGCACGGCCGCGGCGGCTGCCCACTTGAAAAAAGTCTGGCCGTATTTCGTAATGCTCATTTTTTTTCTTCCTTCCCTGGCGGCGCTTTACTGGCGGCTGCCTCTGCACCTGCGCCCGCTGCGGGCGCTGGCTCGGCCGCCTTGCTGAACAAGAACTGGCTGATCAGATTTTCCAAAACCACAGCCGACTGGGTTGACCGGATGACATCGCCGGCAGCGAGATTTTTCTCGTCGCCGCCTGCTTCAACGCCGACGTACTGCTCACCGAGCAGGCCACTAGTCAAAATTTTCAGCGAACTGTCTTTGGGAAACGGATAGCGGCTGTCCATGGACATGCTGACGCTGGCCTGGAAAGACTGCGTATCAAAAGCGATGTTTTCGACCCGGCCCACCACAACACCCGCGCTTTTCACTGCGGCGCGGGGCTTGAGCCCGCCAATGTTGTCGAATTTGGCACTAACTTTGTAGCCCGTATCAAAGTTCAGCGTGAGCAGATTGGCCGATTTAAGTGCCAAAAACAGAATGGCGGCGCCGCCTATCAGTACAAACAAGCCGACCCACACATCATTTCTGGAGCGTTGCATATTTTTTTTCTTTCAGTAAACCGTATTGACGCAATTACACCGCAGTAAGGCAAGCCAGTACGGACTAATGACCGAGCGGATAGTAGCGTAGCGCATTTTTCTGGAGCATGTTGTGATGAGCCAGAAAGCCATTTCTACAGGCTGAACATCCAGGCGGTGAGCAAAAAGTCCAGCCCCAACACAGCCAGCGAACCCACTACTACAGTGCGCGTGGTGGCGCGCGAAACACCCTCCGGCGTCGGCTGTGCCTCAAAACCCTGGTACAGCGCCACGAAAGTCACCGTCACGCCAAAAACGAAACTTTTGATAATGCCGTTGCCCACATCACGCCACACGTCCACGCCGGACTGCATCTGGCTCCAGAATGAACCGGCATCAATGCCGATCATCACCACGCCGACAACCCAGCCGCCGATGATGCCGACGGCACTGAAAACCGCCGCCAGCAGAGGCATGGCGATGACGCCGCCCAGAAAGCGCGGCGCCAGAATGCGCCTGACCGGATCGACCGCCATCATCTCCATCGCCGACAACTGCTCGCCGGCTTTCATCAGGCCGATTTCTGCCGTCAGCGCCGTGCCGGCCCGTCCGGCAAAGAGCAGCGCGGTGACGACCGGACCGAGTTCGCGCACCAGACTGAGCGCCACCAGCAAGCCGAGCGCTTCGGCCGAGCCGTAGCGCTGCAGCGTGTAGTAGCCCTGCAGCGCGAGCACAAAACCGACAAACAGGCCTGACACGCCAATGATCGCCAGCGAGTAATTGCCGAGAAAGAAAATCTGGTCGCGCACCAGGCCAAAACGGCCCAGCGCCGGGCCGCTCAAGGCCAGAAGGCGCAGCAGCAGCCGCGCGCCGTGGCCCAGTTCGGCCAGTTTGCTGCGCGTGGCAAAGCCGAGATCGGAAACCAGTCTGGCTGGCGTGAAAGCGCTCATGAACTGCTCTTTCGGGCGGCCGCACCGCCGAAATCGTCCGCAACCTCCGGGCCGGGGTGATGGAACTTGACCGGGCCTTCACTGAGCCCGTTGACGAACTGGTGTACCAGCGGGTCGGTGGAATGCCGCACTTCGTCGGGCGTGCCCTGCGCGACGATGCCGCCGTTGGCCAGAATGATCACCTTGTCGGCGATGCGGAACGTCTCTTCCAGGTCATGCGAGACGACGATGCTGGTGATGCCCAGCGTGTCGTTGAGCTGGCGAATCAATTGTGCGGAGGTGCCCAGAGAAATCGGGTCCAGCCCGGCAAACGGCTCGTCGTACATGATGAGTTCCGGGTCCAGCACGATGGCGCGGGCGAGTGCCACGCGACGGGCCATGCCGCCGGAAATTTCGCTCGGCATCAGCTCGCGCGCGCCGCGCAGACCCACCGCGTTAAGCTTCATCAGCACGATGTCGCGGACCAGGCTGGCTTGCAGCTTCGTGTGCTCGCGCAGCGGAAAGGCGACGTTGTCAAAAACGCTTAGATCAGTGAACAGCGCACCGAACTGGAACAGCATGCCCATACGCCGCCGCGCTGCATACAGCTCAGACTGGCTCAGGCGCGCCACGTTTTTCCCGTCGAACAGCACTTCGCCGCTGCTGGCTTGTTGCTGCCCGCCGATCAGGCGCAGCACGGTGGTTTTGCCGCCGCCCGAAGCGCCCATCAGCGCCGTGACCTTGCCGCGTGGCACCGACAGCCTGACGCAGTCAAGAATGACGCGGTCGCCGTTTGAGCCCGGATAAGAAAAAGTAACGTCCTTGAATTCGACCAGCGAAGAAGTGAAGTTGTCGGCCATGGCGGAATAAAAAAACCGACAGGCGTCGGCGGTGTGAGAACAGACCCTGATGATATAGGGTTTGGCCTGATTCCCCGGGCCGCGCAGCCGCTCGGTCAGCCGCTGCGGCGGTCAAGAAGGGGATTTTTGACCCCCGCCTGCCAATAAGGCAGCAAATTAGCCTCTAGCCCAGGTAATACGTGCGTAATCAGCTATTAGTTTTATAGCAACGCCAGACGATTCCGGGCGAACGCTTAACGCGGCAAGTCGCTGAACCCCATCAGGAATTCATCGACAGCGCGGGCCGCTTGCCGGCCTTCACGCACGCAAGCTCCAGCTTGCGTTTCATCACACGTCCCATGGGGCGATTTGTGAGGGCCGAAACTGATATCAGCGGGGAAGATCGCTGTAACCCATTAAAAATTCATCGACAGCGCGCGCTGCCTGACGGCCCTCACGAATCGCCCAAACCACCAGGCTTTGTCCGCGTCGGATATCACCGGCCGCGAACACCTTGGGTACATTCGTCGCGTAGCCGCCGACGAAGTCGGTGCCAGCTTTGGCGTTGCCACGGTTGTCTTTGGCTATGCCAAACGATTCCAGAATCGACGCCACCGGGGACACAAAGCCCATCGCCAGCAGCACCAGGTCGGCTTTCAGCGTCTGCTCCGAGCCAGCCACCTCAACCATCTTGCCGCCCATCCATTCAACGCGCACGGTTTTCAGGCCGGTGACCTTGCCTTTTTCGCCCATCAACTCTTTCGTCGAAATGGCGAATTCGCGCTCGCAACCTTCCTGGTGGGAGGAAGAGGTGCGCAGCTTGATGGGCCAATAAGGCCAGGTCATCGGCCGGTTTTCCTCAATGGGTGGCTCGGGCATCAGCTCAAACTGCGTCACGCTGACCGCGCCGTGGCGGTTGCTGGTGCCAACGCAGTCAGAACCGGTGTCGCCGCCGCCAATCACGATGACATGTTTGCCGTCAGCGCGAATCTGGCCCTTGACCTTGTCGCCCGCATTGAGCTTGTTCTGCAGCGGTAAAAATTCCATCGCAAAATGCACGCCGTCCAGCTCACGGCCGGGCACCGGCAGATCGCGTGATTGTTCGGCACCGCCGGTCAACATCACCGCGTCAAAATCTTTTTGCAGCTGCTCGGGCGTGATGGTTTGCTTGGCCCAGTTGATGACTTTGGAGTCTTTCGGCAAGTTGCCAATCATCACGCCGCACTTGAAGCTGACGCCTTCTTTTTCCATCTGCGCCACGCGGCGGTCAATGTGGATTTTCTCCATCTTGAAGTCGGGGATGCCGTAGCGCAGCAGTCCGCCGACGCGGTCGTTCTTCTCGAAAACCGTGACGTCATGGCCGGCACGGGCCAATTGCTGCGCCGCGGCCAGACCGGCCGGGCCGGAGCCGACGATGGCGACTTTTTTACCGGTCTGGTGCTTCGGCAACACCGGTGTGACCCAGCCTTCCGCCCAGGCGCGGTCAATGATGGCGTGCTCGATCGACTTGATGCCAACCGCATCGTCATTCACATTGAGCACGCAGGCGGCTTCGCACGGCGCCGGGCAGATGCGGCCGGTGAACTCGGGGAAATTATTCGTGCTGTGCAGCGTGTCAATCGCGTTCTTCCAGTCAGCGCGAAACACCATGTCGTTGAAGTCGGGAATGATGTTGTTGACCGGGCAGCCGCTGTTGCAAAACGGCGTGCCGCAATCCATGCAGCGCGCGGACTGCTCTTTGGCCTGCTGGTCGTCCAGGCCGATGACAAATTCCTTGTAGTTCTTCAGGCGCTCGGTGACGGGCTTGTAGCCCTCTTCGACGCGCTCGAAATCCATGAAGCCGGTGATTTTTCCCATGATTCAATCCAGTGCGATGTCAGTGCTTATTCAAATCTATTTATGAACGATTCAGGCCTCTAGCCCAGGCAAAACGTGCGTAAGCAGCTATTAAATTAATAGCGACTTGCTTCCCGCAAATTACTTGGCGCCTACCGTCTCGCGGTTGGTTTCAACCTGCGCGCTGGTGGTCTCAGTTGATGCTTCCAGCCGGCGCTCCTTGCGTTCGATCAGCGCCTTCTTGTATTCGTTCGGAAAGACTTTCACGAACTTCAACCGCGACTCGGCCCAGTGGTCGAGCAGTTCGCGCGCGCGCTTGCTGCCGGTCCAGCGGTTGTGGTCCTGCAGCAGGCGTTTAAGCAATTCTTCGTCGCTCTGGCCGACGTGCCACTCGGCCTTGTCGTGCGTGTGCTGTTCGGCCGTCGTCACCACTTTGTCCATCGACACCATGGCCGTGTTGCAGCGCGATGCGAACTGACCGTCCTCGTCATACACATAGGCCACGCCGCCGCTCATGCCGGCAGCGAAGTTGCGGCCGGTCTTGCCCAGCACCGCGACCGTGCCGCCGGTCATGTATTCACAGCCGTGGTCGCCTGTGCCTTCGACCACTGCGGTGGCACCGGACAGGCGCACCGCAAAACGCTCTCCGGCCACGCCGCTGAAGAAGGCTTCACCCGTCGTGGCGCCGTAGAGCACGGTGTTGCCGACGATGGTGTTCTTGTGCGATTCGCCGCGGAAATCAATGCTCGGACGCACCACGATGCGGCCACCGCTCAGGCCCTTGCCGGTGTAGTCGTTGGCGTCGCCAATCAAATACAGCGTGATGCCTTTGGCGAGGAAAGCGCCGAACGACTGGCCGCCCGTGCCTTCGAGCTGAATGCGCAGCGTGTCATCGGGCAAGCCTTCGGGGCGCAAGCGTGTCAGCTCGCCCGACAGCATCGCGCCGACGGTGCGGTTGACGTTGCGCACCACCTCGATGAACTGCACCTTTTCGCCTTTTTCCAGCGCGGCTTTCGACTTTTCAATCAGGCGCACGTCGAGGGCTTTTTCCAG
Organism: Polaromonas sp.; assembly: GCA_031365885.1. Classification (GTDB taxonomy): domain Bacteria; phylum Pseudomonadota; class Gammaproteobacteria; order Burkholderiales; family Burkholderiaceae_C; genus Polaromonas. The sequence goes on along the minus strand of JANLYY010000033.1, from coordinate 1,590 downwards.
CCCGTGTTCCTGCGCGGACACATGCAGGCGCGCCACATCGGCTGGCACATTCGGCTGGTAGAACAGGCGGTTGAAATCCAGCCCGCTGGCCTTCCAGTGCTCAATGCCTTTTTGCGTGTCGAGCAGGTCGGCGCGGCCAATCAGTTCGTCGAAGGTACGCACGCCGAGTTGCGCCATCAGCTGACGCGCTTCCTCAGCAACGAAGAAGAAATAGTTGACGACATGCTCGGGCTTGCCGCTGAATTTTTTGCGCAGCACCGGGTCCTGCGTGGCGACGCCGACCGGGCAGGTGTTGAGGTGGCACTTGCGCATCATGATGCAGCCTTCAACCACCAGCGGTGCGGTGGCAAAGCCGAATTCATCGGCACCGAGCAGCGCGCCAATCACCACATCGCGGCCTGTCTTCATCTGGCCATCGGCCTGCACGCGAATGCGGCCTCTGAGCCTGTTCAGCACCAGCGTCTGCTGCGTTTCGGCCAGGCCGATCTCCCATGGCGAGCCGGCGTGCTTGATGGATGACCACGGCGATGCACCCGTGCCGCCATCATGGCCGGCGATCACCACATGGTCAGCCTTGGCCTTGGCCACGCCGGCCGCGATGGTGCCAACGCCGACTTCACTGACCAGCTTGACGCTGACGCTGGCACGTGGGTTGACGTTTTTCAGGTCATGGATCAGCTGCGCCAGATCTTCAATCGAATAAATATCGTGTTGCGGCGGTGGTGAAATCAAACCGACACCCGGCACGGAGTACCGAAGCGCGCCAATGTATTCGCTGACCTTGCCGCCGGGCAGCTGACCGCCCTCACCCGGCTTGGCACCCTGCGCCATCTTGATCTGGATCTGATCAGCCGACACCAGATATTCAGCCGTGACACCGAAGCGGCCGGAAGCAACCTGCTTGATTTTGGAGCGCAGCGAATCGCCATCTTGCAGCGGCAGATCGACCTCGACGACGTTTTCGCCGATGACGCTTTTCAGCGTTTCACCTTTACGGATCGGGATGCCCTTCAGCTCTTGCCGATAACGCGCCGGGTCTTCGCCGCCCTCGCCCGTGTTGCTCTTGCCGCCGATGCGGTTCATGGCAACGGCCAGCGTGGCATGGGCTTCGGTGCTGATGGAGCCGAGCGACATCGCGCCGGTGGCGAAGCGCTTGACGATCTCTTTCGCCGACTCGACTTCATCGATGGCAATCGCTTTGCTCGGATCGATTTTGAATTCGAACAACCCGCGCAGTGTCATGTGGCGGCGGTTCTGGTCGTTGATGAGCTGGGCGTATTCCTTGTAGGTGTTCCAGTTGTTGGAACGTGTCGAGTGCTGCAGTTTGGCAATCGCGTCCGGCGTCCACATGTGGTCTTCACCGCGCACGCGCCAGGCGTATTCGCCGCCAGCGTCCAGCATGTTGGCCAGTACCGGATCATCACTGAACGCGGCGCGGTGCATGCGCAATGCTTCTTCGGCAATCTCGAACACGCCCATGCCTTCGACCTGGCTGGCGGTGCCGGTGAAGAACTTGGCAATGGTTTCGCGGCTCAGGCCAATCGCCTCGAACAACTGCGCGCCGCAGTAGCTCATGTAAGTCGACACGCC
>JANLYY010000005.1:0-3335 GCA_031365885.1 Polaromonas sp. | reverse complement strand
CGCGAGCAAGTGGCGGGTGATGCGCGGCTTGACCAGCGGACTGCGAGGTTGGTGACGGCTGCGGCCTTACACCAGGGGCAGTTGTGCATGGGGTTTAACGTAAAAATGATCGGCCCACCAACACTTGCGGCAAAGCCGCCTCCTGATGTTGTGGGTCCGCGTCGGTTGACATGTTATCCCTCATGGCTGGCTCGCTTGAGACGAAGAACGTACCACCAAGACGCGCTTACTGCCACAACCTCAAAAAGATAGTATGTCCACGCGGCGCCTTTTGAGGCGACGGCAAGGCCGACACTCACGAACAGACCAAGGCTGGCGGCGCCCCAAAGGTAAACAGCCCATCTTGAGTTGCGATAGAACGCCACGCATGCCGTCAGGCTAAGCAAGCTAAGAGCAGCCATAACGACACAGAGAATAACGAGCGTGGGGTAGTTCTCGCGCAATTCAGGTAGGTAAGGGAGGTAAACGGGGACCGGCGGGCGCAACGCTTCCGTAGCCAAGTACAACGCGTAGGTCGCCATAAAGGCGTGAACGAGGAAGTACACCCCAAGTGCGCCGACGATGACCGCAATCCAGTGCTGCTCTTTCATGAGAGATAACGTCGAAGCTGAGCTGCGGACCGAGGCTTGCCGAGGGACGTCGGATCGAGCGACCGGTTAGCCCTCATGCGCTGACTCTGACTAATTCCCTCATTGTTCCTGCTCAAATGCTCCATTTCTCCAAGAAAACTTAAGCGTTCTTTTGGATTTTTTGCCGGTAGCACATGATGTAACCTCCTGGGAAAAAAAAACAACCAAATTACTATTGCCTTCATTGGCTACGGTAAAGCCACCATCAATGGGTATGCTCGCCTCCCCGGTGCCCATATTGCTGCAAAGATCTCCCGCATCCGAGTACAGCCCATTAGTAACACCAGCGAGCGGCAACGACTGCACTGAATAACCGCGCAAGTTAACAGCCTTTGGCGTCAAGTAGAACAATTGGTATCCCTGCCCGTAGATACCTTGACCCAGACTCTGAGTTTTAAATAAAACAAACAACTTGCCATTGGCACCGGAAAATCTCTTGACCACAATGGGGTCTGGATACCAGCTTCCGCTTTCGTGGACTTCACAAACCAATTTCTCACTTAGGCGGCAAAAGTAGAAATTCCTATTTGTGGAATAGATGAATTCACGATCGTTCAGACGTTGGCAGTAATTTGCGTCAATATTTTCTCGGGCCAACCACTCCCGAAGTGGTCTATAGCTCCCAAGCTTCAGTACGCTTTGACATTCTGAGAATAGTTCCGCGGCGCTCGCGCCGCCGCAAGCAGCCACCATCAAAATACCGCGAAGGAAAATATTCTTCACAGGGAAATCACGTATTTTTGAGGTCTAACGAATGAAAGGGACTTCCCCGTCCCAAGCGAGCCACGACCCGTCAGGGTTGCGGCTTGCGGCAACAAAGTGCCACGATGGAGAGGTCAAACTGTTCATCAACTCACCTGGAAGGGAAGGTCATGGCAATCGTAACTGTTGGGATTGATCTCGCCAAGAACGTTTTTGCCGTTCACGGCGTCGATGAGTCAGGCAAAGCGGTATTGATACGTCCGAGCGTCAAACGCGCTGGCTTGCTTGAGCTGATCGCCAAATTGCCGCCCTGCCTCATTGGCATGGAAGCTTGTTCAGGCGCTCACCACTGGGCGCGTGAGTTCGCCAGGTTTGGCCATACAGCCCGTTTGATCGCGCCGAAGTTTGTCACGCCCTATCGCCTGTCGGGCAAAAAAGGCAAGAACGATGCTGCCGATGCCCAAGCCATCTGCGAAGCGGTCAGCCGGCCTAACATGCGCTTTGTGCCGATCAAGACGCTGGACCAGCAAGGCCAATTGCTCATACACCGCGCACGGCAGGGGTTCGTCGAGCAGCGAACCGCCACGCTAAACCGTATTCGTGGTCTGCTATCCGAGTTCGGCATCGTGCTCCCTTTAAAAGCCGCTGTGGTGCGCCGCGAGGCCTTGCAGCATCTTGAAGATTTGCCGGGTTGGACCAATACCGTGGTGGGCGACTTGCTCAGTGAGGTCGGTCGCCTCGACGAGCGCATTGCCCAGTACGAGCAGCACATCGCCGGTCTGGCCAAGGCGGACACAGCTGCACAGCAACTCATGCGCTTGCCCGGCGTAGGTCCAGTCACGGCCACGGCGTTGATCAGCACCATTGGTCATGGTCATGATTTCTCCAATGGTCGTCAGCTCAGCGCCTGGCTGGGCCTGGTGCCAGGGCAGTACAGCTCGGGCGGTAAGCAACGCCTGGGGCATATCACCAAAGCGGGCGACTCTTATCTGCGTTCGTTGCTAGTGCTGGGCGCACGCGCGGTGCTGGTAGCGGCAAAAAACAAGACAGACCCCATCAGCAAATGGGCGACTGCTTTAGCAGAGCGACGCGGCTACTGGCGTGCCGTGGTGGCCATTGCAGCGAAGAACGCGCGAATGTGCTGGGCGGTACTGAGTCGGGGTAATGCATTCCGGCTGCCGGTCTGAATCAAATAAATCAGGGTTTCGTTTCCACCACCGCGTGATGCTGGCGTTGATGTGCAAAAGGTTGGACCTGCGTGGGGAGTGACTGAATACATTACGGAGCCACCCAAGGTGTGCTCGGCTAATGAATGAGTCCCCACGCGCGTCTTTCATCAGGGTCCGCAGGTATCTCCTGCATCAATGACCGTTTGTAGTTTCGCTGTCCGCACCTCTTGCTTTAAATGCAATGCCGTCGAACGTGAAAAGTCGAATTAATCTGAGCAGCCGAGACTCGCTGGCGCGATGACTCGTGGAGATTCGCTTGACCTCAGAGGGGAAGCCCTTGTAGAAATGTATGCCGCAAAAACCTGCGGCTTGATCTGGGCGCTGCAACTTAATCTGGTCGTATTTCTCGGGAAACCGTGTGGGGATTGGGCTGCGACTGCATGTACTGCAAATTTTTGCTGCATTAGAGTTTCCTCGGAACTCGTGAAGTTTGTCTCTTGATTTAGATAACGACAACGTTGATGTATATGGCATTGCTGCATGCCGTTTTTCTGACATTCAAGCTGAACGCCCAATGAATACGTGCGCAAGCAGCTATTAAAAATGTAGCGTCATGGAGCACACGAAGCGGGCTCAATGCTCCCCGAATTTGAATTCGGCCTCCGCCCCTTCTGTATGCGCCGAGTAGCGCAGGGCCAGACGGATAAGGGCGAGTGATTGTCTGAGCGCAGCGAGTTCGAGCTCGACCCCGGCCGGACCGCGCACCGGAGGTTGCTCGCAGCGCAGCGCAGGGGCCCTGACTTCGGCTCGCCTTTCTTTTCCCAGGTTTCTTTGG
>JANLYY010000279.1:0-4613 GCA_031365885.1 Polaromonas sp. | reverse complement strand
GCCATCGTCCACGCTACGAATGCCGATCTGCCGCATTACTGACGGCGCAATCGCGGGCGTGACGCCGCCGATGCTGGTCAATTCTGCCGGGCCGTAACCACACAGCGCCGCTACTGGCATGCCATGCACGTTGCCGGTCGGTGTCAGCGCGCTGGTGTTGAAGTCAGTGTGCGCGTCCAGCCACAATACGCGCAGATTTTTATCGCTGCGGCGGCAGTGGCGCGCCACGGCGCTGATCGAGCCAATCGCCAGGCAATGGTCGCCGCCCAGCAAAATCGGCAGGAAAGATTCGCTTAGAGCCGCATGCACGGCACGATGTACCGTGCGGTTCCACGCGGCCACTTCGGCCAAGTGGCGATAGCCGTCCAGCGGCGGTAGCCACGGGTTGGCCGGGCCGGTCAGGTTACCGCTGTCGGTAACGACCAGGCCATGCGCTTCGAGCGTGGTTTGCAGGCCGGCGACGCGCATGGCTTCCGGCCCCATCGAGGCGCCCCGGCTGCCTGCGCCTATGTCGGTGGGAGCGCCTATCAGTCGGATGGGTAGCCGCATCGGTCGTGTCATGGTCATGCTCTCAAAAAAGAAATCAGGCGGTCACCAGTCGGGAAAAGTCGGCCGCAGTCAGCACCGTCGATGCGGGGGCCTCGCCAATTTTTGTCGGGATGTCAGCGTTGAAATCTTGTGCCAGCAGCCCAAACAAATCTTTCGGATTATCGAGGTCGGGAATCAGATCAATCTGGTGCGGCTGGCCTTGCTGCGCCTGCAGTTTATATACATAGCGCAGCGCCGAATAGTCTTCCAGCGCAAAGCCCACCGAGTCAAAAATCGTCACCTCCTCAGGCGAGGCGCGACCTGGTGCAGACCCATCCAGCACCTGCGCAAACTCGGTCGCCAAAAAGTCTGCCGCCATTTGTTGAATCTCGCCTTCGACACGCGACTGCGGCTCGTATTCAACCACCACCCGCGCATCGGCGCGTCGCAAAATATCGGGGTGCAATTCGGTCTTGCCGGGGCAGTCGCCACCCACCGCATTGATATGCATGCCAGGCTCAATCATCTCGGGCGTCAGGATGACGGCGTTGCGTTTGTCGGCGGTCACGGTGGTCACGATTTGCGCGCCACGCGCCGCCTCGGCCACTGAACTGCACAACGTGACTTGCAGATTGTCGTGGCCCAACGCGTTCAGGTTGCGCGCAAGTTTGGCCGTGGCGGCGGCATCGACGTCATACAGCCGCAGCTCGCGAATGCCCAGCATGTGGGCAAACGCAATCGCCTGAAACTCGCTTTGCGCACCGTTGCCGATCAGCGCCATCACGCTACTGCCCGGCCGTGCCATGTGTTTGGCAGCCAGCGCCGACATGGCGGCAGTTCGCAGCGCGGTGGTCACCGTCAATTCAGACAGCAGCAGCGGGTAGCCGGTTTCAACATCGGCCAGCACACCGAAGGCGGTCACGGTGAGCAACCCGAGCGCAGTGTTTTTTGGATGGCCGTTGACATACTTGAACGAATACATCTGGCCGTCGCTAGTTGGCATCAGCTCGATCACGCCGCCGGGTGAATGAATCGCATGGCGCGCCGACTTGTCGAACTCGCCCCAGCGCCGGTAATCGGCTTCAATCTCAGCTGCCAGGCCCTCGATAAAAAGCGCCGGGCCGATGCGGCCGACGATGCGCTGAATGTCTGCAATGCCGATGTAATCGACCATGGTGTTCCCCTGAGATCTGTCTTTAAATCAAGATTGTCCGCAGGAGCACGCTTAATGAATAGACAGCGGACTGCTCAATTCAACAGTTGTTTTGCGCATTTCGTCATTTGTTTCTACCGTTTTGTCAGTAGACTGGCCGCATGGACGACACCGACCACCAACTGATCGCACAACTGCGTCGCGACGCCCGCACCAGCATCGCCGCACTCGCCGCGCGGCTGAAGGTGTCGCGCGGCACCGTCAGCAACCGCATCCAGCGGCTGGAAGACGACGGCGTCATCGTCGGCTACACCGTGCGCGTGCGGCCCGACGAACTGCAAAGCGTCATCAAAGCCTGGATGAGCATCGCCGTCGATGGCAATCGGACCCGCGTGGTGATTGCCAGCCTTCTGGGTGAGCCGAATGTGGCGGCGCTGCATGACACCAACGGACGCTGGGATTTATTGGCAGAGCTGCGGGCGGAGAATTTGCAGGAACTCGCCAAAGTGCTGGAGCGGATCCGGCTGGTGAAGGGGATTAGTAACACCGAGACTAGTATTCATCTGGAGACTTATCGGGTTGGGTGAGGTTTTTGCGTTCTAGTTTTAGGGCCGGTTTTTTTGGTTTTTGGGGTCGGATCACAATTTCGCTGCGTAGCGAAGCGCAGCACCCGCAGGGCGGGCCGAAGGCGCGGGGAATTTGTGCTCTGACCTCAAAAACGCCCGATTCCGAATTTGTTTTTGATTGAACGAGCATGCACATTGCCAAGTCCTGATGCCGCTCTGTCGCCGCAGCGGGCGACTCACTTTGCTTTTGCTTCGCCAAAAGCAAAGTAAGCAAAAGAAAAGGCGACCCTGGTGTCTGCGTCCCTTCGCTGCGCTGCGGGCACCTTCCGGTGCTCAGCCCAGACGGGGTCCCGCTCGAACTCGCTGCGCTCAGACAATCGCGGGCCCTGATCCGTCTGGGCTTCCGCTCCTCAGCGCATTCACAAGGGTTTGGGGGTCAGAATTCGAATTCGATTTTCCGAAGCGAACGTTGGAGCTGACTGGCTCGCAACAGGAGCCGCGAAGCGGCAGTCTGTGGTTGCGTGTCCGTGCTGAGCGACCTGTTAGAAATTCTCATCCAGCTTTGGCCCACATAAATTGAGGTCGGAGCAATTTGGAGCAAAACGAATAGAGACTGTCGCTCGCAACCGGCTTATCCAACCATTGGATAGTATTGCCACCGGCCGTCATAGGTGGTGAGTCTTTCTCATTCAATACCGCAACATACAACTCAAGCGCGGTCGTCATTTGGTACTTGAGATTTTTGTCGAGTGCACCCAAAGCCCAATGCGTGTACCCATGTTGCTTTGCTAGCTTACTGGCCAGACAGTATGTGAAGAAGTGGAACTCTGACGGATTGACTCCGCCGACCGGGTCCAATGGCACTGAAAAGGCGTACTTCGAAGAAAAAACTTGCGCGCCGAGTCGATCGACAACGACCGCAGCGTGGATGTCACGGAATGACGGGTTAATCCATTCTCGCGTGGTGATCGATATCCGCTCAGTCCGGACAGACGTGTTTGTTGCGCACGACGTCATCAGCAGTAGCAACGAAAGAATCGCGAAACGATTAAAGCTCATTGATTTCTCTACCGTGATGTATGCCGCAAAACCTGCGGCTTAATCTGGGCGCTGCAACTTAATTTGGACATTGAAAACCTCTCGGAGCCGCGTGGGGAATTGGCTTGGGACTGAATGTACTGCACATTTGTACAGGCGTAAAAATTCTGCGAAACCCAGCTTGATTGGGGATGAACAGATCGTTGACTTGAACCTTCTCGCTTGAACCTTTGAACGCGAGTTGCGTGACAACAGGCCGACAGTGCTTAAAAGCGTCAAATTTCAGGTATTTCAGGCCGCTATCCCAATGAATATGTGCGGGAGCAGCTATTAATAACATAGCGGCATTGAGCGCGCGCAGCGGGTTCAATACTCCCCGAATCCGAACCCACCCCTTGTGAATGCGCCGAGGAGCGGAGGTCCGGACGGATAAGGGCCCGCGATTGTCTGAGCGAAGCGAGTTCGAGCGGGACCCCGGCTGGACTGAGCACCGCAGGTTGCCCGCAGCGCAGCGAAGGGACGCAGGCACCAGGGTCGCCTTTTTTTGGCTTACCTTATTTTGGCGAAGCAAAAAAAGGTGAGTCGCCCGCCGCGGCGACAGAGCGGCTTCAGGACTTCGCGAAGTGCGTGCTCTTCCGATCAAAAAACAAACTCGGAATCGGGCATTTTTTGGGGTCAGAGCACAAATTCCCCGAGCCTTTGGCTCGCCCTTTGGATGCTGCGCTTCGCTCCGCAGCGAAATTGTGATCCGACCCCAAAAAACCAGGATGCTTCGACACCTCAGCTCAGACCGGGGGGTCACTTAAAATCCAACCCAATGCAACTCGCCCCAACCCAGCTAACAGACCACCTGAAGCGCAGCGGCATCAAACCGCTTTACACGCTGCATGGCGACGAGCCATTGCTGGTGCAGGAGTTCGCCGATGCGCTGCGGGCGACGGCGCGCGCGCAGGGTTACACCGAGCGCACGGTGCACACCGCTGCCGGCGCGCACTTCGACTGGAGCGAGGTGCTGGCCAGTGGCGGTTCATTGAGTCTTTTTGCTGACAAACAGATCGTGGAAATCCGTGTGCCCAGCGGCAAGCCAGGCAAGGACGGATCGGTGGCGCTGCAGCAGATTGCCTAACGCAGCCAGGGCGATGACTCAACGCTGACGCTCGTCATGCTGCCCAGGCTCGACAGCATGACGACCAAGGGCGCGTGGTTCGGCGCGCTGGAAAGCTTTGGCGTCACCGTCAAGTTCGATGCGGTTGCCAGAGCCAATTTGCCGCAGTGGATCGCGCAGCGGCTTCAGCAGCAGGGCCAGCGCGTCGCCAGCGGCGAAGAAG
>JANLYY010000259.1:0-5046 GCA_031365885.1 Polaromonas sp. | reverse complement strand
TCGCTGCTGCGCTAAAGATCCAGAAGGTAGATCGGCGCTTGCAAATTCACTTTCCTCGAAACCTGTGGAGTCTTCAAAATCATCCAGAACCGACTCGCCTCCCTCCAGCACTTCAACGCCCTCGAGCATGACTTCCCCGTTGCGGCGTTTGTCCCGCTCAACCTGGACGATTTCCTGCAATTTGTTGCGGGCACCGCTGATGGTGAATCCCTGATCGTATAAAAGATCGCGTATCCGGCGAATCATCAAAACTTCATGGTGCTGGTAATACCTGCGATTGCCACGTCGTTTCATCGGGCGTAACTGCGTGAACTCTTGCTCCCAATAACGGAGCACATGAGGTTTGACACCGCACAGATCGCCGACTTCGCCAATAGTGAAGTAGCGTTTTGCGGGAATGGGAGGGAGCGTTTTCTCCAATTAAATCAATGCAGTAGAGAGGAAACCTGTAAATTTACTCCAACTCCAAAGCAAGCGCAAATAGTTACAGGCGCTTTCGTCAAAGTGTTGTTTTGTCACAAAAATGACATTTATTTACGCGAGACGCAGTCTTGCGCCACCCAGCCGTCTGGATACTGCGGACTCAATCAGCCGAATGATTACCCTGGATCAGGTCTTTGAGCTTGTGGCTCGCATGGAAGGTCACGACCCGGCGAGCCTGAATGGGAATAGGTTCGCCAGTTCTGGGATTCCGGCCCGGTCGCGGTGCCTTGGTCCGAATCTGAAAGTTGCCGAAGCCGGAAACTTTCACGTCTTTGCCCTCAACGAGACTGCCAGACACCAGATCAAAAAACGCGTCAATCATGTCTTTGGATTCGCGCTTATTCAGCCCGATTTGCTCAAACAACAATTCAGCCAAATGCGCCTTGGTGAGCGCGGGTGTTTCCAGACTTTCAACGGAAAATTCCAGGGGGGATTCTTGTAGCATCGTTTATTTTTCTGGGTTTCAGGCCCGCAATCGCGCTTGCAGGGCGTTACGGAGATTTGCGATCACGGCCTGAACAGCCGATTCGATTTGTTCATCAGTCAGTGTAGCGGCGTCACTTGACAGCACCAAACGGACGGCCAGGCTTTTTTCTCCGATTTGCATGGCCGTACTTCCCTGTTGCGGACGGTAGACGTCAAATAATCGAGCTTCCTTCAACAAACCCTTGGCATCAGCGTCATGGATGGCCGTCATTAGCGCGGCGTGCGTCGTGCATTCCGGCACGATTAGCGCGATGTCGCGCTCAACAGGCTGCAACTTGCTGACGCCTTTAAAAAAAGGCATGTGGCGCGTCAGAACTGCGTCCAGTGCCAGCTCAAACACCATCGGCGCTTGCGGCAGCTCATAGGCCTGACGCCATTTCGGGTGAAGCTCGCCGATGAAACCAATCACTTGCCCGTCTACCAGGACACTCGCTGAGCGACCGGGATGCAACGCTGGATGGACTAGCGGTGCAAAGATGGGCTTCATTGGTGCCAGCAAGGCCTCGAGGTCACCTTTCACGTCAAAAAAATCGACGACCTTATCCCTTCCGTCCCAATTGAGAGCATTGCGCGCACCATAAGCAAGACCCGCGATGCGCATCGGCTGGCTAAACCCGGCAACCGATATATCGGTATCCACACTCAATGCGTCACGTAAAAAGACCCGACCCAGTTCGAAGATATTGAGTCGCGCAGCCTTGCGGTCCAGGTTGAATTTAAGAGCCTGCACCAACGACCCCAGCAACGACGAGCGCATGACGCTCATCTGGCTGGCGATAGGGTTCAGCAACTTGACAGGATCCGGGTTACCGGCCAGCTCATGCTCCCAACGCTCCTCCACAAAGCTGAAATTGATGGTCTCCTGATACCCCAGACTGGCCAGCACGCGCCGAACAGCAAACGGACTGCGTTCGGTTTCCAGACGAATTTTCGCCGTGATGGGTGCCAGGGGCGGCGCCGCTGGCAAATGCTCGTACCCGACCATGCGGACGACTTCTTCAATCAGGTCTTCCTCGATCTGAAGGTCAAATCGGTAGCTGGGTGGCGTCACCGTGAGCGTGCCTGCCCCCTCAATTACGGGCAGCCCCAGGCGCACAAGCGCATCGTGGCATTGCGCCTGCGATAGCGGCATGCCAATGACTTTGGCTGCACGGGCCACGCGCAAAGTGACAGGCATCGCTTTCGGCAGATTAACCTGCAGATCGTCCACGGAGCCGCACACGGTGTCGGGCGTACCGCAGATATCAATGATCAGTTGGGTGATGCGTTCAATGCGCTCTGCGGTTTTGCCAAAATCCACCCCACGCTCGAAGCGATGGCCTGCATCGGTTGAAAAGTTGTAGCGACGTGAACGCCCGGCAATCGCTTTGGGCCACCAGAACGCGGCCTCGACATAGACATGCTTCGTGTCGTCCGACACCGCCGTCGCGTCGCCACCCATGATGCCTGCCAGTGACTCGACTTGGGTGTCGTCAGCGATCACGCCTACTTTTTCATCGACCGTGACGGTGTTGCCATTGAGCAGCTTGAGCGTCTCGCCAGCCTTGCCCCAGCGCACATCCAGCCCGCTGTGAATCTTGTCCAAGTCAAAAATATGCGACGGCTGCCCGAATTCAAACATCACATAGTTGGAAATATCGACCAGCGCCGTCACACTGCGCTGGCCACAACGCGCAAGCCGGTCCACCATCCACACCGGAGTAGCGGCTTTGGTATTCAAATTGCGCACCACGCGCCCGGAAAAACGACCACACAAATCAGGCGCGCTGATCTTGACCGGAAGATGGCTTGCATCGCCGACAGCAACGGCGGGGTGTACCGGCGTTTTCAATGGTGAGCCCGTCAGTGCAGCAACTTCACGCGCCACGCCATAGACGCTCAGGCAATGCGCCAGATTCGGCGTGAGCTTCAACGTGAACAGCATGTCATCGAGCTGAAGGTGCTCCCGAATGCTCTGCCCCAGCGGCGCATCGGCAGCCAGCTCGAGCAAGCCGCCGTGGTCGTCCGAGAGCTTGAGCTCGCGCGCCGAACACAACATGCCCTGGCTTTCTACGCCACGCAGCAAGCCGCTTTTAATAAAGAAAGGTTTGCCGTCGTCGCCAGCCGGCAACTCGGCGCCCACCAGTGCGCAAGGCACCTTGATGCCCACCCTTGCGTTCGGCGCCCCGCAGACGATGTTCAGCAAACTGCCCTGCCCTACATCGACCTGGCACACGCGCAGCCTGTCGGCGTTGGGGTGCTGCACCGCCTCTTTGATTTCTCCAACAACTATTTTTGTAAAAGGAGGCGCGGCGGGTTTGATCTCTTCCACCTCAAGTCCCGCCATGGTCAGCGTGTCGGCAAGCTGCTGGGTATTGAGTGGCGGGTTGCAGAATTCGCGCAACCAGGATTCTGGAAATTGCATGTTGGAGTCAGTTCTTGTTGAGGCTATTTTTATGACTGGAATTGCGACAGGAAGCGGATGTCGCCATCAAAAAACAGACGCAGGTCGTTAACGCCGTAGCGCAGCATGGTCAACCGGTCTGGCCCCATGCCGAAGGCGAAACCAATGTATTTTTCGGGATCAAGGCCCATGTTCCGAACCACATTGGGATGCACCTGGCCTGAACCTGCGACTTCGAGCCAGCGGCCGGCTTGCGGTCCCTGTTGGAACTGGATGTCGATTTCGGCACTGGGCTCGGTGAACGGAAAAAAACTCGGCCGGAAGCGCAGCACAAGATCATCCGACTCGAAAAAACGCCGGCAGAAATCCGTGAACACGTACTTCAAGTCCTTGAAGCTCACGTTTTCGCCCAGCCACAGACCCTCGCACTGATGAAACATCGGGGAGTGGGTCGCGTCGCTGTCCACCCGATACGTACGACCCGGCGCAATAACGCGGATCTCGGGCATGTCGCCGGCATAAAGTACGTCGCCGGAAAGGCCGTCTTGCCGGTGCTGGCGGACGTGCGCCCGGGCATGGCGAATCTGCATCGGGCTGGTGTGCGGACGCAGATTGTAATAAATGCCGTCTTCGCCTTTGGTGTCGATGTAGAACGTGTCCTGCATCGAACGGGCGGGATGGTCTGGCGGGTTGTTGAGCGCTGTGAAACTGAACCAGTCGCTTTCAATTTCCGGGCCATCGGCGACGTCGAAACCCATGGAACCAAAAATGGATTCGATGCGCTCCAGCGTTAACGACACCGGGTGCAAGCCCCCTTGCATACGCTGCCGCCCCGGCAAGCTCACATCAAGCGCTTCGGCCTTGAGCTGGCTTTCAAGCTCGGCATTGGCCAGCGCCTGCCTGCGTGCGTTCAGCGCTGCCTCGATCGCCTGTTTAGCCAAATTGATGGCCGCTCCACGCGACTTTTTTTCATCTGTGCTGAGTGCGGCCATGCCTTTCATCAGCTCGGTAACGCGCCCTGACTTACCCAGAAATAGCGCTTTGGCGTTTTCCAGATCAGCCGGTGTCGAGGCTTGTTCAAAACGGGTGGTGGCACTGCCGACCAGCTCGCTAAGGGCATCAGCTTGCATCATAAATTTCTTCTACCGGATAAAAGTAATGGCGTTTCGACATCGAAGGAAATCAGACCCACCATGGAAAAGGGCCAGAGCCTTTTCAAGCTCCAGCCCTCTGATTTCGTGCGCAAGCAGCTATTAATTTAGTAGCAACTTGACAGAGTCTGCACTAAAAATCAGGCTGCCAGCCTGGCTTTGACCTGATCGACGATGGCGCCAAAAGCAGCACTGTCGTGGATGGCCATATCAGACAGAACCTTGCGGTCGATCTCGATACCGGCTTTGCGCAAACCGTTGGCAAACTGGCTATAGGTCAGACCACAAGCGCGGCTGGCGGCGTTAATACGCGTGATCCACAGGCGGCGGAACACACGCTTCTTGGTGCGGCGGTCACGGTAGGCATATTGCCCGGCCTTCATCACCGCTTCTTTGGCAATACGGAAGACGTTACCGCGGCGACCGCGGAAACCTTTTGCAAGGGCTAAAACTTTTTTGTGGCGGGCGCGAGCCGTTACACCACGTTTGACGCGAGGCATGTGATTACTCCTTGTTCGTCGTTAAATTAAATGCCACGGCCGG
>JANLYY010000247.1:0-4602 GCA_031365885.1 Polaromonas sp. | reverse complement strand
TCCATCTCCATCGCATTAAAGCCGAAGGCGCCATCGCCGGTGGCTACCACCGTCGTGCGGTCCGGGAAGGCCAGGCTGGCCGCTACGCCGAAGGGCGTTCCGACGCCGATGCAACCCAGCGACCCTGGATCAAGATAGGTGCTGGCGGGCAAGCCTACGCGTGCGAAGCTCAGGAAGTCTCCGCCATCGGCCACCACAATCGCATCGGGTGGCAGGGCGTCGCGCAGGGCCGACAGCAGCCGGTTCGGATGCATCAGCCCGTCGCTGCCGGCGGGCGCGTTGCGCATGGAAGTTACCAGCTTGTCGGCGCGCTCCAGGTGCTTGCGGCGCAGGGCGCTGGACCATGCTAAGTCGGTGGCGCATTGGCGCTCCCCTGCGGCCGCCAGGATGGCTTCCAGCGCCAGCGCCGGCGTGGCCAGCATCTCGACGCTGCCGCGCCGGTTGTCGCGCAGCTCGGGGGCGCAGTCGGCGATGCGCAGGAATTTCGCCTGGCCAAAGACCGCCGGCGATCCATAGGCCAGCTGGAAATCAAGCCGCCGACCCACCGTGACCACCAGGTCGGCCTCGCCCATCACCGACCCGCGCATGGCCGCCACTACCGAGGGGTGATCGTCCGGCACCAGGCCACGGCTCTCGCCTGTATCCAGATAGGCAGCGTTCAGACGGCTCAGCAGCCGGGCCAGCGCCGGGCCAGCCCCGCGTGCGCCCCGGCCTGAAATGAACAGGGGCCGCCTGGCCGAAAACAGCAGATCGGTGGCAGCCTGCACCGTCGCCACGTCGGGTATCAAGAGGGGCTTAGGCTTGGGCGCGAAATGCTCGGGCAACTGCAGCGCCAGCGGCACCTGGCCGCGCAGCGTGTCGACCGGAAAATCAAGGTACACCGGCCCCGGCTCGCCGCCCTGGCCGAAGGCGCGCGCAACCGCTTCGTCCAGCTCCTGCAGCACCAGCTCGGGCTGGCGCACCGTGCGCGCATAGCGGGTGAGCGAACGCACCAGGTCGGTGTGAACCATGTCCTGCAGCGCGCCCCGGTTCTCCTGGCGCACAGGCGGCACGCCCGACAGCACCAGCACCGGCACGCGCGACACATGGGCATTGGCGATGCCGGTCATGGCGTTGGTGACGCCGGGGCCGGCCGTGACCAGGGCCACACCCAGGCCGCCGGTGAGTTCGGCATGGGCATGGGCCATGTAGACGGCAGCCCGCTCGTCGCGCACGTCGATGATACGGATGCCTTCGGCGTCCAGCCGCATCCAGATCGGCATGATGTGCCCGCCGCACAGCCCGAACACCCGGTCTACGCCGCGCTGTTTGAGAAAACGCGCGATGACCGCTGCGGCTGACTGTTCTGCCGAATTTTTCGCTGAGTGTTCCGATGTTGCCGAAATAGCCATAGCGGCTCCTTGAGGTCTGTGAGGAAGAGACTGGCTTGAACTATTCGCCAGATTTGACGGTTAAGTGTATTCTGAATTCAGAGTTCTATAATCGCGAAACTGCAATTTTTCCATCGCTGACAGAAGGACCCCAACCATGAGCCGTTTGCTCACCATCGCCGACGCCGTCGCCACCCATGCCCGACTCAGCCCCGCCAAGATCGGCGTGCGCGACTCACGCCGCCAGTTGAGCTTCGCCGAATGGAATCAGCGGGCCAGCAGCCTGGCCCGCAGCCTGCTGGGCCTGGGCCTTCGCAAGGGGGACCGAGTCGGCGTGCTGGCCTACAACTGCATTGAATGGATGGAGATTTATGTGGCGCTGGCCCGTGCGGGCTTGGTCGCCGTGCCGATTAATTTCAGGCTGGTGGCGCCGGAAATTGCCTACCTGCTGGTACACAGCGAGGCGCGCGCGGTGATCGCTGGTCACGACCTGCAGGGCCGCATCGACACCATCCGCAGCGACCTGCCGATCACGCCTGAGTGCTATATCCACCTCGGCGCCCCGGCTCCGGCGGGCTGGACTGACTATGAAACGCTGGCAGAGCGGCCGTGCAGTGACGACCCGTTTGACGCCGTACACCCCGACGACATCTGCGCGTTGATGTACACCTCCGGCACCACGGGCCGGCCCAAAGGCGCAGTCCGAAGCCATGCCGGCAGCACATTGATCGCACTGGCCACAGCCCTGGAGATGGGCTTCACCCAGGGCGACACCGCCTTGCTGGTGATGCCCTTGTGCCATGCCAACTCGCTCTACTTCGGCATGACCTTCGTTCACCTGGGCGCCACCTGCGTCATCGACGACAGCCGCCACTTTGACCCCGAGGCGCTGCTGGCGACGCTGGCCCGGGAACAAGTGACTTTCACCTCGCTGGTGCCGACGCACTACATCATGCTGCTGGGGCTGCCAGCGCAGGTGAAAGCGCGCTACGACGTGAGCCGTGTCGGCAAGTTGATGATCTCCTCGGCACCAGCGCGAAAGGACACCAAGCTGGCCATCCTGGAATACTTTCGCAACGGCAATCTTTACGAGCTGTACGGCTCGACCGAAGCCGGCTGGGTGACGCTGCTGCGGCCGGACCAGCAGATCGCCAGGCTCGGCTCGGTCGGCCGCGAATGGGCTGGCAGCGGCGCCATCAGGCTGCTCGATGCAGACGGACGGGAAGTACCCGATGGCGAGGTCGGCGAGCTGTTTTCGCGCACCGCCTATGTGTTCGACGGCTACTGGAAAAACCCCGAGAAAACCACTGAGGCCTTCCACGGCGACTGGTGCTCGGTGGGCGACCTGGCGCGGCGCGACAGCGACGGCTACATCTGGCTGGTGGACCGCAAGAGCAACATGATCATCAGCGGCGGCGAGAACATTTATCCGTCAGAGGTGGAAGGCGTACTGGGAGCGCACCCCCAGGTGAAAGACGTTGCCGTCATTGGTCTGCCGCACGACAAATGGGGCGAGTCGGTACACGCCGTGGTGGTGCTGCACCAGCAAGAGCGGCCACAGCAAGGAGTCAGCGAGGTTGAACTCAAGAGCTGGTGTAAAGAGCGCATGGCCGGCTTCAAGTGCCCGCAGTCCATTGTCTTTATGGCTGACGCCGACATGCCGCGTACCGCGACCGGCAAGATCCTGCACCGCGTTCTGCGCGAGCTGTTGGCATCGCGCAATGCGGCGGTGTCGGCCGCCGCGCTGCCCGCGACGACCGTAAGAGAAATAAGCCTCTAGCCCTCGTAATACGTGCGTAAACAGCTATTAAAATAGTAGCGACCAGAAATTCATGCCTTGAAGCTGGATGCCGGGTTAGTTGACTGTGATGGCGTGCGGGTCGCCCCCTTCAGCCCGTCAGGATGGGCCGCAAGGTCTGCAGCTCCTGCAGCATGAACTCAAAAAAAGCCGACACGCGCGGCGTGAGACGCAGTTGACGGGTCGTCAGCATGCGCCAGCTGCGCGTCAGCTCGGTCACCGGCCCCAGCACCCGCACCAGATCGGGCTCGGCATCGCCCAGCGCAGTGGGCAAGGTCGCCAGACCCAGATTGGCCTTGGCGAAGTGAACGGTGCCTAGCACGCTGCCACTGGTGGCGACCATTTTGGCGCCCGGCGCTACCTGTCGCAACCACAACGTGGCCCGGTGCTTGGCCATGGTTTCGTCGAACCCGACCCACGCGTGCTGCGCAAGGTCTTCCAGACGCTCAGGGCTTCCGTGCTGCGCCAGATAAGCCTGCCCGCCATACACCGCCCACAATGAATCAGCGATCTTCCGGCCTACCAGCTGCTTGTCCAACGTGTCGCCCGAACGCAGCGCCACATCGGCCTCGCCCTTGGCTAGATCGACGTAATGGTCGCTCATCACAAACTCCACATGCAGACCCGCATGCCGCGCGCGCAGGCGCGTCAAGAGGTCAGATCGGCTGATGCGCAGCACGATGGGTTCCGGGCAGGTCAGGCGGATGACGCCATTCAATTCGCGCGCGGACGACTGCACGAAACGTTGCAGCGCAAGCATTTGCTGCTCGACGCGTTCGGCATGCGGCAGCAGTTCCAGGCCGTACGCCGTCAGCCGGTAACCGCTGGCGCGCCGTTCGACCAGCGGCTGGCCGATGCGGCGTTCCAGCTCGGCCAGGCGCCGCTGCACGGTTGATTGATCGACCTTCATGGCACGCCCGGCAGCGGTGGTGCTGCCGTGGCGCGCGACGGCCAGAAAATGCTTCAGATCGTCCCAGTCGAACATGGTTTGCTCCCCCATTGTTGCGGCCCCATTATGCAAATTTGCGGCTGGCGTGCCGGCTGCGCAGTGCCTAGACTGGAGCGCATCAGCAACTTTTAAAATGCGAGGCCCGCCATGATGCAAAGTCATCCCATCCTTAGTTCTGCCCTCCACACCGCTCGCCGCTTCGGTGCAACTTGCCTGATCGGCATGGCCTGCACCGCCGGCATTCACGCGCAGACGCCGGGTTTGGCGATGCCTACGCTGGTGCTCAAACAGAGCGTTCTGCAAATGCCCAAGTCGGACACGCAGGAGGTTCGGGTGCTGACCGCGTCATTCAAGCCCGGTGACAAGACGGTGTTCCACAGTCACCGTTCACCAGTAACGGTGTATGTGCTGGAGGGCCAGTTCACGCTTGACCTGGAGGGCAGGGCACCCGTCATCGTCAAAGCCGGCGAGGCTTTTGTCGAGCC
>JANLYY010000231.1:0-3987 GCA_031365885.1 Polaromonas sp. | reverse complement strand
GAACGAGAAGACCTGGTGCAGCAACGCATACGTCAGCTCGTGCTCGAAGAGGGTGGCGTCCTCCTCGCTGCCGAAGTAGCCGTGCTCGCGGCCGGCCTTGACGTAGGTGAGGACGACCCGGTCGATGAGCTGCTTGAGCCCTGTCTCGCGCTTCTCGGAGCCGAGGGCGCCGCGGAAGTACTTGGTGGTGACGATGGTGGAGGCGTTGACCGACCAGAAGTCGGGGAACTCGACACCGCGCTGCTCGAAGATCGTGACCCCGGTCTTCCAGTTCTGCTGGACGACGTCGCGCTTCTCCCAGGTCACCTCGTCGTAGGGGTGCACTCCGGGCGTCGTGTAGATGCGCTCGATGGTCACGCCCTTGCCCCGGCCCTTGCCGGACTTGGCGGAGCCGGCGCGGTTGGCGGTCTCGGTCAAGGTCTTGATGGTGTCCAGGTAATACTCGGCGTCCATGTCGAGCACGGCGTTGTACTCGTCGTAGAACTTGGTGTGGGCTTCGGCGCTGGCGTCGTCGCCCTTGATCAGGTCCTTGAAGTAGTCGTAATGGCTGGTCGCGTGACGATCGGGGTTCATGGCCACGAAACCGGTGTGCTGCAAAAAGCCCGGGTACACGCGGCGGCCGGCACCGGGAAAGTTGCTGGGCACGCGGTAGATCACATTATTTTCAAACCATTCGTAGCTTTTGTTCATGGCGAGGTTGTTGACGGCTGTCGGCGACTTGCGCGCGTCAATCGGGCCGCCCATCATGGTCATCGTCAGCGGCGTGGTCTCACCGCGTGAGGCCATCAGCGAAATAGCCGCGAGCACCGGCACGGTCGGCTGGCACACGCTGATGACGTGGCAATTGCCATAAACGCCCTGCAGGTGGCGGATGAATTCCTGCACATAGTTGACGTAGTCGTCGAGGCTGAAGCTGCCATCGGACAGCGGCACGGTGCGTGCGTTTTTCCAGTCGGTGATGTAGACCTTGTGGTCTTTCAGCATGGTTTTGACGGTGTCGCGCAGCAAGGTGGCGTAGTGGCCTGACAGGGGCGCCACGATGAGCACGGCAGGCTGGCCCTTCAGGGCGGTGAGTGTTGCCGGGTCGTCGGTAAAGCGCTTGAAGCGGCGCAGTTCGCAAAATGGCTTGTCGAGCTCGATTCGCTCATGAATCGCGACGCTGGCGCCGTCATCCTCGATGGTGCGGATGTCAAAAGCCGGCTTTTCGTAATCCTTGCCCAGGCGGTAAATCAGGCTGTAGCCAGCTGCAACCCGCTGTGCCAGCGGGTTTTGCCCCGCCGGGGAATGCGGATTGCTGTAAAGCTTGGCGGCGGCCTGCGCGAAGTCAACGAAGGGCTCCATCAGCATGCGCTGGGTTTCATAGACTTGATAAAGCATGGGGTGAACCTTTGTATGGTGCAGGGTGGACAATTCGGGATGGACAGCGATGGAAGATGCATATATGTTGCACTGCAGCAAATATAACATTTACCAGTCTTGCACGTTGAGGATAACGCCCAATTCGTGAAATTGCCTTACAGACGTTCGGCACCTTTACCTACAATTTTTTCGGAAAACTATCATGGCTCTCACCACAGACTTCACAGCGTTTGAGCGCATCGCCTCGCTCCGCAAGTCCGACCGCCTGCCGGTTTTATTTTTGGGTCACGGCAGCCCGATGAACGCTATCGGTGACAACGAATACCGCCGCAGCTGGCAGGCGCTGGGTGCCGAATTCGGCTCAAGGATCGCCAGGCCGCAATTGATTTTGTGTATTTCCGCGCACTGGCTCACCGATGGTTGGTGGCTGACCGGCATGGACCAGCCCAAGACGATTCATGATTTTGGTGGTTTTCCGCAGGAGTTGTTCGACCAGCAATACCCGGCCCCTGGTGACGCGGCGGCGGCGCGCGCCATCAGTCAGGTGGTCCGGCAGCGGGCGTCGGCACCGTTGGGGCTGGACGTCAGCGCATGGGGTCTGGACCACGGCAGCTGGTCGGTGCTCAAACCCATGTTTCCCGACGCCGATATTCCCGTCATCCAGCTCAGCATGGACTACAGCCGCGCCCCGGAAGACCATTACGCGCTGGCGCAGCAGATCATGGGCCTGCGCGAACGCGGGGTGCTGATTGTCGGCAGCGGCAACGTCGTTCATAACCTGCAGCAGATGCAGCGCGGCGCCGCCGGCAGTCAGGCCTATGACTGGGCGCTGGAGTTCGACCAGACGATAGGCGGCTACCTGCAGCAAGGCAATCTTTCGGCACTGCAAAACTTCCAGAAGCTGGGGGCGCTTGCGAAAATGGCGCATCCGACCTATGAGCATTTCCTGCCGCTGCTGTATGCCGCCGGGGCGGTGGACGCGAACGAGCCAATGCGCTTTTTCAACACCAGCTTTCAGGGCGGCTCGATTTCGATGCGGTCGATGGTTTGGGGCTAGGGCTGCAGCGCGGAAGCGCTCTGAGCTGAGCTTCTGTCTGCTATTAATTTAGGAGCTGCTTACGCACGTATTACGGGGGCTAGAGGCATAAACGGCACATGGATACAAAAAACACGCTCTGAGCGTACTTTTTTTTGTGCCGTGACAACCAGGGGGCTGTTACAAGACTTTTGCAATCGACGCGCAGACGTAGGCGATGTTTTTGCTGTTCAGCGCGGCGACGCACATGCGGCCTGTGTCGGTGCCGTAGACGCCGAATTCAGTGCGAAGACGCACCATCTGGTTTTTGGTCAGGCCGGAATAGCTGAACATGCCGATCTGGCTGGTGATGAAGCCCATGTTCTGCTTCACACCCGCCGCCTTCAGCCCATCGACCAGCTTTTGCCGCATGTCCTTGATGCGGACGCGCATTTCGGCCAGCTCGCCTTCCCACTGCGTGCGCAGCGCAGGTGTGTTCAGCACCATGGCCACCACGGTGCCGCCGTGCGTCGCCGGGTTGCTGTAGTTGGTGCGAATCACCAGTTTGAGCTGGGACAGCACCCGTTCGGCTTCATCTTTGTTCTGGCACAGCACTGACAGCGCGCCTACGCGTTCGCCATACAGGCTGAAGCTTTTCGAAAACGATGTCGAGACGAAAAAATTCAGGCCGGCCGCGACAAATTTGCTGATGACGGCGCCGTCTTCTTCAATGCCGTGGCCGAAGCCCTGGTAGGCCATGTCGAGGAAGGGCGTAAGCTGCTTCGCCTTGATCGCGGCAATCACCTGGTCCCACTGCGGGGCCGTGATGTCGTAGCCGGTCGGGTTGTGGCAGCAGGCGTGCAGCACAACAATGGTGCTTGCGGGTGCCGCATGGAGCGCCGCCAGCATGCCGTCAAAGTTCACGCCGCGTTTGGCCGCGTCGTAATACGGATAGCTTTCGACTTCGAAGCCAGCCTGCATGAAAAGCGCGCGATGGTTTTCCCAACTCGGGTCCGAGATCATCACCTTGGCGTTGGGGCTCAATTTTTTCAGGAAGTCGGCGCCGATTTTCAGACCGCCCGTGCCGCCTATGCCTTGGGCGGTGGCGACCCGACCGGATTTCACCGCTTCGCTATCGGCACCGAACACCAGCGCCTTGACGGCCGCGTCGTAGGCAGCAATGCCTTCAATCGGCAAATAGCCGCGCGGTTTCGGCGACGCCATCATTTGCGCTTCGGCTGCCTGCACGCATTTCAGTAACGGCAGCTTGCCGTTGTCGTCGTAATAGACGCCGACGCCCAGGTTGACCTTGCGCGGGTTGGCATCGGCGTTGAATTGCTCGTTGAGGCCCAGGATGGGGTCGCGCGGGGCCATTTCGACGGCGGTGAACAAAGACATAAATTCCTTCAGGGGTTGTCGCAAGCGGAGAGCCCGGCGCTGTTGTACTCTGTCCGGTTGGCCCCAATTTTAACTGTCCCGTCCACACCACCCGCCATGTCCGACCTGTCTGAAGTGATTGAAGAAGCGCCCAAGGGCGAGTTCATCAACTTCCCCGATTCCCCCTTCGAGCTGTTCCTGCCGTATCCGCCGGCCGGCGACCAGCCTGCCGCCAT
>JANLYY010000184.1:0-6604 GCA_031365885.1 Polaromonas sp. | reverse complement strand
CGCCCCACCAGCCAGATGCGCATCACGCGCTGCAGCAGATCAGCCCGCGCCAGGCGGTCGGGCATGTTGAGGCGCGCTTCGATCAGCGCTTTGCGGGTACTTGATTTGTCCATAATGGGGCAATGCTATACACATTTGTTTTTAACGCCTTGCGGCCCGCTGCAGTGGCCCTGGCGCTGGGGGTCGCGATGACGCCCGCCGCCTTCTCTCAATCAGGCAATTCAGGCAACGCCAGCGCTGGTGATTCCATCATTCTGGACATGAGCCAGGCTTTTAAGGCCAAAGACAAGGGCCGCCTGGCGCAACTGTTGCCGCAGGCACGCGGTCATGCGCTGGAGCCCTGGGCAGCGTACTGGGAATTGAAGGCGCGGCTGAACGAAGCCAGCGCGCAGGACGTGAATGATTTTCTGCGCCGCTACGCCGGCACCTACCAGGAAGACCGGCTGCGCAACGACTGGCTGCTGTTGCTGGGCCAGCGACGCGACTGGACAGCGTTTGCGGCCGAATACTCCAACTACCGCATGAATGACGACCGGGAGGTGCGCTGCTATGCGCTGCTGGTCGAGCACCTGAAAAATCCGGCGCTTGATGCCAAATTGTCGGATGAAGTGCGCAAGAACTGGTACGCCCAGCGCGAGGCCGACGACGGCTGCACAGCGGCGGTCAGTCGGCTGGTGGGCGCGCAAAACCTGACGGTGCTGGACGTCTGGCAAAAAGCCCGGCTGTCCATGGAGGCGAACCGCCCCAAAGCCGCACGCGATGCGGTGCAAATCGTCGCGCCCGAAGCGGTCGGCCTGGTGACGGAGCTGAGTGCCGGCCCAATTAAATTCCTGACAGCCAAGCACATCGCGCTCAGCAAAACGCGCAAGGAAATCATCACGCTGGCGCTGGTGCGCATGGCCGCTGCGGGTGATGCTGATGGCGCTGCGAATCAGCTTGAAAGCAAATGGGGCGTGCAACTGACGGCCGAAGAGCGCAACTGGGTCTGGGGCGTGATCGGGCGCCAAGCCGCCACGCGCATGGGCACGGTGCCCGCCAGTGATGCGCTGCAGCACTTTGCCAGGGTCAGCAAAGACAGTGATCTGACCGACGACATGCTGGGCTGGAAAACCCGCGCTGCGTTGCGCGCTGGTTCGCAGCCCGCGTGGCCGCAGGTGCTGTCGGCCATCAACGCGATGAGCGAGGAAGCCCGCAAGGAGCCAACCTGGGCCTACTGGAAGGCGCGCGCGCTGCTGGCGACTTCACCGCCGGGACCGGCACTGAGCGTGGCCCGCGTGCTGCCCGCCGCCGACGCGGCGCTGCTGGCCGCATCGGGCGCTGCAGCAGTGGCTTCGTCGCCAGCTGCCGCCGCCCCACCCGTCAGCCTGTCACCGCAACGCCTTGAGGCGCAGTCGCTGCTGCAATCGATTGCGTCGGTACGCGGTTTTTATGAGCAGCTGGCGCTGGAAGAACTGGGTCAGAAAATCACCGTGCCGCCTCAGCCCGCGCCCTTGACTTCGGAAGAAAAAGAAGCCGCTCGCCAGAACGCCAGCTTGAACCGCGGCGCCCACGCGATCACGCTGGGCCTGCGCGGTGAGGGCGTGCGCGAATGGAACTACGCCACCAACCTGCACCAGCGCGGCGGCATGAGCGAGCGCGAGCTGCTGGCCGCCGCCCAGTTGGCCTGCGACCGGCAGATCTGGGACCGCTGCATCAACACCAGCGAGCGCACCAAAAACGAAACCGATTTCGACCAGCGCTTTCCGATGCCGTTTCGTGCTGCCGTGACCCAACGCAGCCAGGGCATCCAGCTTGACCCGGCGTATGTCTACGGCCTGATCCGCCAGGAAAGCCGCTTCATCATGGACGCGCGCTCGGGGGTGGGTGCGTCGGGGCTGATGCAGGTGATGCCCGCGACGGCGCGCTGGACAGCACGCAAGATCGGCATGACCGGCTTCACGCCGGACCAGATCAATGACCGCGACACCAACATCACCATCGGCACGGCGTACCTGAAACTGGCGCTCGACGACCTGGGCGGATCGATGCCGATGGCCGCTGCCGCCTACAACGCCGGGCCAGGCCGGCCGCGCACCTGGCGTGGTCAACCCGGAAGCCCGACGCTGGACGCAGCCATCTGGGCCGAAAACGTGCCCTTCACCGAGACCCGCGACTACGTGAAAAAAGTGCTGTCCAACACCACCAATTACGCCGCGATTTTGACGGGTCAGCCGCAGTCTTTAAAGGCGCGGCTCGGCACGGTGGGGCCGCGTGATGCGAGTCAGCCGGAGGTGGAGAAGGACCTGCCTTGAGGCGAGGCTGGGAGGGCGAAGTCAGGCAAAACGCTGCTGCGACCAACTCAAGTTGAGCTTGCGAGGGTTGGCAGCGCAGTCTCGCAAATACAAATTGATGAGGCGCTGGTAGGGAATGCGCGCGTCTTGTGATATCGACTTGAAGAGCCGATGGATTCCTCGCCAAGGACTGCACCTGGATTGGCGAGAAGGTCGAAAATGCTGACCATGGATTCTGGGCGTTTCAACGTCGACGCTAAACTGCGGCCCGCTTGCGGGACGCCCGCTTTGAGCGACCTGTCAGCCCCTGTGTCTCCTTGGCAAAGGCCAGCATGTTTGCTAGTGCCTTGTTGACCGCTTCGGACGTCGGAAATGCCTTCTGAATCGCAGGCTGCAGCACGACAACATTGCTGCCTTGCGTCATCTTCTTAAAGTACTTGCCGCGTACGCCGACCCCAAGCTGGTCGCGCTTCAATTCAGGAATGTCCTGGTCAGCCCTTGTCATAAATACTTTTTTCATACCGCGTCGCCTTTCTTGCGCTAATGATTCGAATAGTATGGCGGCGCTCGGTGTGGACCAGCACGAGCAGCCGTCCCTTATTTGAAATGCCGTAGGTTCGACTTCATTCTTCCGATTCAAAATGATCTGAGTCTGTGAAGGTCAGAGCCAGGTCGTCCGCAAACACACTGACAGCTTCGTCAAAGGATACCCGATGCTTCTGCAAGTTGCTCGCAGCCTTCTGTTCGTCCCATTCAAATTTGAACATGCGGCGCGCCTGAAAGTCTAACTTTGATAAATCCGGCAAACGCACGAGATCACTTGGCGGCCAGTCAAATAAACCGTTACGACGACAACCGGATAAGTCTTCAAAGGCATGAACTTATCGTACCCCACTGGCTTGATCGGCGAGACATCAAAACCAACAAAGTCGCCATGAGAAAAACTGCTCAATTGGTTCATGCCGGGCTAGCACGCCGCCACGACCTCACCCCACTCACTGCATCGAACCAGCTTACCCGCGCCACCTGAATCTCGGTAAACGGGCAATCGGTGGTATATCTACGTCTGCATGCTGAATATGCTTGTAGCCCACGTATTACGTTCGTAACCAGCTATTAAATTCATAGTATCCGAGTCGACGAAGCTGGCTACGTAAGTGCTGGCCGGGCAGATCCAACAAATTGAACTGACCCTCTTTCCCTTAAACCGAAGCGTCACGGAACGCTCTCAAGACTGTATTGATATGCGTCTAATAGCCAGCCCCCTGGGCATTAATCACTTGAGCGCATCCTGATCTACTTGCAGCGAAATGGATGCTTTGGAAGGCAGCGGCTTCAACCCCTTGCGAACAAGACCGCAAACGATGTGCTTGACGTCGGCCTCCGGGTGTTCTGCCGTCGGCTTTGCGTCACCCGTGCCGGAGCGCAGGCGATCCCAATCAGTTCTGGATTTCATCGACGTAGATTTGCGACTCGCGCCTGGCAGATTTTCGGCGCGAGATGATGCCGATTTCATGTTCATCCTCGCTGTGTAGCCAAGCCAGCGTTCACGACCAATTTAAATTGAGCTTGCGATGATTGGCAGCGCAGTCTCGCAAATATAAATTGATGAGGCTCTGATACGGAATGCCGGCTTCTTGCGATATCGACTTGAAGTAGCCGATGGACTCTTCGTCAAGTCGAATCGTGATCTGCTTTTTAAGCTGGGCTACATAAGGATTTTTCTTCGCGGCAGTGAAATCATATTCTTTGCGCATGGGTCACCTTTCAGGGGTAGGACTTGGATTCATGCGCGCTTGCCTTGCGCGCCGAGATGATGCGTATGACGTTGCCCTCAGCACGATAGCAATGGCAGACCAGCAACAGACGCAAGACGCTACTCAAGCGAAGCAATACAAAGCGGTCTTCGTCTTCGGAGTGGTCTGGGTCGCCGATCAGCTTGGCTTGTTCATCAACGAAAACTGATTTGGCCTCATCAAAACCAACGCCATGTTTCTTCGCGTTGGCCTGTGCTTTTCGTTCATCCCATTCAAAGCTCAAATGCTCATTACCGAATTATAACTACATTGTAGTTTTTAGGCAAATGACTGTCTACTTCAGCGAAGTATTCCGTTTAACGTCGAAGCCAAGCAGAGCCGAAGGCGTCCGACTTGGGCGACCAGTTAAACCACGGGATCTCTGCTGACGATTGGTTATAAATGGCGATGCTCCTCAAAGTACCCCCAATTGTCCTCATACTCCGCAAGCGGACCGAAGTTAACTGCAGCACGCGCCTTGTAGTCGTAAGACGCGCCAAAAAAATTACGCGGCTTAGATGTGAGCGTCGGCCCAGGGACAATAAAGAATCGTTCGGCTTTCTCGGGGCTGTTGAGCACTACGAACACATAGGTATGAGTGTGGGAAAGGCACTTCGGATCGAGGGGAAAGCAGTTTCGCCTGCGGAGTGTCTTCACAGAAATACAGAAAGTCTTGTCAGTTCTTGGGTTGTGCACAAGAACATCAATCGCCTTGGCATTTCCAAAAGTCACAGAAGCTTGAAGATTTCGTTTAAAGAGTTGGCCAACGACAAGGAACTCGCCGGCCATGCCTGTAAGTTGCCTATCAGTTGAATTACCCATGGGTGAGTGGCCTAGCCTTGATACTTCCCGCAAAAGCGCGAAATAACATGGCGACTAGTCAAATAAATCGGTACGGTGAAAGCCGGATAAGTTTTTAAAATCATGAATTAATCGTACCTCACTAGTTTGATCGTCGAGATAACAAAACCGACAAAGTCGCCGTGAGAAAAGCTACTCAAATAGTACGCACTGGGCTAGCGCGCCGCTAAACCCTAACCCCACTCCCCGCATCAAACCAGCTCACCCGCGCAGCCTGAATCTCCAGCCCCACCGCATCACCAGGCCTTACCTGTGTTTGCGGTGACATGCGCACCGTCACATCGCCCGCATCGGTTTTAACGACGACAAAGGTATCGGCGCCGGTTGGTTCGACCACGGTGACTTCGCCGCGCCAGGGGCTCTCTTGTACCAGCGCGATGTGCTCGGGCCGCACGCCTAGCAGCGCGTCGGTGGTGACCGGGCAATTCAGGGGCAGATCGGCGTTCTTTATACCAAATAGGCCTGTAGCCCCCGTATTACGTGCGCAACCAGCTATTAAATTCATAGTAGGCGAGCCGATGAAGCTGGCCACGTAGGTGTTGGCTGGGCGGCTGTAGATGTCGTCAGGTGTGCCGAGTTGCTGCAGCACGCCGTCTTTCATCACGGCGATGCGGCTGCCCAGCGTCATGGCTTCGATCTGGTCGTGGGTGACGTACACGCTGGTGATACCGCTGACCTGATGCAGACGCTTGATTTCGGCGCGCATCTCGACGCGCAGCTTGGCGTCCAGGTTGCTCAGCGGCTCATCGAACAAAAAAAGTTGAGGCTGGCGCGCCAGTGCGCGGCCCATCGCGACGCGCTGGCGCTGGCCGCCCGACAGCTGCGCCGGCCGGCGGTCGAGCAGGTGCGTGATCTGCAGCATGGCCGCGACTTCTGCAATTCGCTTGTCGCGGTCAGCCTTGTGTACCTTGCGCATCTCGAGTGCGAAGCCAATGTTGTCTGCGACGCTCATGGTCGGATACAGCGCATAGCTCTGGAACACCATGGCGATGTCGCGCTGCGCGGGCGCGATGCCCACCACGTTGCGCTCGCCGATGCGAATTTCGCCTTCGGTCGGGTTTTCCAGCCCGGCAATGATGTTCAGCAAGGTTGATTTGCCGCAGCCCGACGGGCCGACCAGAATTAAAAACTCGCCGGGCGCCACGTCGATGTCGATGCGCTTGAGCACCTCGACCAGCTTGTCGCCCTTGCCGAAGGTTTTGCGGATGCCGGAGATTTTTAGTGCGGAAGCCATATAACTATCCCTTCACAGCGCCAGCCGTCAGTCCTTTGACGAAATACTGGCTCGCCAGCACGTAGATGAGCAAGGTCGGCAAGCCGGCGATCACGGCAGCCGCCATATCGACGTTGTAGCTTTTCACGCTGCTGGTGGTGTTGACCATGTTGTTCAGGCCCACTGTGACGGGTTTGCTGTCAGCACCGCTGAAGGCCACACCAAATAAAAAATCGTTCCAGATATTGGTGAACTGCCAGATCAGCGTGACCATCACGATCGGCGTCGAGAGCGGCACGATGATGCGGATGAAGATGCGCCAGAAGCCTGCCCCGTCGATGCGCGCGGCATTGACCAGTTCGCGCGGAATGGCGGCGTAATAATTGCGAAAAAACAGCGTCGTGCCGGCCAGCCCGGCCAGGCAGTGGACAAAAATCAGGCCGCCAACCGAGCTCGATATGCCG
>JANLYY010000084.1:0-24164 GCA_031365885.1 Polaromonas sp. | reverse complement strand
CGGCAGAGTGGACGACTTTTGAGGGCATCGTTATCCATCAGACCGAAGCCACGTCCATCGCCAGCGGTGCGCAGGTCGAAGGCAGTGTGCCCATCAACGATGTGCTTGAGCTCAAAAGCGAACGCGTGTTCATTCTGCACGGCCGTACCGCAGACATGGTCAACGTGGCCGGAAAGAGCACCACGCTGGACTACCTGAATCATCAATTGCTGTCGATCGAGGGCGTCGAGGACGGAGCTTTTTTTGTCCAGGGCGTGACGACGGAAGGTACTGGCAATACCACGCGCCTTGCGGCGGTAGTGGTGGCGCCGACACATACCGTCGAAACCTTGCAGACCGAGTTGCGTCGCAAGATTGCGCCAGCCTTCTTGCCCCGACCGCTCAAGCTGGTGACGAGTTTGCCGCGCAACGGCAGCAGCAAGTTGCCGCGCGAAGCGCTGCTTGCGCTGATCAGGCTTCCAGCCGATGACTGAGCCCGGCACCGCCCCCTTTGAAGCTCGTATCGACATACCGGTTGATCACCCATGCTTTCCAGGCCATTTCCCAGGGCAACCAATTTTGCCGGGCGTGTTGCTACTCGAGCGGGTAATGTCTTTGGCCCAGACGAGCCTGGGGCGGTCCCACAATGAATGCACCGTGTACAACATCAAATTCTTGGCCGCTGTGGTGCCGGGCGACGTACTTGACGTGCAACTGGCCAGTACAAATTCGAACGAGTACAAGTTCACGGTTCGTATTTGCCAGGCAGGCGGTGCAGAGGGCGTACTTGCCTGCAGTGGCCAGTTGCGCATGGTTTTGTCCTGAGTGGCAAGCATATGAAACCATCCACGCAGGCCGGCGTCAAAAGCCGAAAAAGCTGGGCCGAACAAGGCGAACGCGGTAACCGGTTTGCTTTGCAGGTGATCGCGTGGATTGCGCTGCATCTGGGGCGGCGTCTTTCACGCGCGGTGCTGGTTCCGGTGGTGGCTTATTTTTACCTTTCCTCGCCAAAAGCCCGGCGTGCATCGGCGAAGTACCTGGCGCGTATCCCCGGTCACGGTCATGGGTCGGGGGCTGTTTTTCATCATCTGTACACCTTCGCTGCTGTCACGCTGGACCGCATCTATTTTTTGAATGGCCGTCTGGACCTGTTTGACGTCAAAATCGAAGACGACCAGAACCAGGCGCTGGGTACGGCCACACGCGGTATCGGCATGTTCTTGATGGGCGCGCACATGGGCAGCTTTGAAAGCGTGCGCAGCATCGCTAGGCAGCACCCCGACCTCAAGATGGTGCTGTTGATGTACGAAGACAATGCGCGCAATATCAAGCAACTGCTCAGCGCCATCAATCCCGAAGCGCAACAGGACATCATCGCGCTGGGGCAGCCAAGTGCCATGCTTCAGGTGAGAGACCAGTTGAAGGAGGGCGCGCTGATCGGCGTGCTGGCAGACCGATCGATTGACTCTGCCAACGATGTTGCGGTCAGTTTTTTAGGCCGCGAAGCCGTTTTTCCCTTGGGCCCGTTTCGCCTGGCGGCAATGTTGAAACACCCGGTCTTCTTCATGGTGGGCATCTACGAAGGCGGCAACCGCTACACCATTCACCTGGAACCGGTGATGGACTTTTCCAGCGTCGGGCCGGCCGAGCGCGAGCAGGCCAGCCGGGCGGCACTAATCCGCTACGTCCAGTTGATCGAGCAGCATTGCCTGAAGGCGCCTGCCAACTGGTTTAATTTTTTTGATTTCTGGCAAGACGCCGACACCCCTGCATGAAACGTTTCTACGTCCTTATTTCTACCCTGGTGCTGGCGCTTTTTTCTGGCGCTAGCGCGCAAGCCAGTGACATTGACATGTCCACCCTGATGCGCCTGTTTGCTGTCAGCAAACACATCAAGGCTGAATTCGCGGAGCGCAAGTTTCTGCAGATTCTGGATACGCCGGTGGAATCCAACGGTGAGCTTGTTTTTCGGGCACCCAGCCGGCTTGAAAAACGCACCAAGCTTCCCCGACCTGAAACGCTGGTCATCGACGGCAATAGCGTATCGATTGAGCGCGGGTCATTGAAAAGAACTCTGCCGCTGGATGACTTTGCCGACATGGCTTCCATGGTTCGAAGCCTGACCGCCACGTTTCGGGGCGATCAGGTCAGCATTGAACAGTTTTTCAAATGGAAGCTTTCCGGTCCTGCTGAAAGATGGCAACTGGTGCTGACGCCCAAAAGCAGCAAGCTGTTCATCACACTGAGGGAAATTCGTTTGTCTGGCGACAACGCTTATGTCCACACCGTGGAAACCACACTGACGGATGGCGACAGGTCGTTGATGACCTTGAACCGGCCCGTTGCCTTGCCGACGGAGTAGGCGCGAACAAGTCCTAAATCATTCCGCCGTTGATTGAGATGATCTGCCCGGTGATGTAGCCGGCGTCTTTCCCCGCCAGAAAGGCCACCAGCGCCGCCACTTCCTGCGGCGTTCCGGTGCGCTTCATGGGCACCATGCGCGCCACCGCTTCGGCATCAAACAGGCCCTTGATCATCGGTGATTCGATGATGCCCGGCGCCACCACATTGACCGTGACGCCCCGGCTGGCAACTTCTTGCGCCAGTGACTTGGTGGCGCCATGCAAGGCCGCTTTGGCAGCTGCGTAATTGACCTGTCCACGATTGCCCGCAATGGCTGCCACCGAAGAAATATTGATGATCCGCCCATACCGGGTGCGCAGCATCGGCAGCATGAGCGGCTGCGTGACGTTGAAAAAGCCGTTCAGTGAAACATCGATGACGCTGTTCCACTGCGCAGAGCTCATGCCCGCAAAAACGGCATCGTCATGAATCCCGGCACAGTTGACGATCACCTGAAATGCTTTCTCCTCTGCCAGAGCCTCCAGCACGCTTCTTGTCGTTTCGGCGTCGGTCACGTCAAACTGCAGCGCCCTGGCCGCGCCACCGGCGGCGATGATTTTCTGCGCCAGGGCCTGCGCCGCTTCCATCGCGCTGTTGGCGTGAATGAAAACTTCCAGCCCGTCGGCAGCCAAAGCTTCGCAGATCGCAGAGCCCAAAGCCCCGCTGCCGCCAGTCACCAGTGCTCTTTTTTTATCAGTCATGACATGCTTTCAAGTCGAAGCGGGCAGCACGATGACCGTGGCCTTGCCATTGAGTAAATGGCGGCCAGCAGCAGCCACCGTGAATTCATACACCATGCTGTTGTTATCACCCATGACTTGAGTCGCATTGATTTCAAGATCAACTTCAATGTCGTCCAGCCGATGGACCTTGAGATCAAGCGAACGCACGCCAGCCAGCCGCCCGCCACGCGGCGGTTTGTCACTTTGGCCAGAGATAAGCGAGCCGTGAATCGCCATCGCCTGGGCGGCATATTCCACCCCGCAAATCGCGTGCAGCAGGCCGTTTTCACGCAGCGGGTTGGTGACGAGGCGATGAGAAGTCGCCCTGCAGGTGATGCTCTGCGGGTCGTACTGCGTCACTCCGGCCAGCAGGCACATGTCGCCCTGATGCGGAATCAGGCGGGCGATCTGGGCTGCATTCAACCTGAAAAGCTCACCAGCGGCGGCCAAAACTAGTCTCCCATCCTGACCAGCAGTTGCTGGTTGTCGAACAAGTCCAGGACAAGTTCAACATTTTTCTGCCCACAAGCGATGGCCTGCAACAAGGGCAAACAGCGTGCGGCGGGCACGTTTTCCCGCAGTGCTTCAAGCTCAGGGTCGCGCATCGCGCTGGGCTGGCTTTTGCCCAGGCTGATCTGAATGCTGGCCACCGTGGCGCTCGTCGGCCGCGCGCTGATTACCAGCGCGACGCCCATGCTGTGCGCGATGGGACGCATGGCACGCAGCGGTTCAGGGTAGGGTGTGTCGTAAGCGATTAAAAGCACAGGCGCATTTGCACTGATTGCTTGCGTTGCAGCTTCAAGTAAGCCGGCTGAAAAGCTCCCGTCGAATGCGCACAGGCTGGTGCTGGCGGGTCGGGCTTTCAGCGCAATGCCCCAGTAACCCGAAGGTGCGTTGTGTACCGAGTTGGTAAATCGCGTTGGCGAAATCATCCGGTCTGACGAGGCCAGTGCTTCGCAGATGGTGTGGCAGTTGTCGCCGTCGCCACCCGACGAGCTGAACACCGACAACAGCTGGCTGGCGTCGTAAGGACTGGCGTTTAATGCATCTTTTGCTGCGGCGAGCGCGAGCTTGACCGCCGTGCCGACGCGTCGGCGCTCTGCGGGTGGCAAATAATCCGAAGGCGCGATCTCGGTGGGGACTTGCAGGTAAGCAGAAGCACCACGCAAAACGGATTGAGCGGCAGCCCAGCAGGGTAGACCCGGCCCGCACAGGCCAATTGCGTCAAGATAAATGGTCACGCTGCTCATTTTTGTTCCAGCAGCAAACTGCAGTTGGAGCCACCAAAGCCAAAGGAGTTGCTGATGACGGCTTTGGGCGCGCTGAGCTGGTTCTCGAGCAGGTAGTTCACCTTCAGCGCGTCGTCTATCTCCTGGGTATTGACGCCCGCTGGCAGTAGCCCATTTTCAATGGCCATAGCGCAAAAGATGGCCTCGACGATACCTGCGGCTCCCAGGGCATGCCCGGTGTGCCCTTTGGTTGAACTGCAGGGTACCGCCGCGCCAAACAGCGTGGACACGGCCAATCCTTCGGCCGCATCATTGCTTCGCGTGGCGGTGCCGTGCAGGTTGATGTAGTCAATCTGGTTAGCGGTAAGACCTGCCATATCGAGCGCCTGTCGCATCGACGCAAGAGCGCCCGCACCTTCTGGATGCGGCGACGACATGTGGTGGGCGTCACTCGATTCACCGACACCGGTAATGGCAATCGCGTTGGCCGACGCGGGCTTGTCGCGTGTCATCAAGGCAAAGCCGGCCGCTTCGGATATGGAGATGCCGCTGCGCTGCGAGCCGAAGGGCTGGCACCGCTCGGTCGAAAGGAGCTGAAGTGAATTGAACCCGTAGAGCGTGGTCAGGCACAAGCTGTCGACACCGCCCACGATGGCGGCATCAATCAGGCCGCAGGCCATCATTCGCGCGGCGTTGCCAAACACTTTGGCGCTCGATGAGCAGGCCGAAGAAACCGCCACGGCGGGGCCTTCGAGTGCGAAGTAGTCACGCACAAAACCGCTCACCGAAAAGGTGTTGTGGGTGTGCTGGTAGTGAAAGTCGCCTGGCAAGGCACCGGTTTTTTCGTCTCGATGCCGGTAAGCGATTTCGGTGCTCAATATTCCCGACGTGCTGGTACCCAAAAACACGCCGATGCGATTGCGGCCATAAGACTGAATGGCTTCCTTGACGGCTTGCGAAAAACCATCCTGCTTCAGGGCCAGCTGTGCCAGCTGGTTGTTTCTGCACAGATGGTCGGCAAGCCGGGGCGGTAAAGCCTCGTGTTCAACGCCCTCAACCTGTCCAACAAACGTAGGCAGCTCGGCAGTCTCGAATTTGCACGGTTGCAGGCCTGTTCGCCGCTGGACAATAGCCTCCCAGTTGGCGTAGCGTCCCCGCCCCAGGCAAGTCGTCAGTGTGTAATGAGCAAGATAAACAGGTTGCATGAGCGGCGCCGCTTCGATCTACTTTTTATGGGCCAGCAGCAAGACATTGGCAAAAGGTGTGCCTTGACTCATGGGCTTGGCCTCGACGCGAAAGCCCAGTCTTTCCAGCTGACCGATCCAGTCCGCCAGAGGCTTGCAGTACAGACGCGAAAGACTGTGCCCCCGCGCCAGCGTAACCACATGGTCGACCCAGATGCTGACCTTGAAACCCAAACCGCCAGCGGCATCGCCGACCCGAAGAATCAACAGGCCCTCGGGCGTCAAGGCATCGAGGACTCGCTGCAGCACATCTTCCTGCGCCGCATAGGGCACGTAGTGCAGCACATCAAGAATCACCACAGTCTGGGCTTTTTCAAACGGCGTGCTGCACATGTCCCCGGCTTCGAATGTGAACCGGCCCTGATGCGCGGAAAGCGCTTTTTCAGCACGAATCACATCAGCAGGCATCAACTCGATACCCTTGCCGGAAACCGCCTGCGGTGCCGCTTTCCAGCTGGATGGCCAACCCGGATCCTGCGCCATGCGCTCTGCAGCCAGCAGCCACGCGCTAAGCAAACCCTGACCGCATCCGATGTCAAGCACATGCGTATTCGGCGCAATCAAACCGCGAGCCAGTATTTCCCTGAATACCGGATCACCCCTTAACTTGCCCCTCGCAAAATGGGTGGCGAACTTGCCTGCTTGCCGGTACGGTTCCACAGCCGTGTCAAAAAGCTGTTCTTCAAAGGTTGTCATCCGTCAGTCGTGTTGAGGTAATAAGCTGATCATGCCGCATCGCG
Source organism: Polaromonas sp. (assembly GCA_031365885.1). Lineage (GTDB taxonomy): Bacteria > Pseudomonadota > Gammaproteobacteria > Burkholderiales > Burkholderiaceae_C > Polaromonas. The sequence goes on along the minus strand of JANLYY010000084.1, from coordinate 17,847 downwards.
CAAAGACACGGCGTGTAAACCCTGGGTACGCACGGTGGCTAAAAGTTTCGGGAGCACGTCAAGGACAACCGGTTTGCCGTTGGTGCTGGCGGCTGCATGGCCATCGTGCAGCAAAAGTATGTCGCCAGCGGAAAGATTCCTTTCAAGCTTTTTCAGGACTTTGTCGGGGTCTGTGGCAACCGTGTCGAAACCTCGGCGTGTCCAGCTCACCAGTTGCAGATTCAGACTCTGCAGAACCGGATCCAGCAGCGGGCTGCGAAGTCCGGCGGGTGCCCGAAAGTACGCCGGACTTCGGCCGGTGACCTGACTGATCACGTTCTGCGCCCGACTGATTTCGCCGCGCAGCTGGCTCAGTCCCATGACGGAAAAGTGGTGTCGATGCGCGTAGCTGTGATTTTCAATCGTGTGTCCGCGGCGAATTATTTCCCTCGCCAGCTGGGGATGCGTTTCGACTGCTGTTCCGATACAGAAAAAAGTCGCGTAGGCGCTGGCCTCGTCCAGAATATCCAGCACAACCGGTGTTACTTGCGGGTCGGGGCCGTCGTCTATCGTGATGGCGATTTGCTGCGTATCGCAGGCGGCTTGCGACAAGCGGAGCATGTTGCTGCCCAGCAGCCTGCTGCGAGGCCATAAGCCCGCTGCCGTCAGCAGCGCGTGGTTGGCAAGCAAGCCGCCCAGCGCCCACGGCCATGTCAGGCCGACGGCCAACCCAGCAAGCGCCCCGACATGTAGAACGGCAGAGGCTTTGATGGCTGCAGACGGCTTCCATACCTTGCGCGTGGAGACCTTATTCACTTGAGATTGCATCCCAATTCCGCATACTCGATGCGCGGCAATGGAGCAACTGTCAAAAAGCTGCTGAATAGTTTTTGCCAAACCGGCCAGTCGTGTCCGCCCGGGGTCACGAAAGTATTTCCTGCGGGAAGCACGTCGGCCAAAACCCCGTTAGGCTGCGCGAACCGGTCGCTAGCCCCATAGCCAAGGTAAGCCTCTGGGAGCTCGGGCTTGCCAGTGCCGTAGCCCTGAAGCCAGTGCCACAAATCCACATCGACGTTTCCCCGTACTTCACTGGACCAATTTTTAAGGCCACCCTGTTTCTCAATTTGTGCAGCTATGTCTCTGGGCCCCATGTAGGGGGCCATGATGAAGAAGCCGTCAATACTTTTGGGGTGGTTCATGGCGTACAGCATCGTTCCGTAGCCACCGAGTGAAATTCCAACGAACCAGATGCGCGTGTAACCTTTTGCCCGGGCCGGGCTGATGACGTCGTTTTCGAGCCTTTGAAGAATTTGCTGTCCGGTGTAGAAGCCCAGGTGCGCATCAACCAGCTGAATGTCGGCACGAATTTTTTGCTTGCGCACGGCCGACACAAAACCCTGGTTGATGAAATCCTGCGGCGTGTCGTAAGCCCCCGGTAAAAAGACGATCAGGGTAGTCGGAGTGGTGCTGCATTCCAGCGTGTCGTAGACCGAATTCATGGGGCCTTTGGCTGAGCGAAAGGGTGCGCAGCCTTGAAGCAAAGCGACGATCAGCATGCAACTGAGTAGCGACACTTTCATGGTGCTGGCCCAGGCATTTGTGGGGGGATTTTAGCTGCCCTATCAGCGCCGAACTTTGGACGCACCGCGAAAATGGCCGACAGCACCAGAGCCAGAAATGTGCCCGTTCCTACTGTCAGGCCGATGGCGCTCATGACCGGAACGGATGAAAAAGCCAGCAGCCCGAAACCGAGCACGGTCGTGAGATTGGCAAAAAACAGAGAGCACAGCATGTTTTGGTCGCTGCTGGCGGAGGTCGATAGTGAAATTCTGGATCGCTGGTCAAAAAACAGCGCGTAATTGGAGCCGATTGCAATGACCAGTAGCAGACCCACCAGATGGAGCAAGGTCAGATTGCCTTTAAATGTAGTCACGGCGGCGGCAACCATGGCAGTAGAAGCCAGCAAAGGAAGCACGATGCGCACAACGCGGCGCCAGGACCGGAGTGCGACGAACAGCAGGCCAATGATGGCTATAAAGCCAGCGGAACTCAGGATGATGGCTTCCCGCAAATAAGCTTTGTAAACATTCTTGGCCTCATTGCCCAGCTCAATCAGGAAGACGCCGGGCTTGGCGGAATCGCTCAGGTCTGCCAGCACCGCATGGATGACTTCGGCTTTTAGCGGCTGGACAACGCCCTCTTGCGTTAAAGGCTGAAGTGCGATGAGCGCCGTCCACTCACCGGGTGGATTGCTGCTTTGGGTCAGCAGCGAATCGACGCCGAGGCTGAGCGATGTCCCCTGCAAAATGGCACGTGATACCAACGGGCTGAGCCTTGCACGCGCCACATCGGCGAAGAAGTCTTCCAGTCGTTCGGGCCTTAGCGGCATGCCGTCCAGGGCTATCGCGGTTCGGCGCCTGAGCTCGGCATCGTCGGGCAAGCTCGCTTTGCGGGCCAACTGGGTGCGCTGGCTGGGCAGGTAAATGGACGGGGCCTGGAAGCCGCCAAGCTGCCCCTTGCTCACCAGTGTCTCCAGTCGCGCTGCCACGTCTTCACTCAGCTGCAGGGCTATTTCGCTGCTGGAGCCCTTCACCACCACCAGCATGCCTGCATCAGGCGCGCCCATGTTCGCGCGCAGATCAGCATCCAGCTGCTGGGCTGCTTCAGGCACTGGGCTGAGTCCGCCTAATTCAACGCTCCACAAATCGTCCCGGCGCAACAGCAAAACTGCGAGCGCGACTACGGTAATGACAACAGCAAGCGGCTTCAGTCCACCCAGTAAATGCGCAGCAGAGGCCAGCAACGGACCTAGTCTTTTGGGTTGCCGCACGGAGAAATTTTCAGGCAGCAGCACATGCAGCACGTAACGAGTGGTGATGGCGGCGACGACGATTCCGACGATGGAGAACAAGCCGAGCTGGGCCAGCCCCGTGAAGCCCGACAGCAGCAGGGTACTGAAGCCGACGATGGACGTCAGCACCCCCAGGCGAATAGTGGGCCAGAACGACGACGCAAAGGCATGTGTCGGTAGAGCGCTTTTTTCCTTGCCTTCGGACGAGCTCGGTGTGTACTGCACAAAAAGATAAATCGCGTAGTCAACCGCTTCTCCGATCAGCGTGATTCCAAAACCCAAAGTCATGCCGTGAACCGACGAAAAACCCAGCCCGACTGCTGCGATTCCGGCCATGGCCCCTGTGACGACCGGAACAATACCCAGAACGAGCGTGGTGACCGATCGATAGATGAGCCACAGCAGGCCCAACACCATGATCGTTCCGATAGCCGAGAGACGCGCGGCTTCGCTCTTGATAGCGTCCCTGGCATTGACTGCAAAAACGCCTGGACCAGAAAACTTCAGTAAGGCTTCGCGTGCCTGTCCCCCGACCCGGACTTGGGCTTCAGAGAAACTTTGTCGGATGGCAGTGTGGGCCGCTTCCTGGGCGTCAAGATCTGATCCCTGCGCGTTTGTTTGCAGCAGCAACAGGGCGCGCGTTTTCGCTGCATTCATCCACACGCCGTCAGTGTCAAGTGGCTGGCTGGCTGGAATGATGCGCTTGATGACTTCCAGCGACTCGCCCGTAGGATCTCGCCCAAGCAATGATTTGCTGAACAGCCCGGTGGAGCTGCCTACCTCGGCCAGGCTGTCCGCGACGGCAGCGCGCAGACCTGTTATTTCCATGCGGGCAGGAGTCACGGCGGGACTCAATAGATAGCGGTTCTCAAACAGCAGCGCCTGATCCTTCCCGCTCGCCAGTCCCTGCCCATTGCTGGCAGTTGAAAAATCAGGGCCGCTGCGGAGCTGTTGACCCATGGACTCGGAAAGCTTTGCCAAGGTGGCGCTGGGCGCACCCTCAATACCCACAATCAGCGATCTTGAAGCGATTCCTTCACTGATCTGCTCAATTAAAATTTGCTGTCTTGGCGAAGGGTCGCGAGGCAAAAAGGCTGACATGTCTGCCGTGAATTGCGAACGAGCCACGACCAATGCGCAGACCAGGATGAAGACAAGCCAAATGCCTATTGCGGGTTGAATTATTTTTTTCATATGGTTGGAGTCAAGGGCGGTATCTTATGATCTGCCGGAGCCCATGCAAGACGCCAACAGGAAAAGCACTTTGAATCAGGAAAACATGTCGCTTGCCGACTACTCGGATGTTGTGGTTGCTGGTGGCGGTCTGGCCGGGTTGACGCTGGCTTTGCAGCTCAAGCAGCGCATGCCTGAACTTGACATCACCGTCATTGAGCGCAGATTGCATCCAGTTCCGCACGGGGCGCACAAGGTCGGCGAATCATCGGTCGAAATTGGCGCGCATTATTTTGAGAAGGTGCTGGGGCTCAAAGCACATCTTGACAGCGCGCAGCTAAAAAAATTCGGCTTTCGTTTTTTCTTCTCTGACGGCCGCCAGGACTTGCATCAGGTCACCGAGCTGGGTGCCAGCCGTGTGCTGCCCACGCCCAGCTACCAGCTTGATCGCGGCATTTTTGAGAACGAACTGGCCAGGCTGGTGCAGGAAAAAGGCGTGCGCTTTATCGATGGTGCCGTCATCCGGTCGTTTGAGCTGGGCGAAAGCAAGGCGCATCACCAAGTGCATTTCGATGCGAAAGGCCAGTCCCACCACATCAAGTCGCGCTGGCTGTGCGACGCCTCCGGGAGAGCCGGGTTGATCAAGCGCAAACTGGGGCTCGCCGAACTGAATGACCACGATGCGAACGCCGTCTGGTTCCGCATCGCCGAGCGCATTGACGTTAACGACTGGTCGTGCGACGAGGCCTGGCTGGATCGCTGCAACCCCCGCTCGCGCTGGCTGTCAACCAATCACCTGGTTGGCGAAGGCTACTGGGCCTGGCTGATCCCGCTGGCGTCGGGCTCACATTCTGTCGGTATCGTGGCCGACGCAAAGTTGCATCCTATTGAACAGATCAATTCCTTTGACAAGGCCATGAACTGGTTCAAGACGTACCAGCCCCAGCTGTTCGACGCGCTGGATAGCCGCCGTGACAAGCTGCAGGATTTTGCTTTTTTCAAACGCTTTTCCTACGGATGCAAAAAGGTTTTTTCGGGCGCTGACCGTTGGGCGCTGACCGGTGAGGCCGGGCTGTTTCTGGACCCGTTCTACTCGCCCGGCAGTGATTTCATTGCTATTTCCAACACTTACATCACGGAGCTGATTGCGATTGATCGCGCGGAAGGCGCGACATCGATGATGGCGGACATCTACGAGCAGATTTATTTTTCGCTCTACCAAAACATGCTGACCCTGTACACTGACCAGTACCGGATTTTTGGTGACCCGGAGGTCTTGCCCGTCAAGGTGCTTTGGGACTATGCCTACTACTGGGGCATCATGTGCCAGCTGTTCTTCCAGAACAAACTGATTGATGTTTCCTGCATGGCCCGCATGCGCGTCAAGCTGGCGGCCATCCAGGCCATCAACACCGAGATGCAATTGTTTTTCCGCGCCTGGAATCTGGTCAGCGCCAAACGAAATCCACCGCAAATGCTGGATCAGTCCAATCTGCCGTGGTTCTCGCAGTTGAATGAGGAACTTCGGGACGATCTTTCGGACGAGCAATTTGCAACCCGCATCGACGAGCAACTGTGGCAACTCCATGCGCTGGCGGCGGAAATTGTGGTGTCTTCACGCAAAGACTATCCTGCACTCGATGCCACGGCGCTGTTGAAATTGCTCAGTCCGCAAGCCTATGCCCAAGCGCAAGGGCGGGGCGCCCACTACTTGTTCGGTGCGCTTGCCTGATCGACTGAGAGCGGGCTTTGATGCGCCCGCTGCAACCGCGCACCGCCTTCCCTGGCACGAAGGCTTATGACTCGCTTTGCCGGCACGCTGCATGCCTTCATTCGCGGCGGTCATGCTTACCTGGCGATGCTGTTGGGATTTGGCTGCCTGGTGCTGCTGGGTTTGCTCGCGTTGCCAATGACACTGATCCTGATTTGTTTGCCTGCCGCGATCCGCGTTCCCATGGGACGCCGACTGATCAGCCGATTTTTGACAGGGTATCTGCTTTTTTTGAAGCTATTTTGTAGTGTCAGCGTGGACTCGACCGCATTGGAAAAAGTTCGGGTCGGCGGCGCTCTGATCATCATCGCCAACCACCCATCGTTGCTGGACGCTGTGGTGTTACTGGCCCGTTTGCCGCGCGCCGTTTGCGTCATGAAGGGGAGCTTGAGACGAAATATTCTGTTTGGCCCAATGGCGCGCCTGGCGGGTTATGTCAGCAACGACGACCCAATGACGTTGATCAGGCAGACCTGTGATGAACTTGCCAGCGGAGCGCAAATTTTGATATTTCCCGAAGGCACCCGCACCCGGACATATCCCGTCAATCCTTTCAGCGAAGCCGCTGCCTTCATCGCCGCACGCTCGGGGGTCTCCTTGCAAGCGCTATTAATAGAGTTCAGCAGCCCCTACCTGGGCAAGGCCTGGCCGCTTTTTAGAAGGCCGGTGTTGCCGCTATGCATCACGGTCAAACTGGGGCGCAAGTTTGAGCCCGCAGGTGACCGGCTGGCACAAACCGAGCAGCTAGAATCCTACTACCGGGCGCATCTGAGGCGCTAAATGGTGGGAGAAATCGGAAAATGGAAGCGAAAATCTCGGTGTTGCGTCAGGTGGTTGATACATTTTTGCTGTCACAGGATGGCGTCACGCCTGAAAAGTTGGCCGACCCTAGCGTCAAAATCACCGATCTCGGTCTTGACTCCCTGGGCATCGTGGAAATGCTGTTTGAAGTAGAAGACCGCTACGGCATTCGTATTGATGACGTGATGCAGTTTCAGCAGATGACACTGGGCGAGGTGGTCGCCCATATGGAACAAATCGTGCGTAACAAGCATGGCGGGCAGCTCCCCGAAATCGCCCTTGCCGAAAAAGCAGTGATCTGATCCGGTGCAGCAGTTGCGCAAAGTCACCGTAAGGGGTATCGGCATGGTGACGCCGCTGGGTTTGAACCGCGCTGACAGTTTTAATGCTGCGCTGCAGGCAAAAAGCGCCATTGCCCCGGCCCCGCTTCCCATTCTGAAACTTCTTCCCGATGCGCTGGCTGCGCAAGTCAGCGGAAATTTTGAAGCCGGCCAGACGCGCGCAGTAACCAGCTTGGATCGTGCAACCCAGTTTGCACTGGTGGCCACGCAAGAAGCGTTGGCTGATGCTGGCTATCAGGCCAGCGATTTGCAAAAAAACCGAACCGGCATCTATGTGGGCATTGGCATGGGCGGCGCCTACACCATTGAGACACTCTACACGCGGTTTTTTGAGTTGATGCAACTGGCCAAAACCGAAAACCGCGATCCGACCATCATCCATCCGCTGGCCGTTCCCCGAATGATGGCAAATTCGGGCGCTGCCGCTATCTCTATTCAGCATCAGTTGCGCGGCCCTACCTTTACCTACAGCATCGCGTGCGCGTCTTCCGCGGTGGCCATCGGCGAAGCCATGCGTGCCCTGCGCCACGGCTACATCGACACTGCCATCGTCATCGGATGCGAAGCCATGCTGACCCCGGGCTCCTACGTCGCCTGGAATGCGCTGCGTGTGATCGCCAAAAAGCACGACAGCGGGCTGGAAGCCAGCTGCCGTCCGTTCGATGCCGAGCGCAACGGCTTTGTGCTGGGCGAGGGTGCTGCTGCGCTGGTTCTCCAGGCCGAGGGGGTCGAGCCGACCTGCAGCCGCGCCGCCTATGCCGAGCTGTGCGGCTACGGCACCACTACCGATGGCGTTCACATCACCTTGCCCTCGGTCGATGGGCAGGTTCGCGCCATGCAGGAGGCGCTGGCGGAATGCGGGCTGCCACCGGAGGCGATTGGTTACGTCAACGCGCATGGCACGGCCACCACGGCGGGCGATATTGTTGAAACCGACTCGATCAAAGGCGCATTCGGCGCGCACGCCTACCAGCTGGCGGTCAGCTCGACCAAGTCCGTGCATGGTCATCTGATCGGTGCTGGCGGGGCGCTGGAGTTCGCCCTTAGCGTGCTCGCGCTTGATTCCGGCAACATTCCGCCAACGGCGCACCTTGACAACCCTGACCCGCGCTGTGACCTCGATTTCGTGCCGAAAGTCGCGCGCCTTGGCGTACCGCTTGAAGCCGTCATGTCCAACTCGTTCGCGTTCGGCGGAACCAACGTGTCGCTGATCGCCCGCAAATTTGAACCTTTAGCGAATTAAGCGCCATGCCGACGCATGATGCCTTTGCAGAACTGCTCGTATCTTCCTGGCCAGATCAAGACGTGGCTGATGGCGGGGCTGCCTCCTGGCAGACACACCATGCATTGGGTTGCGTCTCGTTTGGTGCCGCACGCCCAGCCGCTGTGATGTCGGCGACGCAGCATGTCCATGCCGAACCGCTGCATTCGCCACACGATTCATCGCACGAGCACTGGCTTGTCAACGCGCCTACACAAGCGCTAAGTGGGCCAGGCTTTAGCGGCCGGTACAACCAGGACCTGTTGTTCGGTGTTATTGAAGTGCCGGAGCCTTCCGAAACGCTGGATGGCTCACCGCCGCTTGAGCAGGCCGCCCGGCATGCGTATACCCGGCTGTTTGAAATACTCGACAGCAATAAATTTCCGTATGTGTGGCGCAGCTGGAACTACATGCCGGCGATCAACCAGGTCACGCACGGACTTGAGCGCTACCGGCAATTCAACGCGGGAAGAGGGCAGGGCTTTACAACAGGCGCGCGGGTCATGACAGACAGCGTGCCAGCCGCCTGCGCCCTGGGTGTGAAGAGCGGGCCCTTGAGCGTGGCTTTCCTGGCTGGTCGCACGCCGACGCTGGCGATTGAAAATCCCAGGCAAACCAGCGCCTACCACTATCCCAGCCAGTATGGCGCGCAAAGCCCGACGTTCTCGCGCGCCAGCCTGGCGCGCCTGCATGGCCAGGAACTGCTGTTCTTGTCAGGAACGGCCAGCATCGTCGGCCACCAGACCCTGCACACGGGCGATGTGAGAAGGCAGACCACCGAGACGCTGACCAATATCGAGGCCGTCGTAGCCCAGGCCAACTTGCTGGCACGCGGTGCGCGCAAATTTCATCTGCATGACTTTCAACTGCGCGTGTATGTGCGCCACGCCAGCGATAGGGACGCGATTCGCAGCGTGTTGGCCGCGCATCTGGCGCCTGACCAGCAGGTCCGGTTTCTGCACGCCGATATCTGCCGCAGCGACCTTGACGTCGAGATTGAAGGCATGGCCTGGCGCAAGGCAGGCTTGCTTTCTGCCAACTAAACGGAGACATCCATGATCTTCAATGGTACGGCCAGCACCCCGACAACAGCCGAATTCGACTTTGTTTACCCGATGCATCTGGATGTAGCAGCGATCCAGCGCTTCATTCCCCATCGCGATGCGATGCTGTTTGCCCGCCAGGTCACCGTGCTGGCGCACGACCACTACCTTGGCGAAGCCGTGTGGATGGAAGACTCGTTTGTTTTCAACGGTCATTTTCCGGGCCAGCCGATTGTTCCTGGCGTGATGGTGATCGAAGCTGCGGCGCAGATTGCAGGGGCCGGGCTGCGCGCTGGCGACCCGCGCGCCCGGGCGAAGCTGGAGGGCAATCTGGGGCTGTTGCTGGCCGTGCGCAAATGCTTTTTCCGCAGTCCGGTGCTTCCCGGTTTGGTGCTCACATTTGATCTGCAAACGCGGCAGGTCTCTGACGACGTGGTCAACGTGACGGGTGAAGTCAGCAGCGAGCGGGGGCGGGTGGCCACGCTGGAGTTCGTTTTTGCCCAGGCAGAGGCGAGCCAGATCATCGGCAAGCGATAACACCGATGGAGAGCACCGATGGATGTCGTCGAGCGCGCTTTGCCGCTTAGCTGGTCTGCACGGGGCGCCGAGCGCCTGATGCATTTCTGGTTTTTCAAAGCCACCGGCACGGCAGCCTTTATGGCGATTTTTTTTTACAGCTACTTTGAAGTGCTGCATTCGCCGATAAGCGTTGTCACCCTGATGCCGCTGACGTGGGTTGATGACTGGGTTGCCTTCTGGCCACCGGCGTTTTACCTGTATGCGTCGTTGTGGGTCTACACATCGCTGGTGCCAGCGCTGCAGCCCAGCCTGGTGAGGCTGGTGGCTTACGGCTGCGGGATCGGCATGCTGTGTCTTTCGGGGCTGGTGATTTTCTCGTTCTTCCCCACGGCGGTGCCGTACGAATTTTCCGCCTCATTCACCGACCCTTCGCTGTTGCTGCTGCGCAGTCTGGACCTGGCCGGCAATGCCTGCCCGTCGCTGCATGTCGCCACGGCCGTTTTCACGGCAATGGCCATGCACCGATTGCTGACCGAGCTGCAAGCGCCGCCCTGGGTGCAGCAAGCCAGCTGGCTTTGGTGCGCCCTCATCATCTATTCAACGATGGCGATCAGGCAACATGTGCTGTGGGACGTCGTGGCTGGCCTGCTGATGGGGCTTTTCTTCGGCTGGCTTTATTCGCGGCTCGAAGGCTGGCTGGTCGGTCCTCAGTCCTGAATGGCCGGTCGTTTGGCTTTCTGCCCGGCGGCTTTTTTGTCCTCATAGCGCCGCATCAGCGGCGTCACTGACAAGCCGTGAGCAATCACAGACGCCATTACCACTGCCAGGGTAATCGACAGCAATCGCTGCGCCAGTGCGGGCTCTATTTCGTGGCTGATGGCATAAAAAAGGTAGTACAGCGAGCCGATGCCGCGAATGCCGAACCACGCCATCAGGCGCCGCTGAGAGCCCCGCACTGGCGTGCCAACCAGGCCGATGGCGACCGCAGCCGGGCGTATCACCAGAAACAGCAGCGGAATAAACCACAGCACCTCGGCGCGAAACTGCACTGTCGCCAGCAACACTCCCACCGCCAGCACGATGCCGACTTCGGCAAAGCTTTCCAGCTGCGTATTGAAGCGCTGGACTTCCTGCATCAGGTGGGCCGGCGCATCGGTGCCGGTGGCCTCGCGGTCACCTTCGCTCAGCGCGGACTTTTCGGAATCGCTTACTTCCGTTGGCGCCGGGGTCGCATCAATCCGGCGCAGCGCCAGCCCGGCTGCAAACACCGCCAGAAAGCCGTAGGCCAGGCTGAGCAGTGCAAGCCCGTAGGTCAGCGCAATCAAACCCAGTGCAATGAATTCGTCTGATCCAAGCGCTTCCAGATGGCGGGTGCGCAGGTAAATGATGGCGCGGCCGACCAATGCGCCCAGGGCATAACCCAAGCCCAGCCCGCCGAACACCGCCCACGCCACGTCAACGACCCACCAGCGCCAGCCGGCAAACCCGGAGATACCCGTGAAGCCGCTGCTGTCGCCCAGTTCATGCAGCCCCAGCAGCCCCAGCCCCAGCATGATGAACGGAAACGCCGTGCCGTCGTTCAGCCCGCCCTCGCCAGTCAAGCCAAAGCGCAGCCGGTCGCGATCACCCGGGTTGGCCACCTGCACGTCCGAAGCCAGCACCGGGTCGGTCGGCGCCAAAATTGCGCCCAGCAACACCGAAGCACCCAAGGAAAGGCCCAGCAAATACACACCGACAGCGGTGATCGCGCCCACGGTGACCACCATCGACACCGACGCCAGTTGCAGCGGAATTCGCCAGCGCCTGTCCTTCAAAGGCAATTCAAGCTTCAGGCCCGACGTGAACAGCGAAATCAGCACGGCAATTTCCGTCAGGCGTTCGAGCAGCACGACATCTTTCAACGCGTCAAGGCGGATCAGTCCCAACCCGAGTGGGCCAATCGCCACGCCAACGCCCAGATACACCATGGCTGCGCTGAGCGGCAGGCGCGAGATGAACGAACCCATCAGCGTTTTGGCAATCAGCAGCGTGCCAAAGATGATGCAGGCCAGCGTGAATGTGTCGGGATCGCTCATGTCGACAGGGGCCGGCAAGCAGCGTCAACCCGTGATTCGCAGCTAAAGTTGCCGAACGTGAAAAGAAAACTAGTCATGACGCCAGCGTAAGCGCAACCAGGGTGCGGACGACACGGCGCAAAGCGCGGCGCCGCGTCGGAAAACTGCCCTATCAATGCCGTCTTTAGGCTTTGGTCACAGGTAAAATAGGGCTGCAGCCCCCGTATTACGTGCGCAAGCAGCTATTAATAGAGTAGCGATGCAATGGATAAAGCGCGCCTACCAATCCACCAGACTCAGGCCAAAACTCAGCGCCGTGCGCCTGCGGTTGTAGTCAACCAGACTGTCGCCATAGCCAGAGAAAAGTTGCAGGTGGTAGCGCAGGCCGGTGTAATTGGGCGACGCACCGGGCGCGATCAGCCATTCGGCCATCGCCGAGCCGCGGGCCTCACTGCGCAGCGAATGCCGCAGCGTCACGCCGAACGAGTGCGCGTTGTTAAGTTTCCATCGGCCCACCAATTCCGCGCGGCCGATGTAGTTCTGGATACCCGGGTTCTCATCGTCGCCGGATTCGCGCAGGCGGTTCCAGACCCGGCCCTGCAGCTGCAGGATCGAATCCTGCCCGAGCACTTTTTCCGCAGCGCCCATCAGGTAGGCCCGGTTCCAGCTGCGCGACAAAGGCAGGGTCTGGCCGTTGGACTGGTGTACCAGCCCCAGCCCCGACAGCCGGTAGTTCCAGCCGCCCGGCAGTGCAATCTGGTGCGGGTAGATGTAGACCAGCTCGGGTTCGTGGTCGGTGGTGCGAAAAGGCCGTGACAGCTCGGAGTTGAAAAGCTGCCAGTAGCTTTTCTGCGTGTAAGCCACCCACAGCGAATCATGGTCATCGTCATCTTCGCGGCCGTTTTTAAACAGCCCCTTGGCGATTTTTGTTCGCACCGACAACTGCAGCTTGGTTTCGCCGCGCTGGTAGTTTTCTGCGGTGGTGGCGGACGCGCCCACCCCTGGCGATGTCGGTTGCCGGTTGACCGTGTTCGACGCCACCAGCCCGGCTGTTAGTGGCCGGAAGCCACGCAATGCAAAGGTGTCGCAGTCGGTGGCGCGCTGCAGCTCCCAAAAGCGCGACAGCTCCGAATACTGGTCGTTGCGGCAACCGATCGGCTTGCCGTCGGGCGCCTCGGTATTCAGCGCGGGCAATAAAAGCACTGGCGTGGCGGGCTGGCCGGTTGCCGGGTTGGCGGGCGCCAGTGTGATCTCTGGCGCGGGCGAGTTGGCAGGCGCTTGTGACGCGGCCCAGTCCTGAAAGCATTTCAGCTGCACTGCCGGTTCGCCGGTTATGGCCTGGCAAGCCTGCCAGCCCAGGGCCGGCGCGCGTCCGGTGGCGGGGCTTTGGGCTTGCGCCTGGCTGGCGGCCAGCCAGGCGGCACCGAAACAGAACCCTGTCAAAAATAGCTGCCTGAATCGGTGGAGCTTGTGAAGCGGGTGCATGGACAGGCTCATCAAAAAACGCTGGTGGAAGGGTGGTTTCGGCATGGTGTCTGCGTGGGTGGCGTTGTTGGATGGCGGTTGCCAAGGCACTTGGGAAGTTGACCGGAAAAGCAGGCAGTCAAACCAGTCAAGCCGCGCCGGCTCAGGGCTTTTTGGTCAGGGTGAAGGGGATGTCGGGCGCATTGGCTGGTGCATTGGCGCTGGTGTCTTTCCAGGTGCCGCGAAAAATTTTGCCGCATGAACCTTCCACCATTTCGCCGTTCCACGTGCCGGTAATGCTGACATTATCAGAAGATTCATCGAGCAGCAGCAGACCGCCTTCAAGGTCACCGGCCAGCTGCGCCGTGCCCGCGTGTACGCCTGGGGCCGCCTTGTCGCCCACGCGCGGCAACTGGCGTAAAACCACGCCGGCCAGGCTGTCCGCAAACTCTTCATGCCGCTCCAGCCGCATCGTGGCCGTGGCTGGCAGCCCGGCGGGCGGGCTGGCAAAACGCACCGTCCAGGCACCAAACAATTGTTCGGCCTTCATCTGGCTGGCGGGCATGCATTCTTTTTTACTGCTGTTTTGGGCTGTAGCCCAGGTAATACCTACGCAAGCAGCTATGAAAAATATAGCAGATCGGAGAAAGGTAAAGCTCATGAAAGTGTCGATGGGTTCGGTGAGTGGAGGCGTTGGTGTCGTACTAGCGGGCGTCGGTCGCCGCTGCAGCCGCCAGCGCAGCCGCTGATTTTTGCGCAAACTCTGCCCGCAGCGCCCTGATTTTTTCGCGCGGGTCTTCGCGCACGGTGGCTTTGTCGAGCGCCATCTCCGCGATAAACCGGCTCGCCACACCAGCGACGGTTTCGCGCCCCTTTTTGCGGCGGCGCAGCCAGTTCACGGCCAGCGTGCGCTGCGCGCGCGTGATGCCCACATACATCAGGCGGCGCTCTTCCTGCAGCCGCTGCGCGATGTTTTCTTCGCTGTCGGTTCCGTTTTTGTCGTCGAGCTTGAACGGCAGCAGGCCCTCGTTGACGCCGGCCAGCACCACATGCGGCCACTCCAGCCCCTTGGCTGCATGCAGCGTCGAAAGCGTCACCACGTTCTGATCGCCTTCGCGCTCGCTAATGGTCGACAGCAGCGCAATCGTCTGCACCACTTCCAACATGGTCTTGGTGTCAGTAGCCATCGTCGCGCCCGCCACGTCGTCGATCTGGCCGCCGCAGCGCTGCGCCATCCAGTCGCAAAAATCCATCACATTGGTCCAGCGCGCGGCGGCGACTTTTTCGCTGTCTTCGCCGTCGTACAGATGCTTTTCGTAATCGATTTCTTTCAGCCATTCGGTCAGGAACGCGCGCGCGTCTTCAGCACCGACGCAGCGCCGCGCGCGATATTCCAGGTCATTGATATAACGGCCAAATTCCTGCAATGAACCCACGGCCTTGGCCGGAAGCATCGCGCCCAGTGAGTTGCTGAACAGCGCCTCAAACAGACTGAGTTTGTACTGATCAGCAAAAGTGCTCAGTGCACCCAGCGTGGTGTGGCCGATGCCGCGCTTCGGCGTCTTGATGGACCGGATGAAGGCCGCGTTGTTGTCGTTGTTGACCATCAAGACCATCCAGCTGCAGAGGTCCTTGATCTCGGTGCGGTCGAAAAAGCCCTGCCCACCCGACACCTTGTAAGGAATGTTGGCCTTGCGAAAGGCTTTTTCAAACGGCTTGGCCATGTGGTTGGCGCGGTACAGCACGCAAAAATCTTTCCACTCGCGGTACTGGCCGCCCGCCGCCTGCAGCGTACCTTCGGCGCGCAGGCTCTGGATGCGTGCCACCACGCGCTCGGCCTCGTGCTCTTCGCTGTCGCAATCGACCACGCGCACCGGCTCGCCTTCGCCCAGTTCGCTGAAAAGCGTCTTCGGGAACAGCTTTGGGTTCGGGCCAATCACGTTGTTGGCGGCGCGCAAGATGGCGCTGGTCGAGCGGTAGTTTTGCTCCAGCTTCACCACCTTCAGGTCCGGAAAATCCTGTGGCAATTTTTTCAGGTTATCGAGCGTGGCGCCGCGCCAGCCGTAAATCGACTGGTCGTCATCACCGACCGCGGTGAAGCGCCCCCGTGCGCCCACCAGCAGCTTCAGCACTTCGTACTGCGTGGCGTTGGTGTCCTGGTATTCATCGACCAGCACATGGCCAAGGGCGGCCTGCCACTTGCTGCGCACCGCCTCATGCTCTTGCAGCAATTTGAGCGGCATGCCGATCAGATCATCGAAGTCCACGCTTTGGTAGGCGGTCAAACGCTCTTCGTAGCGCGCCATGATGCGGGCGATGGTTTTTTCTTCGTTGCCGCTGGCCTGCGCCTCGGCCTGCTCCGCGTTCAGCCCGCTGTTTTTCCAGCGGCTGATGGTCCACTGCCATTGCCGCGCGGTGGCCGCGTCGGTGCTGCCGCCCGCGTCTTTCAACATGCTGGTGACATCGTCGGTGTCCAGAATCGAAAATTTCGGCTTCAGGCCCAGCGCCGCGCCGTCCTGCCGCAACATGCGCACCCCCAGCGCATGAAAGGTGCAGATCACCACGGCCTTGGCCTGTTTGCCGATCAGCGTTTTGGCGCGTTCGCGCATCTCGGCGGCGGCCTTGTTGGTAAAGGTAATCGCCGCGATTTGCTCAGCCTTCAGCCCCGACTGGATCAGCCGACCAATCTTGTGCGTGATCACCCGCGTCTTGCCCGAACCGGCACCCGCCAGCACCAGGCACGGGCCGTGCAGGTAGTTGACGGCTTCCTGCTGGGCGAGATTGAGGCCGTCTGACATGGGAGAAATCGATTCGGAGAAAGTGCAGTGAAAGCGCAGAGCCGATAAACGGCTTGGCAAGGACGGATTGGCGGCGGACGGTAAATCATACCGGCCGGGCCTCATCGAATCGGAGAATGAGTTGACGATACCAAATTATGCATATTTGACTTAATAACATCAAATATGCATAATTTGCACTGTGACCGCCACCAATCCTTCTTTTTTTGCCACTTTCGACATCCTGCAGGCCTACAACCTGTGGTGGCAGGGGCCTGAACTGGCATTTGAAGGACTGCCGTCATTCCGTCGCGACGTATTTGACGACCTGTATGCAGACGTCAAACAACTGCCGCAGATGGTCTCGGTCACCGGGCCGCGCCGCGTCGGCAAAAGTACCTTGCTGCAGCAATGCATACAGCAACTCATCGCGGATGCGCCCGACCCGCAGGCCCAGGCCAATCGCATCGTGTATTTTTCGATGCAGGACCCGGGACTGGAGATTCCCGGCTTCAACCAGGACCAGTTTTTTAACGACCTGGTTGCGGCAGCGGTTCAGGCGTCGAAATCAGGGCTGACCTATCTTTTTCTTGACGAGATTCAACGCTTTCCGCGCTGGGAGCTGTACCTTAAAAAGTACTACGACCTGAAGACGTCCGTGCGCTTTGTCGTGTCCGGCTCGGCCAGTGCGCCGATTTTCAAGAAGTCACGGGAGAGTTTGCTGGGGCGGATTAAAGACTTTCATGTGTTGCCGTTTAGTTTTCGGGAGTGGGTCGGAGTGCGGCACCTCTATTCCGATGTATCTGCTCTCCGAGCACACGGCTCGTTCCTTGCGCATTTTGAGCCTTCTTCGTTCGTCGAAGAGCTGTCTGAATTTCTACTGGATTTCTCACCAGGAGAATTTTTGCAGACGGCTAATCTTCTTCAAAACTTCATCTTCGAAGGCGGCTTCCCCGAAGTCTGGAACCTCCCCACGCTCCTCGCCAAGCAGGAATACCTGTATCAAAACCAGGTCGAGCGCGTCATCTTCGAAGACCTGCTGGTCGCCGCTGAATTTCGCAAGCCCGAAATGCTGCGGCGCATTTATCTGGGCCTGCTGAAAGACCCGGGCCGCGAGTCCAACCTGTCGCAGATAAGCAGCGAAATCGGGCTGGCGCGCAGCACCATCGAAACCTATTTTCCGCTGCTTGAAGCAACCGATCTGGTCTGGCGGCTGCACAAGCACACCAGCACCAAATCAACGCCGAAGGCTGGTAACTTCAAGACCTATCTCCTTGACCTGGCGGTGCGCAACGCGGTGCTCAAACTCAGTCAGGCGCAGATGGTCGCTGACACGACGCTGATGGGTGCCTATGCTGAAAACGTGGTGGCCAACCACCTGCGGCGCTGGCCGGGGCTGGTCGAGCTGGGCTACTGGCGGCGCAACAATGACGAGATCGATTTCATTGTGGATCTGGGTTCAACCCGCATCGGTGTTGAGGTGAAGTACCGCAACGAAGTGCAGGACAAAGATGTGCTCAAGGCAGCTCGTCTGTCGCATGACCATGGCTGCGAGGCGTGCATCATGGTCACCAAAGAGCCCATGGCCACTGGCGTTGTCGAAAAACTGAAAAACCAGTCGCCGGTGCCTTTGGCTATTGTCCCGTTGGCCGCTTTCCTCATGCTGTTTTAAGTTCGGACGATTTGTGCTTTCCATTCTTCTCGTCACCTTCCCCTTCTTCGCCCTGGTGCTGTGCGGCTACATCGCCGCGCGGCGCGCGCTGTTGCCGCAGGCCGCTATTCCAGGGCTTAACGCCTTTGTTTTGTACTTTGC
>JANLYY010000060.1:0-7421 GCA_031365885.1 Polaromonas sp. | reverse complement strand
TGCTCCGTGCACGACCCGAAAGGCGCCCTCGAATACGCCCGCAAACTGGTGGCCCTGCGCGATGAACTCAATGACCGCCTGTTCATTGTGATGCGCGTCTATTTCGAAAAGCCGCGCACCACCGTCGGCTGGAAAGGCCTGATCAACGACCCGTATCTGGACGAAAGCTTTCGCATCGACGAAGGCCTGCGTATTGCGCGCCAGTTGCTGATCGACATCAACCGCCTCGACCTGCCGGCGGGTAGTGAATTTCTCGACGTGATTTCACCGCAGTACATCGGCGACTTGATTGCCTGGGGCGCGATTGGTGCGCGCACCACTGAAAGCCAGGTACACCGCGAGCTGGCTTCAGGCCTGTCGGCGCCCATCGGCTTTAAAAACGGCACCGACGGCAATATCCGCATCGCCACCGACGCGATTCAGGCCGCAGCGCGCGGCCACCACTTTTTGTCAGTGCATAAAAACGGCCAGGTCGCCATCGTGCAGACCAACGGCAACAAAGACTGCCATGTGATTTTGCGCGGCGGCAAGGCGCCCAACTATGACGCCGCCAGCGTCGGCGCCGCCTGCAAAGAGCTGGCAGCGGCCGGTTTGCCGACCAGCTTGATGGTCGATTGCAGCCATGCCAACAGCTCCAAGCAGCATGAAAAGCAGGTCGATGTGGCGCGTGACATTGCCACGCAGGTGGCCAGCGGCTCAAAGCAGGTGTTCGGCCTGATGGTCGAAAGCCACTTGAACCCCGGCGCACAGAAGTTCACGCCCGGCAAAGATGACGCCAAGGCGCTGGAATACGGTAAAAGCATCACCGATGCGTGTTTGTCGTGGGGCGATTCGCTCGACGTGCTGGAGTCGCTGTCGGCGTCAGTGCTGGCGCGCCGGGCCAGGTAGTGCCTTGCCTGATGCCTTGCCGAGACGTTTTGCGGCACGCAGCGGTCGAAACGCCTTTGCTGCTCGCTGCTTCTAGTGTTTGTGGGTTAAATAGGCCTCTAGCCCAATAAATACGTGCGTAATAAGCTATTAAAATAATAGCAATGGGTTTCTGTTTCGCTTGACGTGCAGAGGCCCGCACGCTGCCACTTACACTCGCTGCTAACTCCACAGGCATCATTCGCACACACGCTATGCAAGGGCAACTTTTCACTCAGGATTTTTTGACCCGTGGCATCAGCGAAACGCCTCCCCATCGAGACCTGACTGACGCTGCCTTTACGGTGTTTCGTGACGCGCTCGCGGGTATTTTCCAGGGCTCCAGCGTCGATTCCAGCAACAACGAGGCGCAGACCGAGCAGCTCGTCATTCACAAAGTGCTGGCAGCTTTGGGATGGGCTGATGATTTTCTGCCGCAGGTCAACGCCGACCTTAAGGGCCGCGAGGCCGTGCCCGACTGCCTGTTGTTTGCCTCTGGCGACAAAAAAGCCGACGCGCTGCGCGAGTCCAAAGACGACCGCCGCTACCGCCACGGCCTGGCCATTCTGGAGGCCAAACGCTGGTTGCGCCCGCTAGATCGGGGCGACGGCCAGGACGCCTTTGACCCCGACGCGCCGTCGTCGCAAATGCTGCGTTACCTCAGCCGCGTTGATGTCGCATCAGACCGCGCCATCAAGTGGGGCCTGCTCACCAACGGTGCGGTGTGGCGGCTGTACTGGCAGGACGCCCGCTCGCGCGCTGAAGAGTTTTTTGAAATCGATGTGGCCGCTGCGATCGGCTTGCCCGGCATGCAGCACGAGCTCGATGAAATTGAACCCGGCCACGCGCTGCGATTGTTTTATTTGTTCTTTCAGCGCGAGGCATTTTTGCCGCAGGCTTGGGACAATGCAGGCCGAACCTTCCACGCCTACGCCCTGAACGAAGCGCGGCTGTACGAAGAAAAAGTCTCGCAAGACCTGGGCGCGCGCGTCTTCTCTGACATTTTTCCGCAACTCGCTGATGCGCTGGCGCGTGGCGACCTGCATGCAAAAATGCATGAAATCGGCTACGGCCAGTTCAAGCGCAATCAGTTCACGCCCGAATACCTGGACGAAGTGCGCGAAGCCGCGCTGGTACTGCTGTACCGCCTGCTGTTTTTGTTTTACGCCGAAGACCGTAATTTGCTGCCGGTTCGCGATGCGCGTTACGCGCCTTATAGCGTGCGGCGACTGCGGGAGGAGGTGCGGGACAAGGTGGATGCGGGCGCTACTTTTTCTAGCACGATGGCCAAAGTCTGGCTTTCACTTCAAGGTGTCATTCAGCTCGTAGATGAGGGCGATGATGACATTGGCATGCCTGCCTATAACGGCGGGCTCTTCAATCGCGCTCGGTCTTTGCTACTGACGCGAACCAAAGTGCCGGACAAGGTGATGGCTCCGATCATTGATGCTTTGTCGCGCCGCACCGAAGACTTGTTGCGCGGCTGTATCAACTACCGCGACTTGTCCGTCTCGCACCTGGGCGGCATCTACGAGCGCCTGCTGGAATACAGCCTGGTGCATGAAGTGCAGGCCAAAGACGACTTCAAAGACAAGCCCGAAATCAATCGCATCACGGCCGCACCGGCCAGCTTTGCACGCAAAGTCTCGGGCAGCTACTACACGCATGACGACCTGGTGCGGCTGATCTTGCGCGAGTCGGTTGGCCTGCTGGCCACCGAGCGCATGGACGCGTTTGAAGCGCACCTTAAAAAGATCGGTAAAAAGGGCTCGCTCAACCCCGGCGACTGGGACGCACTCGACGCGCTTGACCCAGCCAGCCAGATTCTGGAACTCAAAATTTGCGACCCGGCCATGGGCAGTGGCCATTTTTTGGTGGCGCTGGTTGACTATTTGGCTGACTGTGTGCTCGAAGCGATCACTACCGCAACACATCTGGTGGGTGCGCAAGCGTGGGCTGCGCACCTGATGGAGTCCGGTCGCCCGTGGCAAAGCCCGGTGCTGCAGCGGATAGCCGCGATTCGACAAAGCATCAAAACCACCGCCAAAGACCACGGCTGGGCGGTGACGGATGCGCAACTTGATGACCGCCACATCGTGCGCCGCATGATCTTGAAGAAAACCATTTTCGGTGTTGACAAAAATCCGATGGCTGTGGAACTGGCTAAAACCGCGTTGTGGCTGCATACCTTTACCGTCGGCGCACCCCTCAGCTTTCTGGACCACCACCTCAAGATTGGTGACAGCCTGCACGGCGAAAAGTTGCCAGACGTGCAACGCGGTTTGCAAAACCTGGGCGCGTTGCTCTTAAGCAGTGAGTTTGACCGGCTGGCACTGGCTGCCAAAAACATTGCGCAGGTCGCTGATCTGACGGATGTGGACATGGCCGAGGCGCAGCTGTCCAAACAACTGGCTACCGAAGCTGCAGCCCAAGTGGCGCCGATTCACGCTGTGCTCGACTTTTGGCGCGCGCTGCGCTGGCTGGTGCCGGGCTGGCCTGTAGACAAGATAAGCAAGCTACCCAAGCTGCTCAAAGCCGCACCCTCACCCCAACCCTCTCCCCAAGGGGGCAAGGGAGCAAGTCCGGTATCGCCCCCTCTCCCGAGCACGGGAGAGGGCAGGGGTGAGGGCTCCCCGAATCCGCTACTGGAAGGCCTCGTCAAGCTGCTGGAGCCCGGCCAAAACCTGGTCACGGTGATCGGCGCTGGCAAGCTTGCGGGTAACGACGCCGCCACGCAAGCCGCCAATGACTTGATGGCCCGCGCCCGCGAGCTTGCAGCGCGGGAAACCTTCTTCCACTGGTGGACCAGCTTTCCGACGGTGTTTGGCGCCGGCTCCCGAGGCGGGTTTGACGCCATCATCGGCAACCCGCCGTGGGACCGAATCAAGCTGCAGGAAGTGGAATGGTTTTCCGAGCGCAGCCCGGCCATTGCGGCCCAAAGCCGCGCTGCTGATCGCAAAAAAATGATCGCTGCGTTGCAAGGCGTGCAAATGATCCAGACCGGCACCAACACGCCGCCGGTAGTGGATTTGTGGGCGCAGTACCGGCTGGCCTGCGAGCGCTCCGAGGCCAATGCCCGCGTGCTGGGCAATGGCAAATTGGGCAGTGGCGACTACCCGATGCTGGGCGGCGGTGACGTGAACTTGTACAGCCTGTTTGTCGAGCGCGCCCAGTCGTTGGCCGCCAAAGACGGGCTGATTGCGCTGCTCACGCCCAGCGGGATCGCGGCTGATAAAGGCGCAGCGGAATTCTTCCGCTCGTTGAGCGGTACGGGCCGGCTGGGTGCGCTGTTTGACTTTGAGAATCGCAAAGCGTTTTTTCCGGATGTGGATTCGCGCTTCAAATTTTGCGTTTTATTGTTTGGTGGCCCAGCCCGCATCTTTAAGCAAACCCGTTGCGCGTTTTATCTTCACCAAATAGCTGAATTGGACAACCCGGCTCGAACGCTCGCGCTTACCTCTGATGATTTTCAACGCGTGAACCCCAACACCGGGGCCGCTCCTATCTTCCGCAGCCAGCGCGATGCAGACATTACGCTCAGGCTTTATGCCGCGCACCCGGTGCTGGTCAGGCATGGGCTTGAAAGCAAGTCCACTGGCAAACAGCCCGACGTGAAGGTGTGGCCCGTCAAGTACGTGACCATGTTTCACATGACCAACGACTCCGGCCTGTTTTTGAAAGCCGAAGAGTTGAAGAAACAAGGCTTCAAGCCCGCCGCACTGAATCGCTGGGTGGATGCAAAAGGCGCTGAGGCCGTGCCGCTGTACGAGGGCAAGATGGTGCAGATGTACGACCACCGTGCGGCGGACGTTGTGGTGAATGTGGAAAATCTGCATCGGGCGGCACAGCCTGAAACGATTTCAGTGATCGAAAAAATCAGCTCGGACCGCTATCCGAAACCTCAATTTTTCGTGCGGGCCGCTGAGACAACATCGAATCCATACGAGTGGGCACTTGGCTACAAAGAGATATCTGCACCGACCAATGAACGCAGCATGATTGCGACGCTGCTACCTTCCACCGGGTTTGGCAACAAGGTGCCCCTGCTCATACCGCAAGGGCTTGCCCCCACAGATGCCGTGCGGACTGTTTCGTTGATAGTTGCAAATCTGAACGCCTTGGCTTTTGACTTTGGTCTGCGCCAAAAGCTGCAAGGGCAGACGATCAATTTGTTCATCCTCGAACAACTCCCGTTCATCGCCCCAACCCGCTTCAACGACCCGCTGCCCACCGCCTTCGCCCAAGCCATGCGCGCCGGCAAGCTGATGAACGGCCATCAACCGCAGCCAACCGTCGCCGACTTTGTGATTCCCCAGGTGCTGGCGCTGACCTACACCGCGCACGACATGGCGCCGTTTGCGCGTGACCTCGGCTATGTGGATGCAGCGGGGCAGGTGCTGCCGCCATTCGCATGGAACGACGAAGAGCGCCGCGCGCGTCTGGCGGCACTGGATGCGCTGTTTTTCTGGCTTTATGGCCTGAACGCCGACGATGCGGCCTACATTCTGGGAACCTTCCCCATCGTGCGCGAGCAGGACATCAAGGCGTTTGGCAGCTACCGCACCAGGGACGATGTTTTGGCAGCTTTGGCTTTGCTGACCTGAACCGGCAGTGAGCCGCCGACACAACCACATTTAACAGTGTTTTAGGCCGCTAGTCCAATGAATACGTGCGTAAGCAGCTATTAAATTAATAGCGAATAAACGTAGCATGGAAGGTCAGTCTGAGTCAGTTCTTGAGCGCGTCCAGCAGCCGCGCATGAATGCCGCCAAAGCCGCCGTTGCTCATGCAGACCAGCTGGTCGCCGGGTTGCACTGCTGCCATGACTTGCGCCAGCAATTTGTCGATGGTGTCAGCCACCTGCGCCCGCAGGCCCATGGGCGCCAGTGCGGCGCGGGCGTCCCAGTCAAGCCCGCCTGCGTGGCAAAACGCCAGGTCGGCCTGCTCCAGGCTCCAGGGCAGTTGCGCTGTCATGCTGCCGAGCTTCATGGTGTTGCTGCGCGGCTCGAAGATGGCCAGGATGCGGTCTGTGCTGTGGCTGGTGCTGTTCAGCTGGCGACGCAGCCCGTTGATGGTGGTGCGAAACGCTGTTGGGTGGTGGGCGAAATCGTCATAGACGGCGACGTTACCGCTCACACCTGATTTTTTGTACGGCACCACACCGCGCAGTTCCATGCGGCGCTTGACGTTCTGGAATGTCGCCAGTGCCTGCGTGGCCTGCTCGGGTAGCACGCCGACGTGCTCGGCTGCGGCGATGGAGGCCAGTGCGTTGAGCTGGTTGTGGACGCCGCTTACGGCCCAGCGAACCTGCCCGACTGGCTGGCCGTCTTTCAGCACGGCAAAGTCATCCGCCTCGCCGCTGGCTGAGAAGCCCTTGTCCAACCGGTCTTTCCCGAACAGTACCGATTCACTCCAGCAGCCTTTGCCCAGCACCCGCTGCAGCGCCGCCTCGCCCGCATTGCTGATCACGCGGCCTTCGGAAGGCACGGTGCGAACGAGGTGGTGAAACTGGCGCTCAATGGCTGCCAGGTCATCAAAAATGTCGGCGTGGTCAAACTCGAGGTTATTCAAAATCAGCGTGCGCGGTCGGTAGTGAATGAACTTGCTGCGTTTGTCGAAAAATGCGGTGTCGTATTCGTCGGCCTCTATTACGAAGTATTTTCCCGACCCCAGTCTTGCAGACACTTCGAAATTAAGCGGCACGCCGCCGACAAGAAAGCCCGGCTGCAGTCCCGCACTCTCCAGAATCCACGCCAACATCGCCGTCGTTGTGGTTTTGCCATGCGTGCCCGCGACGGCCAGTACATGGCGTCCCTGCAACACATGCGCGGCCAGCCATTCTGGGCCGCTGGTGTAGGGCGCACCAGCATTCAGGATGGCCTCCATCAACGCATACCTTGGAACCCCCACGCTTGTCGCTTCGCGTACTGCGCTGCCCCCCGAGGGGGCCGAGCTTGCTTGGGGCGGCCCGGCGCGGCGCTCGCGTGGCTTTCCGTCAGGCAGCCGGGCGCGCGACACCACGTTGCCAATGACGAACATGTCCGGCTTCAAGGCCATCTGATCGACGCTGTAGCCTTCGATCAGCTCGATGCCCAACGCGCGCAGCTGGTCGCTCATCGGCGGGTAAACGCCCGCGTCGCAACCCGTCACCTTGTGGCCCGCTTCACGCGCGAGGGCCGCCAGGCCGCCCATGAAGGTGCCGCAAATCCCCAGAATATGTATGTGCATGCGGCGTATTTTAGGGATGTGCGGACACTGCCTGAGGCCGGCAAGCGGCTGCATCAACCCTAAAACTTAAGAGAAATCAGCCTGTAGCCCGCGTAATATGTGCGCAAGTAGCTATTATTTAAATAGCATGTCAACTGGTCTTGTGGCTCTGCTGGGGCTGTAAAAAGCAGTGACCCGCCCGGCCCCAGCTGATGAAGGAGCTGCAAAGGCATAAACTAAAAGCACGGTCGGCAGAACGCATCTGCCTTGACGAAATCCAGCGCATAGCTCTATTGATCAGATACCCC
>JANLYY010000012.1:0-3095 GCA_031365885.1 Polaromonas sp. | reverse complement strand
GGCCCCGGCTCGATATGGTGCATGAACACAATGCTGTTGCCCGATTCAACCGCGCTGACGTGTACGTTGATGGCCGCATGGTGCTGCGCCGGAAATTCGGTCAGCTCGAAATAATGCGTGGCAAACAGCGTGAAGGCCTGCGTCTTGTTGTGCAGATAGGCAGCAATGCCAGCGGCCAGCGCAAGGCCGTCAAAGGTCGAGGTGCCGCGCCCGATTTCGTCCATCAACACCAGAGACGCAGGCGTGGCGGCGTGAAGAATCTGCGCCGCCTCCGTCATCTCCAGCATGAACGTTGACTGTGCATTGGCCACGTCGTCGGCCGCGCCGATGCGGGTGTGGATCGCGTCGATAGGCCCGAGCCGGCAACTGGCCGCCGGCACATAAGAGCCAACGCTGGCCAGCAGCACGATCAGCGCGACCTGCCGCATATAGGTTGATTTGCCGCCCATGTTGGGGCCGGTGATAACCTGCATGCGCTGCTTGCTGCCCATGCTGCAGTCATTGGCGATGAAGGCGCCGGCCCCTAGCTCGGCCAGCCGCGCTTCGACCACCGGATGCCGGCCTTCGGTGATCGCAATGCACGGCTCCTTGACGAACACCGGCGCGGCCCAGTTCAGGGTGAGCGAGCGTTCGGCCAGTGCGCACAACGCATCCAGCGAGGCGAGGGCGCGGGCCAACGCACTCAGCGGCGCAATAAATCCCTGCAGCTGGTCCAGCAACTCTTCATACAAAAACTTTTCGCGTGCCAGTGCGCGTTCCGAGGCCGACAGCGCCTTGTCTTCAAAGGCTTTTAATTCGGGCGTGATGTAGCGTTCGGCATTCTTCAGGGTCTGGCGACGCCGGTAATCACTCGGCACCTTGTCAAGCTGCCCCTGCGTCACCTCGATGAAAAAACCATGCACGCGGTTGTACTGCACGCGCAGGTTGGCAATGCCGGTGCGGGCTTTTTCGCGGCCTTCGAGGTCAAGCAAAAAACCGTCGCAGTTGCCTTGAATCGCGCGCAGCTCGTCCAGGTCGGCATCGCAGCCGTGGTTGATGACGCCGCCGTCGCGAATCAGCGCAGCGGGCTCGTCAAGCAAATAGCGCTTGAGCAAATCGGCGCAACCGGCCGGCGGCTTCAAATCATCAAAAATAGTGCTCAAAAGTGCCGTTAGCCCAATGGATACGTGCGTAAGCAGCTCTGTTTTTTGTAGCGTCAACAGCAAACCAACCAGCTCACGCGGCCGCACCTGGCGCAGCGCGATGCGGGCGGTGATGCGCTCCACATCGCTGCTGCCTTTGAGCTGGCTGCGCAGGATTTGCTGCAGGCCGCCGCGCAATTGCGTGATGGTTGCGAGGCGTTCGGCGGCTTGTGTGCGGTCGCGGCGCGGGCTCAATAACCAGCTTTTTAGCGCGCGGCTGCCCATGCCGGTGGCGCAGGTGTCGAGCAGTGAAAACAGCGTTGGCGAATCTTCGCCGCGCAGCGTTTGCGTCAATTCGAGGTTGCGGCGCGTGGTCGGCGGCAGCTCGATCAACTCGTCGGGCCGCACCACGATTAACGTCTGCACATGCGGCAACGCCCGGCCTTGAGTGTGTTCGGCGTAGCCCAGCAGCGCGGAAGCGGCGGCGTGAGCGTCGCTCAGATTTTCAGCGTTAAACGATGCCAGCGAAGCGACTTTGAGCTGGGCCAGCAGAAGGCGCGCGCCCAGCGCCGCGTCAAACTGCCAGGCGGGACGGGCAGTGGCAGCGCTGCGCAAGGCTTTTACATTCTGCACGAACGCTGGCGTCACGTCGATGTTGTAGATCAGCTCGCTCGGCGCGATGCGCGCCAGCCAGGCTTCAAGTTCGTCAGGCGCGCACTGCGCCAGGTGAATCGCCCCCTGCGTGACGCTGAGCCAGGCCAGGCCGCAGCTATTGCGCGTGCCCTGGTGTACGGCCAGCAAAATTGATTCGTCCTTGTCGCTGAGCAGTCCCGAGTCAGTCAGCGTGCCCGGTGTGACGACGCGCACCACCTTGCGCTCAACCGGGCCTTTGCTGGTGGCCACGTCACCGACCTGCTCGCAAATCGCCACCGACTCACCGAGCTTGATCAGCTTGGCCAGATAGCCTTCGAGCGAATGAAACGGCACGCCCGCCATGGGGATCGGCTCGCCATTCGACGCACCACGTTTTGTCAGCGTGATGTCGAGCAGGCGCGCGGCTTTTTCGGCGTCGGCAAAAAACACCTCGTAAAAATCGCCCATGCGGTAGAGCAGCAGCGTGTCCGGGTAGCCGGCCTTGAGGGCCAGGTACTGGGCCATCATCGGCGTGTGTTTTGAAGCCACCGCCGATACAGGTTCTGGATGCTTCACGCCGTCAAGGCCAAGGAAGTCACTCATTCGCGGGACTGACTCGCGGCGGGGTGCTGATTGAAATAAATACCGGCTGCCAGACGCAAGTTAAAACGGCGCGTCGGGCAGCTTGGGCGCTGCAGCAGCGACGGGGCTCACGGCCTTAATGCGGCGCGACGTCAGCGTGGCTTTGGGCGCAGCAGGCGCGACCGGTTCAGCGGGCGCCTCGTCGTCCTCATTCTGGCTCGCGGCCGCTGCGGCATTCAGCGCAGCCTGACGCACGGCGGCCTTGTCACCAACACCGGCAAACTTGCTGTATTTGGCCAGTGTGGCGACCAGCTGGCCGTAGATTTTCGGGTTGCCAGCGACGCATTCGCCCTGGTGCAAAAAGTCAGACTCGCCGGTGAAGTTGCCGATCAGGCCGCCGGCTTCTGTCACCAGCAGCGAGCCCGCCGCCACGTCCCACGGCTTCAGGTTGCCTTCAAAAAAACCGTCGCTGTAGCCGGCAGCGACATAAGCCAGGTCGAGCGCCGCAGCACCCGGGCGGCGCACGCCCGCGCACTGGCTCATCACCTCGCCCAGCATGTCGAGGTAGGTTCTGAGTTTGTCGCCGGGGCGATACGGAAAGCCGGTGGAAATCAGGCCTTCCTGAATGCGGTTGCGTTTGGCGACGCGCAGGCGCCGGTCGTTCATGTAAGCGCCGCGGCCTTTGGTGGCGCAAAACAAATCGTTGCGGGTCGGGTCATAAACGACGGCCTGCTCGACCTTGCCCCTGACGGCCAGCGC
>JANLYY010000272.1:0-4081 GCA_031365885.1 Polaromonas sp. | reverse complement strand
CGCTCTCATCGAGCGTGGCCTGCAGGCGCTGCAGGCGTTTCAGCTTGACGCTGTGCGGCGTGTCGTCGTGCAGTGCGGCGGCGGGTGTACCGGGGCGCGGGCTGTAAATAAAACTGAAGGAGGTGTCGTAGCCAATGTCATCAACCAGCTTCATCAGCTTGTCGAAGTCTTCTTCGGTCTCACCGGGAAAGCCGACGATGAAGTCGCTGCTCATCGCCAGGTCGGGGCGAATTGCGCGCAGTTTCCTGATTGTGCTTTTGTATTCCATCGCCGTGTAGCCGCGCTTCATCGCCATCAATATGCGGTCAGAGCCGTGCTGCACCGGCAGATGTAAATGGTTGACGAGCTTGGGCAGCTTGCCGTAGGCGTCGATCAGGCTCTGCGTGAACTCGTTCGGGTGGCTGGTGACGTAACGGATGCGTTCTATGCCGGGAATCTCATGCACGTATTCGAGCAGCGTGGCGAAGTCGGCGATCTCCGCAGACTCACCCATCTTGCCCCGGTACGCATTGACGTTCTGGCCCAGCAGCGTCACTTCCTTCACGCCCTGGTCGGCCAGCCCGGCGACCTCAACCAGCACGTCATCAAACGGCCGTGAAACCTCTTCACCGCGCGTGTAAGGCACCACGCAGTAGCTGCAGTATTTCGAGCAGCCTTCCATGATGCTGACGAAGGCGCTGGCGCCTTCGACGCGGGCTGGCGGCAAGTGGTCAAATTTTTCGATTTCAGGAAAGCTGATGTCGATCTGCGGCTTGCCCAGGCTGATGCGCTTTGACAGCAAATCCGGCAGCCGGTGCAGCGTTTGCGGGCCAAACACCACGTCTACATAGGGCGCGCGCTGGATAATGGCCGCGCCTTCCTGGCTCGCCACGCAACCGCCGACGCCGATCAACACGCCTTTTTCTTTCAGGTGCTTGACGCGGCCCAGATCGCTGAACACCTTCTCTTGCGCCTTCTCGCGCACCGAGCAGGTGTTGAACAAAATCAGATCGGCGTCGTCGATGCTCTGCGTCGGCTCGTAGCCTTGCGCGGCATGCAGCACGTCCTGCATCTTGCCGGAGTCGTACTCGTTCATCTGGCAGCCAAAGGTTTTGATGAAGACTTTTTTTCTCATGATGTGCTACTGAATTAATAGCTGCTTGCGCACGGTTTGCGTGGGCTAGCGGCATTTTTGATACCTAAAACGCAAGAAACAGCGCGGCGACGGGCGCCGCAGCGCAGGCTCAAGGCTTGTAGCTCGGCAGCTGGTTGAACGGCGTTTTGCCGTCGTCTTGTGGCGTTTTGTCGGGGCTGGAGCCGAAGACGAAATTGAAGAACGACGGTGGAGAATTGGGGCGTTTCAATTTGGCTTCTGCGTCAGTCAGAACCCACACCTGCTGCACCAGGCCCATGTTGTCGCGCAGGTAATTCACGGTCAGGTTCTGGTTGATGACCTGGCCCGTCAGCAGCAGCAGGTTGTCGCTGCTTCGCAGACGCGCGCCCGGTGAGAGCCGGTCGGGTTTGCCGTCCATCGAAATTTCGGGTGGGGCCAGCACAAGCAATTGGCCGCGCAGCGCGTTCTTGGGGAAATCACGCACGGCGGGCGGGTCGCCGACGCCTTGGGCTGCGGCGAGCAGGCTGGCGAGCGCCGCAGAAAAGGCCAGCAAGCTACTGGCAACGAGTCGGGAAGTGCAGCGGTTCATGGTGTTTGTCCAGAGGCTGTGGTGAAAAAAGAAAACTTGAATCGAAAAAGCCCCGAAGGTGACTGGGTAAGCGCACCTGCGAGGCTGTCTGAAATACGGTCTGAGCTACTGAATTCGGTGGTGGTGATAGGTGGACTTGAACCACCGACATCAGCATTATGAATGCTGCGCTCTAACCAACTGAGCTATATCACCGCGTTTTGCATTATAGACAAGGCTAGACCGTTTGCTTGCTCTTAAGTGGGTTTGCACCAGCTGTAGTGCAACAATCGGCTGAAGCTACGGCGTATACCCAACGAGAAAGCATGCATGTCAACAAAAACAGGTAACGATTTATTCATCGTCGACAACAGCGACGACGACTGGAAAGTACTCAGTTACCTCGCTGAATGGAGCGAAATCTCCTCCCGGTTTGACATCGCTACTGGGTATTTCGAGATTGGCTCTCTGCTCGCGCTCGACGGCAAATGGCAAAAGCTCGATCAGATTCGAATTTTGATGGGCGACGAAGTCAGCAAGCGCACTCATCGTGCCTTTGTTGAAGGCTCTGCCAGGGTCAGAAGCCAGCTTGACGACAGCATTGAACGGGAGAAGCTCAAGAATGATTTTTTAACCGGTGTGCCCTCAATCGTCGAGGCCATCGCCAGCGGCAAAATCAAATGCCGCATCTACACCAAGAAAAAATTTCACGCCAAGGCCTACATCACGCACAGCAAGCTGGCTGTAGTCGGCTCGTCTGCCCTGGTGGGCTCCAGCAATTTCACCTATCCGGGACTGACGGGCAACGTCGAGCTCAACGTGCAGCTTAGGCGCGAAGTTGAAGAGTTGCAGCAGTCGTACTAGGCACACTGGAACGACGCTGAAGACGTGTCTGATGAACTGCTCAAAGTTATAGAACGCCAAACTCGCAACTACTTGCCGTTTGAGGTCTATGCCAAATCATTGCAGGCCTATTTCAACAACTACGAAGAAACCGCAGGCGACTGGGAGCGCAATCAATCCCGCATGTACCCCGTGCTTGACCAATACCAGCGCGACGGCTACGGCGCCATGCTCAAGATCGGTGGCAAGTTTGGTGGTGCCTTTTTGTGTGACGGCGTTGGCTTGGGCAAGACCTTTGTCGGCTTGATGCTGATTGAGCGCTTGGTGAAATTCGAGCGGAAAAAAGTGTTGCTCGTCGTTCCCAAGTCTGGCCGCGAGCCCGTATGGGAGTCCAGCCTGCGCCACTATCTGCCTGAGCTGTTTGGAGACTTCTCCAATCTGGTCGTCGTTAACCACACCGACTTGCAGCGTGGAGGTGAATGGGCCGAGCGCATGGAACGCCTCACGGCGCAGGCCGACGTCGTCATCGTTGACGAGGCACACCACTTTCGCAACCCAGGCGTCAAAAATCGCCGCTCGCGCTATTGGCAGATGCAAGACCTTGCCAAGGGCAAGCAGCTCTTCATGCTCACGGCCACACCCATCAACAACCGGTTGATTGACCTTCAACATTTGATTGAACACTTCACCAACCGGCAGGCTGATTACTTTAAAGACACGCTGGGCATCCATTCGCTTCCAGGGCACTTCCGCAAGCTGGAGAAAGATCTCATGAAGCGCCTGGGCGCAGACCTTGTGCAGGGCGAGCTGGCAGGGCTGGAGACCACTGACCTGTTGTCACATGACCCTTTGCTGCGTGAGCTGGTCATCCAGCGCAGCCGTGGCTACGTCAAGCAAAGCCAGATCACGGCTGGCGCGCGCGAAGCGCTCTTTCCCGAGCGCGAAGCGCCCAAGGTGGCCGACTATTCAATTAAAAAGACCTACGGCAAGTTACTGACCATGCTGGAGAAGGCATTCAATAAAAAAACGCCTTTGTTTACGCTGCCTATGTACTACCCACTGGCATATCCCAAAGTGCCCATCGAAGACGGCTTTGAAGCCAACCGACAAAAGCAAGTCGTTGGACTTATCCGCATTCTGTTTCTTAAGCGCTTTGAAAGCTCGGCCAGCGCGTTTGAATCGTCTTGCCAAAAACTGCTGCTCAAAGTCATGGCGTTTGTGCAAGTCAACAGCACCACCAAGCATGAGGCCGCCAACTTTGAACGCTGGCGCATTCGTCATGCCGACATGCTCGGCCATGTAGACACCCGGCAAAAAGAAATATTCAATATTGAGGATGATGACGAGGCTGAAGAGGACGTGATCCCTGAAGAACTTCTGGCGGCCGTCGAGCTGCTTGATCGCAACCTCTATGAAGTGCCACAAATCCTGTCAGATTCTCTTCAAGACCTTGACCAGCTCGCAGAGTTTTTAAACGAGCTGCGCCAATTCAAGCCTGCCCATGACGATAAGCTGCGTGCGCTGATCGACCTGCTCAAAACCGACCCGGTGCTCAAAAAACACAAGGTCATGATCTT
>JANLYY010000221.1:0-6597 GCA_031365885.1 Polaromonas sp. | reverse complement strand
CGGGTCGCAGCAAGATCATCAAGTTCGAAGGTTGCTACCACGGCCACGCTGACGCCCTGCTGGTCAAGGCCGGCTCGGGATTGGCGACCTTCGGCAACCCCACCAGTGCCGGCGTGCCTCCTGAAGTGGTGCAGCACACGCTGGTACTTGAATACAACAACCTTGCTCAACTTGAAGAGTGCTTTGCAGTGCACGGCGACAGCACCGCCTGCCTGATGATCGAGCCGATTTGCGGCAACATGAATTTTGTCCGCGCCAGCGTGCCTTTCATGAAACGCTGCCGGGAGCTGTGTACCCGGTATGGCGTGTTGCTGGTGTTCGACGAAGTCATGACCGGCTTTCGCGTCGCACTTGGCGGCGCGCAAAGCGTTTATGCACGCAGCATTCCGGGCTTTAAGCCTGACATGACTGTGTTGGGCAAAGTGATTGGCGGCGGCATGCCGCTGGCAGCTTTCGGTGGTACTCGCGCCGTAATGGAGCAGCTGGCACCTATGGGCTCCGTCTACCAGGCCGGAACCCTGTCAGGCAACCCGGTTGCGACCGCGTGCGGGTTGCAAACGCTGCGTGAAATACAAAAACCCGGTTTCTATGAGGCTCTAAGTGAACGCACGCGCAGTTTGGTAGCGGGTTTGTCGGCAGCGGCTAAAAATGCAGGCGTTCCTTTCTGCGGTGACAGTGAAGGCGGCATGTTCGGTTTTTTCCTGCTCGGCCAACTGCCGCAAAACTATGGCACCGTGATGACCACCGATGGTGCAAGGTTCAATGCGCTGTTTCATGGCCTGCTGGACCGCGGTGTGTACATCGCCCCGGCGTTGTATGAAGCGGGTTTTGTCAGTGCCGCACACAGTGCCGAAGACATTGAGGTCACGCTTCAGGCGGCTGCTAATATTTTCAAGTCGCTATCAAAATAGTAGCCTCTTACGCACGTATTACCTGGTCTAGCGGCCTAAAACATAAAAAAAACGGCCTTGCCGCTTTTTTTGTGCCCCGCTAGTGCCTGAAGTGCCGCACACCAGTGAGCACCATCACCACGTCGCGCTCATCGGCTGCTGCAATCACTTCCGCGTCGCGCATGCTGCCGCCGGGCTGAATCACACAGGTGGCGCCTGCGTCAACCACCACATCCAGCCCGTCGCGAAACGGAAAAAATGCATCACTGGCCACTGCCGAGCCCTGCAGCGTCAGGCCCCCATTGGCCGCCTTGATCGAGGCAATGCGGGCCGAGTCGATGCGGCTCATCTGTCCTGCACCCACGCCCAGCGTCATGCCGCCGGCGCAAAACACAATCGCGTTGGACTTGACGTACTTCGCCACTTTCCAGGCAAACAGCAAGTCCTGCAACTGCGCAGGCGTCGGCTGCAATTTGCTGACGACTTTCAGGTCAGCCAGCGCCAGCTCATAGTTGTCAGCGGTTTGCATCAGCAGACCCGACCCCACACGCTTGACGTCCACCGCGTTGCGCCCCTGCTTCCACGCCGTGTCGCCACCGGGCGGCAAATCAAGCTGGAGGATTCGCACATTCGCTTTGGCCTTGAAAACTTCCAGCGCCTCGGGCGTGAAATCCGGCGCCATCAGCACTTCGACGAACTGTTTTGAAATCTGCAGCGCGGCCGCACCATCCAACGAACAGTTCAGCGCAATGATGCCGCCGAAAGCCGAGGCCGGGTCGGTCTTGAACGCTTTGCTGTAAGCCTCCTGCGCATCGGTGCCGACGGCCACGCCACACGGGTTGGCATGTTTGACGATCACGCAAGCAGGCTCCATGAAACTCTTGACGCATTCCCAAGCCGCGTCGGCGTCGGCTATGTTGTTATACGACAGCTCTTTGCCCTGCAATTGTCTGGCGGTGACCAGCGACCCAGGCGCCGGATATAGATCACGGTAAAACGCCGCCTGCTGATGCGGATTTTCTCCGTAGCGCAGGTCCTGCAGCTTGACGAAGCGCCCATTGGACTGCGCCGGAAAAACGGCGTGGCTGCCACTGGGCTGAATGCTGGACAAGTAGTCGCTGATGGCGCCGTCGTACTGGCTGATGCGGTTGAATGCGGCGACCGACAAGGCAAATCGGCTCGCGTCGCTCAGCTTCCCGCTGGCCTTCAGCTCGGCCAACACACCTGCGTATTGCGACGCATCGGTCAGCACGCCAACATCTTTCCAGTTTTTGGCCGCTGAGCGAACCATTGCCGGGCCGCCGATGTCGATGTTCTCGGTCGCGTCTTCGAGCGTGCAACCGGGCTTGGCTACGGTCTGCTCGAACGGATAGAGATTGACCACCAGCAAATCAATCGTCTCGATCTGATGCGCTTTCAACGCCGCCATGTGTTCGGGCAGATCACGACGCGCCAGCAAGCCGCCATGCACCTTCGGGTGCAGCGTTTTGACGCGGCCATCAAGCATCTCCGGAAAGCCCGTGAGCTCGGCAACCTCGGTAACAGGCAAGCCGGCATCTGTCAGCAGCTTCGCGGTGCCGCCTGTCGACAGCAGCCTGATTCCGAGGGCGTTGAGCGACTGGGCAAACTCGACGATACCGGTCTTGTCGGACACAGAAATCAGGGCATTCATATTTTTCTTCTGGTTTTGGAATCAGGCGCTGCAGCTGAGGTGATCATCGATTGCAGACAGTCAAGCCGCGACTGTCTTCACCACGGCATTTAAACGCAGCTGGTTATTTGATGAGCTTGTGCTCCAGCAGTTTTTTGCGCAGCGTGTTGCGGTTCAAGCCCAGCCACTCTGCCGCGCGCGACTGGTTGTTCTCGGCGTGGTTCATCACCACTTCGAGCAACGGTTTTTCGACGACGCGCACCATCATGTCGTACATGCCGTCAGGGTCGGTGCCGCGCAGATCCTTGAAATAGCCTTCCAGGCTGGTGCGAACGCACTCTTCTATTTGTTTCTTGCTCATGCAGCAGCCCGCTCCTGATCGTTGTTTTTACTCAATGTCGCCACCGTGGACTCGCCTGCATCCAGCCCGTCGGCTGGAATGCGGTCCATGCGGTCTCCGAGATCATCGAAAAATTGACCGACTGCAGCCAGCTGCTCATCACCGCTGTCGAGCAAATTCATCCGTGCGCGAAACGCCTCGCCGTCCGGCAGACTTTTCACATACCAGCCGATATGCTTGCGCGCCGTTCGCACACCAGTAAATTCGCCATACAGGTCATAGTGATCAAGCAGATGATCGAGCAGCAGGCGGCGAACCTCGGCCACCAGTGGCGGCGCCAGCTGCGTGGCAGTGGCCAGAAAATGCGCGATCTCGCGAAAAATCCACGGTCGCCCCTGTGCCGCGCGGCCGATCATCACCGCATCTGCGCCAGTAAAGGTCAACACATCGCGCGCCTTTTGCGGGCTGTTGATATCGCCATTGGCAACGACAGGAATACGCAGCGCCGCCTTGACGGAAGCCACAGTTTCATATTCGGCCAGACCCTTGTAGCCCTGCTCGCGCGTGCGCCCGTGAACGGCAATCATCTGCACACCGGCGGCCTCAAAAGAGCGCGCCAGACTTAAGGCGTTCTTGTGCGACTGGGCCCAGCCGGTTCGCATTTTGAGCGTCACCGGAACGTCGCGGGACGTGCAGGCAGCGACCACAGCCTCGACTATCTGCAGCGCCAGCGGCTCGTCCTGCATCAGCGCGGAACCAGCCCATTTGTTGCAGACTTTTTTGGCTGGGCAGCCCATGTTGATGTCAATGATCTGCGCGCCGCGGTCGATGTTGTAGGCCGCAGCGTCGGCCATCATTTGCGCGTCTGTGCCGGCAATCTGCACGGCAATAGGTTCGACCTCACCATCGTGGTTGGCACGTCGCGATGTTTTCAGGCTGTCCCACAAGTCGCGGCGCGAAGTCACCATCTCGCTGACGGCATAGCCGGCACCCAGGCTCTTGCACAGCTGTCGAAAGGGCCTGTCAGTCACACCTGCCATCGGCGCGACAAACAAATTATTTGCCAGAGCGTGGTGGCCGATTTTCATGGGAGATTTGGGAGAGCTGTCGACGCAAAAAAGCATTGAAGTGGCGGTGAGTAACCTGAATTGTAGCTGCCCAAAATTTCAGCAATTGAAATTTGCACACAGATTTGTAAGCGCCCTTCTGACAGCCGTGTCCACCGTGAGCTGCCTATACTCAGTGCCACATGGACGCCTGGATCAACCATCTTCTAGAACTGCTGGCGTTGCCGCAATTCGGACTGAGCACGGTGTTCGTCGTGTCTTTTATTTCAGCAACCCTGGTGCCTCTGGGCTCGGAGCCGGTCGTGTTTGGTCTGGTCAAACTCAACCCCGCCATGTTCTGGCCTGCTGTGCTCGTGGCGACCGCGGGCAACACGCTCGGTGGTGCGCTTGACTGGTGGATGGGCTTCGGTGCGCACAAGGTGGTTGACAAATACCAACATTCCTCGCACCACGGCCGTGCTGTGCTCTGGCTGGAAAAACTCGGGCCCAAGGCTTGCCTGCTGGCCTGGTTGCCGGGAATTGGCGACCCGCTTTGCGCAGTCGCGGGCTGGCTGAAATTTCCGTTCTGGCCGTGTCTGGTCTACATGGCGATCGGCAAATTCATGCGCTATTTTCTGATGACTGGCAGCCTGATCTGGGCGTTTCCAGGGGTCATTGGAAACTAAAAAATCGCCTATCTTTCAGCGCCGTCAAAAGCGTTCATGCGGCAATAAAAATCGCCATTGACCCGGCTGCAATCCGCTGAGCGGCACCCGCCCGATGCGGATGCGTTTCATGGCCTCGACTGTCAAGCCAACGCTCTCACAAAAGTACGCCACCTGACCGGGCCGCTCGCCTTTCACTGCAAAACGCAAACGCGCCTCGCTCTGCCAGCTGACCTTGGCCGGCGGCAGCAACACACCGTTGAAGGTGAAGCCATGGTCTATGCGGTTCAGGCGTTCCAGTCCACCCGGTTTGATACTTCCGCTGACTTCGACCAGCACTTCATGCTCCATCACGTTGGCGTCTTCACGCAGCTTGCGCGCCACCCGCCAGTCGTCAGTGAACACCACCAGGCCGCTGGCCGCCGTGGCCAACGGCGTGATGAGCTCTGCACTGGCGAAATGTTTTTTGAGCGGGCGAATGCCTGACCGGTCATCAGGCGAACGATTGACCAGCGACAGGTCAGCCAAAACTGGCTCTCTGTCCGTTAACTTGTGGAGCAGAAAAGTCACTGCGTTGCTGTCCAGCAGCGTGGCGTCTTTGGACAGTTCGATGGTCTGGTCCAGCACGCGAAACTGCGGCTCTTCGACCACCACACCATCGACCATGACCCAGCCGCCTTCGATGTAGCGCTCGGCCTCGCTGCGCGAGCACGGCAGCATCTCGGCCAGGCGCTTGGCCAGACGTTGATCAGGACGAGGCTGGTCTGCCATGGTGGATTGTGTTGCTATGACTTTAATAGCTGATTACGCACGTATTACGGGGGCTAGAGACCTAAAACAAGATCAACACAGCGCGAAAGAAACAGCTGGGCTACTCCGACGCCCAGGGCATCAGGAGCTAAACAAGAAGTTCATCACGTCACCATCCTTGACGACATATTCCTTGCCTTCGCTGCGCATCTTGCCGGCGTCTTTGGCGCCCTGCTCGCCTTTGAAACTGATGTAGTCGTCGAACGCAATCGTCTGGGCGCGAATGTAGCCCTTCTCGAAATCGGTATGAATCACACCCGCCGCCTGCGGGCCGGTGTCGCCGACGTGAATCGTCCAGGCGCGCACTTCTTTCACGCCAGCAGTGAAGTAGGTTTGCAAACCCAGCAGCTTGTAGGCGGCGACGATCAGGCGGTTCAGGCCGGGCTCCGACTGACCGATTTCGGACAGGAACATTTTTTTGTCCTCGTCGTCCATATCGGCCATTTCGGCTTCCATCTTGGCGCAGATCGCAACTACCGGCGCGTTCTGCGCTTGGGCATAAGCCCGCAGGCGGTCGAGGAAGGGATTGTTTTCAAAACCGTCTTCGGCCACGTTGGCAACAAACATCGCCGGCTTGGCAGTGATGAGGAAAAACTGCTGCAGCAGCGGCAGTTCTTCCTTGCTGAATTCAATCGTGCGCACCGGTTTGACTTCATTCAATGCCGTTTGGCATTTCTCTAAAATCGCCACCAGCTTGATCGACTCCTTGTCGCCCGAGCGGGCCGTCTTCGTCACACGGTGCAAGGCCTTTTCGACCGCCGCCAGATCCGCCAGGCACAGCTCGGTCTGAATCACTTCGATGTCAGAGATCGGATCGACCTTGCCGGCGACGTGGATCACGTTGTCGTCTTCAAAACAGCGCACCACATTCACAGTCGCATCGGTTTCACGAATGTGAGCCAGAAATTTGTTGCCCAGACCCTCACCGGTACTGGCGCCGGCGACCAGGCCGGCTATATCGACAAACTCGACGATGGCGCACTGGATTTTTTGCGGGCTGACGATGGCCGCAAGGGCATCGAGCCGGGCGTCGGGCACTTCCACGATGCCCACGTTGGGCTCGATGGTGCAAAACGGATAGTTTTCAGCCGCAATGCCCGCCTTGGTCAAGGCATTGAACAGGGTGGATTTTCCGACGTTGGGCAAGCCGACGATGCCGCACTTCAAACTCATGAGAAACCTTCAAAAACAGGGG
>JANLYY010000208.1:0-15200 GCA_031365885.1 Polaromonas sp. | reverse complement strand
AGGCACGGCTGACGACGCACCCAAAACCATTTACGACGTGGACCTGAAAGGCCCGGTGGCGCTGGTGCTGGGTGCGGAAGGCGAAGGCATGCGCCAGCTCACACGCAAGACCTGCGACGAGCTGGTCAGCATCCCGATGCACGGTGCGGTTGAAAGCCTGAACGTCTCGGTAGCTAGCGGTGTTTGTTTGTACGAAGCGCTGCGCCAGCGCCGTTGATTTTTATAACAACAATAATTTTTTGAGGAGCTTCCCCATGACCCATCGCAAAACACTAACTACTATTTTGATAGCAGTAACCGCCGCATTGGCGCTAGCCAGCTGCACACAAGAGCAGCAAAACAAGTTCAGCCGCGACATCCAGAACTGGACCGGCACCAATGGCGTGCTGGAGTTTTATGCCGGCGACAAGCTGGTGCGCCGGTTTCTGAAAATTGACAAGATCAGCACCGCGCTGGGCACTGACGACGGCAAGCCCAGGCCATACCGGTTTGGCTACGGCGTGCTCGACGAGAACCTGAATTTCGTCGCCGACCCGGGCGAAAAAAAGGTGTATTTCGAGATCAGCGACTACGGCTCGAACTACATCTTTTTTGAAAATCCGCGTTGATCTTCATTGAGCGGGCAAGGTTTTAGATAAAGCCAAACCAGCCCAGCAGCGCTCCGGCGCCCAGCAGCCACAGCAGGTGAATCTTTGTTTGCCAGACAATAAGGGCGGTGGCGGCCGTCACCAGCCACACCGGCCAGTCTTGCAACTGACTGCCATTGGCCGCCGCCAGAATCCAGCTGGTCGCAATCAGCAGCGCGACCACGATGGGTGCCATGCCCTGCTTGAAGGCCCGCACCGCCCGCAGTTCGCGGTTTCTGTGGCCCCATTGCGCCGCCACGTAGGTCAGTGTGGTGCTCGGAATCAAAATACCCAGCATGGCCAGAAAAACGCCCAGTAGGCCTGTGAACAGGCCACCTGCGTTCATGCCGACATTCCAGCCGAGCAGGGCGACGAACAGCACATTTGGGCCGGGCGCTGCCTGCGCAATCGCAATCGATGCGTTGAACTGCGCGTCAGTCAGCCAGTGCTGTTGGTCCACCAGATAACGGTGCATGTCCGGCGCGGTGGTGATGGCGCCGCCAATCGACAGCAGCGACAGCGACAGGTAGTGCAAAAACAGCGCAAGCCATTCCTGCGCGCCAAAAACAAGTTGCACGGGCTCGCTCATGGCTGCACCGGTTTGAGCTTCTGATAGGCCAGCACGCACGCCACGCCGCCCAGACCCAGCAGTACATAAGCCAGCGGCCAGCGCAGCCAGGCGATGGCGGCAAAACACAGCAGGCCGAAGGCAACGCAAAGACGCCGGCCCAGCACGTTGTTTTGCAACGCACCGAACAGCTTCAGGCCGGTGGCCGCAATCAGCCCCGCCGCCACAGCCGCCATGCCGCGCAGGGCGCCGGCCACGCCCGGGTGGCTGGCAAACTGCGCATACACCAGTGCCAGCAGCAGTACCAGCACCAGCGGCACCGTCAGCATGCCCGCCAGCGCAGCCAGCGCACCCTTCAGGCCGAAGTAGCGCCCGCCGATCATCAGTGAAAGATTGACCACATTGGGCCCCGGCATGATTTGCGCCACGGCCCAGTCTTCAATGAATTCTTCGCGCGTCATCCAGCGCTTTTTCTCGACCAGCTCGCGCTGCACCACCGCCAGCACACCGCCAAAGCCCTGCAGCGCCAACAGGGTGAATGAAACAAAAAGGTCGGTGAGAGACCGGGGTTGCGGATGGTCTTGCGCGGGCAGTGGGGGCATGGGTAATTATCGCCACGCAACCGGTCTTTGCGCGGAGTGCATTGCGCTACCATCAGGCCGAAAAGCATGCGCGGCAACGGTGGTCTGGCTGGGCCTGCAACAAACCGGATTTGACAATGTTTTAGGCCTGTAGCCCCCGTAATACGTGCGCAAGCAGCTATGTTTTCAATAGCACTGTCCGACTGCAAAACCCTACAGAAACCCCACACAAACCCCATGACAACCCATCTCAAAATTGATTTTGTCTCCGACGTTTCCTGTCCCTGGTGCGTGATTGGCTTGCGGGCGCTTGACCACGCGCTGGAACGCGTGAAGGGCGACGAGAAGATCGACGTCCAGGCCGAGCTGCATTTCCAGCCTTTCGAACTCAATCCAGGCATGCCGGCCGAGGGCCAGGAAATCACCGAGCACATCACGCAAAAATATGGCATCACGGCTGAACAGGCCGATGCCAATCGCGAAAACATTCGCCAGCGCGGCGCGCAGTTAGGCTTCAAGTTCAGCAGCGCCAGTGAGGCTGGCGGCGGGCGTCACCGCATCTACAACACCTTCGACGCGCACCGCCTGCTGCACTGGGCCGGGCTGGAAGGCGCCGGCTTGCAAAAGGCGCTGAAAGAGGCGCTGTTTGCCGCTTATTTCACCGACGGCCAAAGCCCTGCATCGCACGAGGTGCTGGCCCGCGTGGCGGGCGACGCCGGGCTCAATGCTGAGCTTGCGCGCGAGGTGCTGGTATCCAACAGGTATGCCGATGAGGTTCGTGAACGCGCCCAGTTTTATTTGAACCAGGGCATTCATTCCGTGCCAGCCGTCATCATCAACGACCGGCATTTGATCTCGGGCGGTCAGCCCCCGGAAGTGTTCGAGCAGGCGCTGCGCAAGATCGCCGCCGGGGAAGCATAGGCGGCGCTTGAGTGCGTCACCAGCGGTCAACTGGAGCAAGTAAGCCAACCTTATCGCTACTATTTTAATAGCTGCTTGCGCACGTATTCATTGGGCTATAGGCTTTTTCGTTTATTTTTCCAAGCGGCCGCCGCAGTCAAGCTGGGCATCGAGCTGACGGCCTCCGAGCGAGTAGTCGCTGTCGCTGACGCTGCACCCCGAGGCGCGTTCGATGGCTTTCAGTACGGCTAGGCGGTGGGCCGCGCCACTGTTGGAAACGCTGGCGCCTGGCTGTGAAATCGCGGTCCAGGTGCTTTCGGTCAGTCGCCCGATGTCATAGCGCTGGCCATCGACAAGCACCACGCGCCGGTCCGGCAGATCGCCGCCGGGCCCGCTGAAGGCGCAAGCATTGAGGCAGGCCGACAGCACCAGCATTACCTGTGCTTTCACGTCGCAGAACGTCCGCTCTCGGGGCCCGGCGCAACACCTATGGTCGGACCAGTCGGACCCGCGACAAGGGCTTTCGGCTCTGGTACCTTGGGCGGCACCTTGGGCATTTTCGGGTCAGGGCAGCCACTGAGAACAATGACGGCCAGCAGCACGGGCAGCAATGGCAAAGAGGACTTCATGGTGTCTCCTGGCAGTTTGGCACCACCGAAATCTGATCATAGAACTGCAGGGGTCGGCTAGCCAGCTTGCAACTAGAAC
Organism: Polaromonas sp.; assembly: GCA_031365885.1. Lineage (GTDB taxonomy): Bacteria > Pseudomonadota > Gammaproteobacteria > Burkholderiales > Burkholderiaceae_C > Polaromonas. The sequence continues at coordinate 11,817 of JANLYY010000208.1, read as the reverse complement.
TCGCGGTGTAGGCCTACAGCGGAGGCGGCGGCTTTGCTGCCTTGAAACCCAGCTGTTTCATGGCACTGGATAAAGCGTGGCGAGACTTTTCGTAGCCGTTCCACGGCGAGTTACCCACCGACAGGCGCGCGCCCAGTTGCCCGGCGCACCAGTGCGCGCCGCCCGTGAGCGAGGCAAGCTCGTCCCAATCCACCGGCACTGAAACTCCCAGCCCCGGGCGCGCACGCACTGACCATGCCGCCACCGTCGTGGCGCCAAAGCCATTACGCAAATAATCCACAAAAATTTTCCCGACCCGGTTTTTGGGTCCGCTTTTAGCAACGAATCGCTGCGGAATAATTTGCGCGAGATGCTCTACCACCGCGTGCGAAAAATCTTTCACGGTGTCGAAGTCAAACGACGGCTTCAGCGGAACCACCACATGCAAGCCCTTGCCGCCGCTGGTCTTCAAAAAACCGGTCAGACCCAGCTCGACCAGGAGGGTGCGGACCAATTGCGCCGCTTCCTGCACTTCGACCCAGCCGACACCTTCGCCCGGGTCGAGGTCGAATGTCATGCGGTCGGGTTGGCGGATAGCCCGTGTGGTGGCGTTCCAGGTATGCAACTCGATCACGTTCATCTGCGCAGCGGCCAGCAGCGCGGCGGCTGTCGGAATCTCCAGCAGTGGCGCGTGGCCCGGGTCCAGCGCAGCGTCCAGTAATTTGATGCCGGGGATAGCCGTGGCTTCGGCGTGCTTTTGAAAGAACAACTCGCCTGTGATTCCAGCCGGTGCGCGTACCAGTGAAGTGGGCCTTGATTTCAAATGCGGCAGCATCAGCGTGGCGACGGCTGCGTAGTGGGCAACCAGGTCTTTTTTGGTGAAGCCGCGGGACGGGTCAATCACGCGTTCGGGGTGGGTGATGCGAAGCCTGTCTGTCACGTCGGGAATCTGGATGGGTGTGGTGGCGGCTGTGGTTGATGGCAACTCGCGCAAGATTGCTTTAACGGGCTTGTCAGCTCGCAGTCCCTTGAAAACTGCGTGGCGTATTCTGCCGGTGCGGGTCCACTCGGCAAATGCCACTTCGGCCAACAGTTGCGGTTTAACCCACTGGCCTTTGGCATCGGAGGGTGCGCCGGCAAATGGGTTCAGCGGGCTGTGAACTTTTTCCAGCCGCGACTTCAGCATGGACAGCGTTTTCTCATCAAAACCAGTGCCGACGTTGCCGGCGTAACGAAGCTGGCTTGAGGAGTCCTGCACGCCCAGCATCAGTGCGCCAATTCCAGTACGGACGCCTTTGGGCGCGGTGTAGCCGCCAATGACAAATTCCTGCCGCTGCTGCGTCTTGAGCTTGATCCAGCTGCGCGACCGCCCGGAGGCGTATGGGGAATCAGCGCGCTTGCCGATCACGCCTTCCAGCCCAAGCTGCGCGGCAGACGCCAGCAAGTCCTGAGGTGGGTGTTCAAAGGCTTCGCTGAAGCGAATGTTCTGCTGCGGATTGCGGGTCAGCACAGTGCGCAGAATTTCGCGCCGCTCGGCAAGTTTGACCTGCCTTAAATCCAGACCGTCGAGGTAGGGAAGATCGAAAATAAAGTAAACCATGTTGGCGGTGCTGGCGCTGTCGAAAGCGTTTTGCAGCGCACCGAAATCAGGCACGCCACGGTCATTGAGAACGACGATTTCACCATCAAGCCAGGCCGATAAAATGCCCTCCGCAGCGATGGCTTCCACCAGTGCGGGCAGTTTTGCTGTCCAGTCATGCCCGTTGCGCGTGAAGCACTGGATGGAGTCGCCATCGATGCGTGTCATAAGCCGGTAGCCGTCAAACTTGATCTCGTAGATCCAGCCTTGTGGATCGGGTGGGGGACTTGAGAGCAGGGTTGCAAGCTGCGATGCAAGGCTTGCGGGCAAGGCGGTTTTGCGAGCGCCTTCGGGTAGATGTTCGGACGCGTACTCGGACGCAACGGTGATCTGTGATTTGTTTTTGATCTTGGCCTGCGAGTTTTTTTTATCCGGCAGCGGCCCCCCGCTCAACACGCTGTCGGGCGACGCTAGCAGTACATCGAACTCGTCCGCCTTGCGTGCATGGGGGTCACTCTCCTTGATCAGCAGCCACGGCTCTTTCGCTTCTCCCGCAGCCTGCGGCGCCGCATCGCGCTTGCGACCCTGCATGCGAACCAGCGTCCAGCCGCCTTTGAGTTTTTCGCCGAACAATTCGAACTTCAGCTTGCCGGCCTTCAGGCCCGCAGCCGGGTCACCCATCGGCACCCAGACGCCGCGATCCCAGACGATGACATGGCCGGCGCCGTACTGACGCTCGGGGATAGTTCCCTCAAAGCTGGCGTAAGACAGTGGATGGTCTTCAACGTGTACGCCCATGCGTTTGACGCTCGGGTCCAGGCTGGGGCCTTTGGGTACAGCCCAGCTTTTCAGCGTGCCGTCCAGCTCCAGCCTGAAGTCGTAGTGCAGATTGCGTGCCGCATGTTTTTGCACGACAAAACTTAGGGCGGTACGCGGCTGTCTGGCGCTGCGTGATTGCCCTTGCGGTTCGCCACCTTTTTCAGGTTCGGTTGTTTTGGAGAAATCGCGTTTTTCGCGATAGCTTTTAAGTAGATCGTGTGGTGACATGATCTCAGGCAGCTCCTTCGAATCACCTATCAGGCAGCGCGCCGCACAGGCGTCTTTTTCACAGTGGTTTTACCCGAAGGTTTAGCAGGCGCTTTGGCTGCTTTCGCGGTGGCTGCGTTGCGTGCCGGCTTGTCAGTTGCCGGTGTGCTGGCAGGCGCGTCATTTTTACGCAGGCTTCGCTGCAGAAGCTCTGTCAGGTCGAGAATCTGCGCACCTGACTGGCCCGGCGCAGCCTCGCCAGCCGCTTCGGGTTGACTTACCGTTTCCGTTTTCCCTTCGGCCACCTTGCGTTTGACTAGCGCCATGATCTCGTCCTTGAAGGAATCGGTAAAACGCGCTGGGTCCCATTGGTCGGTCATGTCATCGACCAGCTGTTTGGCCATGGCCAGTTCGCGCTCGGTCAGGCCTGCGGCTTTGGCACCCTCGGGGGGCAAGGCCAGTTCGTCCCAGGCGCGGATGTCAGCGCCCCAGCGCAACAAATTCAAAACCAGCCCGGGTCCGGATGGCACCAGCACGGCCAGATGCTGTTTGGTCTGAATTACCACGCGCGCGATGCCTACGCGCTGCGTCTGCAGTAGCGTGTCACGCAGCAGCGCATACACCTTTTGCCCCTTGTTGATAGGGGCGATGTAGTAGGGGCGCTCGAGGTAGACAAATGGAATGTCGGTGTTGGCGACAAAGCTTTCGATCTCAATGGTTTGCGTGGTTTTTGGGTAAGCAGCCGCAATTTCCTCGTCGCTCAGGATCACGTATTGACCGTCTTCGTAGGCAATGCCCTTGACGACGTTTTCCTTCTCGATTTCCTTGCCGGTTTTCTTGTTGATGCGCTTGTAGCCCACCGGGTCCATGCTGCGTTTGTCAAGCCAGTCGAAGTCGATGGCGTTGTCAGAGGTGGCCGAATGGAGGGCGACCGGAATGTGGACCAGCCCGAAGCTGATGGCACCTTTCCATAAAACACGTGATGCCATCGAGTTTTCTCCGTTTGTTCTTCAGCAGCCCGTGAATCACTTGCTGGTTACTTGAAGCTAACGAGTGCAGCACTGGAATCTGTCGGCAGTTTTTTATTGAAATGGTAGGACAGCGGCGCTATCACGGGCGGATGCTGACCCCTCCAACATCGACCATCGGTGGCGGGCTTGTCCTACGAAGACGTTGCGCTGGCGAAAGCAAAATATGATGCTTCACTACAAGGAGTTGTCATGTCACCAGTCCGTCCAGGCAAACGCGTCTTTCTCACCACCATTGCTGCTGTAACTGTCGTGGCCATCAGCGGCTGCGGCATGATGAACGGCATGATGAACAAGCAGTCGAACATGGTGGCCTTCACCACCCAGCTGCGTGCTTCCAATGAAGTACCGGTCAATGCCAGCTCGGGCACCGGCTCGGTTGATGCGGTGTTGAATAAGGACACCAACGTGTTTCGCTGGAAAGCGAATTACAGCGGTTTGAGCGGGCCGGCTACAGCAGGCCACTTTCATGGCCCCGCAGCCGTTGGTGCCAATGCAGGCGTGGCGCTGCCCTGGCCAGCGACGATGAGCGCATCCATGGAGGGCAGCGCAACCCTGACGCCAGCGCAGGTCGCCGACTTGATGGCCGGCCGGTGGTACGCCAATGTTCATACGGCTGCCAACCCTGGCGGCGAAGTTCGTGGGCAAATGACGGTGCGCAATTAAGCTGCAGTGCCTTTGCTGATGCCGTAGTTTGGTCGAGCGCGCTCACGGCCTTGGGACCGGGGGCGGCGCTTAAAAACGCGGATCTTTGCCATCTGGGCAGAGATTGACGCAAAAGACCTGAAAAAACATAAAATGGAGGGCTGCCCACCCCACTGGGCACAAGGCAGCGGCCCCTCATTGAAGGAGATTGGCCGTGCCAACTCACCTCAACTGATCGCCCTCTGATGAATGCCCCCGTCGATGTCTCGTTTTTCACGCGTGCCGCGAAGCCGCTGACCAGCTACCGCAAGCACTGGGCGGCGCGCTTCGGCACGGCCAAATTTTTGCCTACAAGCCGCGCCGAAATGGACGCGCTGGGCTGGGACAGCTGCGACATCATCATCGTCACCGGCGACGCGTATGTAGACCATCCGAGCTTCGGTATGGCGGTGATTGGCCGCATGCTGGAGGCGCAGGGTTTTCGCGTCGGTATCATCGCGCAGCCTGACTGGCAAAGCGCCGAGCCGTTCAAGCTGCTGGGTAGGCCGAATTTGTTTTACGGCGTGACCGCCGGCAACATGGATTCAATGATCAACCGCTACACGGCTGATCATAAAATTCGTAGCGACGACGCCTACACGCCAGGCGACACTGGCGGCAAGCGGCCTGACCGCGCGGCGCTGGTGTATTCGCAGCGCTGCCGTGAAGCCTACAAAGATGTGCCCATCATCCTCGGCGGCATCGAAGGTTCGCTGCGCCGCATTGCGCATTACGACTACTGGTCTGACAAGGTGCGCCGCAGCGTGGTTGTCGACTCGAAATGCGACCTGCTGCTGTACGGCAACGCCGAACGCGCAATTGTCGAGATCGCGCACCGTCTCGCCGCGAAAGAAACGATGGCGACGATGACCGACATTCGCGGCACCGCCTTCATTCGCCGCGCCGGTGACGAAACCGCGCAGGGCTGGTTTGAAATTGATTCGACCAGCGTCGATGCACCGGGCCGCGTCGAAGCGCATGTGAATCCGTATTTAATGATTTCGGATGTGGCGAAAGAGCAGGGCGCGACTTGTGCGCGGGAGTATGAGGCTGCTGATGTCGCCGTGAAAGCTGAAGCGACAGGTTCGCCGGTGCTTTCAAAAGCAGCCAATCCAGTCATCAAGCCATTGACGTTTGTTGCCAATCCCAGCCTGCCGCACATGCAGGGCCGAATCCAAGTCCCACCGCGCGACCGCTCCGTCATTCGCCTGCCATCCTACGAACAGGTCAAAAGCGACGCCGTCCTCTACGCCCACGCCAACCGCGTGCTGCATTTAGAGACCAACCCCGGAAACGCCCGCGCACTGGTGCAGGCGCACGGCACTGGCGCCACCGCCCGCGATGTGTGGATCACGCCGCCACCGATTCCATTGACCACCGCCGAGATGGACTACGTGTTCGACTTGCCCTACGCCCGCTCGCCGCACCCGTCGTATGCCGACGAAAACGGCAGCCACGACCACGCGACAAAAATCCCGGCGTGGGAAATGATCCGCTTCAGCGTCAACATCATGCGCGGCTGCTTTGGCGGCTGCACGTTTTGCTCGATCACCGAGCACGAGGGTCGCATCATCCAGAGCCGGTCTGAAGATTCGGTGATTCGTGAGATTGAAGCCATTCGCGACACGGTCAAAGGCTTTACCGGCGCGATTTCCGACCTCGGCGGGCCGACGGCCAACATGTACCGCATCGGCTGCAAGTCGCCCGAGATTGAATCGGCCTGCCGCAAACCGAGCTGCGTGTACCCGGGCATCTGCCCGAACCTGAACACCGACCACGCGCCGCTGATCAAGATGTACCGCCGCGCGCGCGCATTGAAGGGTGTGAAGAAGATTTTGATCAGCAGCGGCCTGCGTTATGACCTGGCGGTGCAGTCGCCTGAATACGTCAAGGAACTCGTTACACACCACGTCGGCGGCTACCTGAAGATCGCGCCCGAGCATACCGAGCAGGGGCCGCTGACGAAGATGATGAAACCCGGCATCGGCAGCTACGACAAGTTCAAGCAGCTATTCGACAAATACAGTTTAGAGGCCGGCAAGAAGCAGTTTTTGATTCCCTACTTCATCGCCGCCCACCCGGGCACCAGCGACGACGACATGATGCATCTGGCGCAGTGGCTGAAGAAAAACGGCTTTCGCGCCGACCAGGTGCAAACGTTTTATCCAAGCCCCATGGCGACCGCTACGGCGATGTACCACACCGGCAAAAACCCGCTGCGCAAGATCACGCGAGACAGTGAATCGGTCGATATCGTGCGCGGCGAAAAACGCCGGCGCCTGCACAAGGCTTTTCTGCGCTACCACGACCCGAACAACTGGCCGCTGCTGCGTGAGGCGCTGAAAACGATGGGCCGGGTTGATTTGATCGGCAACGGCAAGCACCACCTGATTCCGACGTTTCAGCCGCTGGTCGATGGCAGTTACCAGAGCGCGCGGCGCAAGAATTCAACCAGTGTGGCGATGAAACCCGCAGTGCCAGTTAAGGGCCGCCTCCTGACTCAGCACACCGGCTTGCCACCGCGTGGCAACGGTTCGGGCAAGCTTGCCGGCAAGTCGCAGCGCAAGGCCCGTTGACCAGGAATTCGTCCAGATTTTTAGACCAAATCGGTCTCTAGCCCAGGTAATACATGTGCAAGAAGCTATCTAAATCATAGCGAGTGTATGCGCCGCCGGGCGTTGCGTCTGCACCGTATTCAAGGTGTACTGCCATCACCCGCCAAATGAAATCAGCAGAAAAGGCCCCTCAAGCGGGCCTTTTCTGCTGATCATCCAACGCGCTGCAAACCGCCAATCACCTGTATCGATCTGGACGATTCCAGCACCACGTCGCCGACCATGTCCGCCGTGATCGCGGACAACGTCCAGCCCAGGTGGCCGTGGCCTGTGTTGTAGAACACGTTGGCAGCGCGGCCACGCCCGACGCGCGGCATCATGTTCGGCATCATGGGTCGCAAGCCGGCCCAGGGCACCGCAGAGCGTGTGTTGATGTTCGGGAAGCACTGCGCGACCCACGCAATCAAAGGCTGGATGCGATCTGCGCGAATGTCGTAGTCCACACCATTGAACTCGGCCGTACCTGCCACGCGGAAGCGGTCGATTCCCAAACGGCTGGTGACCAACTTGGTTTCGTCGTCCAGCAAACTGACGTTGGGCGCACCTGCCTGGCTCTGCGCGTCGTTAAGGTTGACCGTGATGGAATAGCCCTTGACCGGGTAAATGTTCACGCGGTCACCCAGTTGCGAGGCAAACTCGCGGCTGGCCACACCGGCACAAACGACCACGCCGTCGAAGCCTTGAACGGTGTCTGGCACGCTGCCGGGCACGCCTTCTGGCTGCGCCACGGTGACCACAGCTTTCTGGCCGTTGCTTTGCACCGATTTGACGTTCTGCTCATACAAAGTGCGAACGCCCATGCGCTCGGCAGCTTCGGCCAGACCGTGGGTGAATTTGTGGATGTCACCGGTCGAGTCGCTTTCAGTGAAGTAGCCGCCGTAGTAGCTTCCCGCCAGCGTCGGCTCTATTGCCTTCATTTCTTGCGGCGTCACGGCCCGGCGCGGCAGGCCGCCTTTGGCCAGCATCTGCGACACGCGGCCGGCGTGGTCGAAGCCAATTTTGTCCCGATAAATGTGCAGGATGCCTTGCTGCTTGAGGTCAAAGTCAATGCCTTCTTCCTGACCCCAGGCAAACAAATGCTCGCGCGCGGCCACCGCCATGCGTGCGGTCGCTATGGTGTTGCGTTCGTAATGGGGCATGGCGGCGATGAACTCCGCAAACCACGACAACTTGTGCCAGGTCGGCGCCGGGTTGACCAGCAGTGGCGCATTGCGTTTGAGCATCCACTTCAGCCCTTTGAACACGGTGGACCAATGCGTCCACACCTCAGCGTTCGAGGCCGAGAGCTGCCCGCCGTTGGCGAAAGAGGTTTCCATCGCTGCGTAGCGATGACGCTCGAACAAAGTGACGGAGAAGCCGCGTTTTGCCAGGGCGTAAGCGGTGGTCACGCCGGTGATGCCGCCGCCAATGACTGCAATGGTTTTCATGAAAATTGAGCTTTCAAAACGTCGAGAGTTGGAGCTTTGCCATGCAAGTCGCACGACTAAAGCGCCCCCTCTGTTCTGGACCTGAGAGATTCACGGGCACGCATGGCGCGCCTCGCTTGCTCCTTCGGTGCTCTGGCAGACGAACAATGCCAGCAGCTCTTCAGAGTAATTGCAGGTAACCGGTCCTTTTGCCTGAGAGTTTCCGGGGCGGTTGCTCCTTCGGCGCTGCCCACATGCAATTTGTAGGTCCTTGCATTGGCAGTCTCTCCCGATCACCTGTCGACACGAGGTCGATTGAATTGCCTCTATTTTATGTGGCGAAGAATTCCCGCACAAGCGCCACCCAATAGGCGGCGCCGATGGCAATGTTGTCATCATTGAAATCGTAGGCCGGGTTGTGCACCATGCAGGCGCCTGCGGAGTCGCCGTCACCATTGCCTATGAGCAGATAACTCCCGGGTATTTTTTCCAGCATGAAGGCAAAGTCTTCACTGCCGGTCAGCGCGGGGCCATGCAGGGTGACGCGTTCGGGCCCCACCAGCTTGAGCGCAACCTGACGGGCAAAGTCGGTCTCAGCTACTGAGTTAACCAGCACGCAGTAACCTTTTCGCCAGTCGATTTCAGCTGCCACGCCAAAGCTCTCGGCCTGTGCGGCGACCAGCGCCTTGATGCGTTGCTCCAGCAACAGCCGCACCTGGGGGTTGAGCGCACGCACGCTCAGCTCCATCGTTGCCAGCGCGGGAATGACGTTGTTGGCCTGGCCCGCATGCAGGGCACCTACCGTCACGACGGCGGTGTGCAAAGGGTCAACATTGCGCGAGACGATAGTCTGCAGGGTCATCACGATGGAAGCGGCTGCCACCAGAGGATCAGCCGCACGGTGCGGCATGGCACCGTGGCCACCGGTGCCGTTGATACGAATCGTGGCGTAGTCGCTCGACGCCATGGCCGCGCCATCACGAAACACAAAATGGCCTGCGGGCGTGCCCGGCATGTTGTGCATGGCAAATATGGCATCGCACGGATGGTCGTCAAACAGCCCATCGTCCATCATGCGCACGGCGCCACCACCGCCTTCTTCGGCGGGTTGAAAAATCAGATTCAGCGTGCCACTAAATGATGTGTTTTGTGCGGCGTCTGTCGAGTCGTTTTGCGCGATGGCTTTGGCTGCAGCCAGCAGCATGGCGGTGTGACCATCGTGGCCGCAGGCGTGCATCAGGCCGGGCTTGCTGCTGGCCCAAGTGAGGCCGGTGGCTTCCTGAATCGGCAAGGCGTCCATATCGGCGCGAATGCCGAGGCTGCGACTGCCTTCCTGGCTGCTGTTTCCACGCTTTAAAGTCCCCACCACGCCGGTGCCGCCCAGACCGCGATGCACGGCGTAACCCCAGCCTTCCAGCTTGGCTGCCACCAGCTCGGAGGTGCGGTGCTCTTCAAAGGCCAGCTCGGGGTGGCGATGAATGTCGCGCCGGAGCTGGACGAATTCACCGACGCGTTCGGTGAGTGCGTTACGCAAGTACGTCATGCTTATTGCGGTTGCAGGTCAATCGTTTTGGCAATGGCGCGGAACTGGACAGTGCCGTCCAGATAAGCTTTGTTCACAGCCTGAAGCGACAAAGGCTTGGCCACCAGCTGGCTGTTGGCCTCCAGGCCGCTTCGCACCGTCGGGTCGGTCAGGGAGTCCGTGATGGCTTTGTGAATGGCTTGAACGATGGGTTCAGGCGTGTCTTTTTTGACAAAGTAGCCGGTCCAGATATTGAAAGCAAAGCTCTTGAGCGACTTGCTTTCGCTGATGGCCGGATAGTCTTTGAACGACTCGATACGCTCACTATTGAGCATAGCCAGCACTTTGAGCTTGCCCTGCTTTTGCAGCTCGACGTTGGCTTTGCCCATCGGCGCCAGGAAAATGTCGACCTGGCCACCCAGCACATCCTGAAGGGCCGGTGCAATACCTTTGTAGGGCACATGTGTCATCGGGATGCTGGTGACTTTGGACAGGTGCTCGCCCAGCAGGTGATAGAACGATCCGGGGCCCACGCTGGCGTATGTGATGGGGCGTCCTTCTTTGGCTTCTTTGCGTGCGTAGTCCAAAAATTCGTCGACGTTGCTGACCGGCAAGTCTTTGCGCGCCAGGAATCCAATTTGCGCCGTCGCAATCATTTGCACCAGGCGGAAGTCTTCGCTTTTGTATTTGACGGCAGACATAGCCAGGGGCGCCAAAATCAATTCGTTGGGCGAACCCTGAAAAATCATCTGTCCGTCAGAAGGTGCGCTCAATACTTTTTGCGCCCCGATGGAGCCACTGGCGCCGCCCAGGTTTTCAACCAGCACAGGCTGCCCAAAGTTTTTGGACAGGGCGTTGTTGACGGTGCGGGCAATTACGTCAGACAAGCCACCGGCCGGATACGGCACCATCAAAACGACGGGTTTGCTGGGATAGGTCTGAGCGTACGCAGCGCCAGCCAAAAGCAAACCGCTAACAAAAGCGCTGCATCGAATGGATTTGTTTGACATGTCTCGACTTTCAGATGGTTGGGGTGGCTGCATCGTAATCAACCATTTTTGTAATGTCTAATGCATACTGATGCCACTATCAATAATTTTTATGCATAGGTAAATTTCGATGACGCTGGTTCAACTTCGGCATCTGATTGAATTGGCCACCAACGGCTCGTTCAGTCAATCAGCCATCAAACTTCACCTGACGCAACCTGCGCTAAGCCGCAGCATTAAGGCGCTGGAGGACGAGCTGGGCCAGCTCTTGTTTGATCGAATCGGCCGAAAAAACGAACTTACCGCCTTTGGCTTGCATGTTGTTGAGCGCGCACGCCTGCTGGTAGACGGAGCCAGCGAGTTGCGCCAAACCGGCGTGCAACTGCAAAAAGGCGACATTGGCCAATTTCGCATTGGCATGGGTTCCGGGCCGGGCGCCATGTTGATGACGCCCATGCTGATGCTGATGGCGACCCACTATCCGAAGGCCCACATCGATGTTTCCCGCGGCAGCACGGTGTTGTTGGTGCAAGCCTTGCGTGAACGCTTTCTGGACGCGCTGATTCTGGACATTCGCTCCCTGCAGCCTTCGATTGATTTAAAGGTTGACGCCATCCATGAAATGGCCGGCGCCTTTATGTGTCGTCCAGGCCACCCGCTGGCCAAAAAACGCAGCGTGCCGTTTTCGATGTTGCAAGGCTACCCTATTGCATCGACCCCTTTGAGCGATGAGGTGGCACGAATTCTGGTGGAACGGTATGGCCCGCAGGCGCATCCCGATCAGCTGGTCAATCTGCGTTCTGAAGAAATCTCCTGCTTGCTCGATGTCGTGCGCAAGAGCGACGCCGTGGTCCTGGCCATTCGCGCCTCGGCCCCCGATCTGGTGGAGCTGCCCATCTCGCCGCCCTTGAATGCAAAGGCGCGGTTTGGCCTGGTCACTATTGCGTCGCGCACCAAGCCGCCACTGCTGGACAAGGTGCGCGCGCTGA
>JANLYY010000186.1:0-7279 GCA_031365885.1 Polaromonas sp. | reverse complement strand
ACCATGGTGGCAGCGTGGATCAGCGCCGAAATCGGTGTCGGGCCTTCCATGGAGTCTGGTAGCCAAACGTGCAAGGGGAACTGGGCAGATTTGCCCATGGCGCCAATAAACAGACAGATACAAACCACGGTGACCAGCATCCAGCTGGTGCCAGGAAGCGTGAGTTTTGCGAGCTCGCCGCCCTTGGCGAATGCTTCGCTGTAGTTCAATGTGCCTGCGTAGGCAGCTACCAGACCAATGCCCAGAATGAAGCCGAAGTCACCCACCCGATTCACCAAAAATGCTTTCATGTTGGCATGGGTTGCGCTGGGCTTGTTATAGTAAAAACCAATCAGCAAGTACGACACCAGGCCCACAGCCTCCCAGCCAAAGAAGAGCTGGAGCATGTTGTTGCTCATCACCAGCATCAACATGGCAAAAGTAAACAGCGAGATGTAGCCAAAGAAACGGTTGTAGCCGTTTTCTTCTTCCATGTAGCCAATGGTGTAGATATGCACCATGAGCGAGACAAAGGTCACCACGCACATCATCATGGCGCTCAAGCCATCGACCAAAAACCCAACTTCCATTTTCAAGCCGCCCACCACCATCCAGGTGTAAAGCGTTTCGTTGAAGCGGCCACCGTCAATCGCCACACTTTTAAGGGTCATCGCCGAAATGATGAACGCGACCAGCACGCCGAGAATCGTCAGCGTGTGCGACAGACGGCGACCAATCCAGTTGCCGCCGAACGACGTTCCCAGGATACCGGCTGCCAGCGCACCCGCCAATGGGGCAAGCGGAACAAGCAGCAGGGTTGCCGCAGAAAGGGTTTGACTCATTTTTTTTAACCCTGCAGCGTATTGAGTTCGTCGACGTTGATACTGGATTTGTTGCGGAACAGCAAAACCAGAATGGCCAGACCGATGGCAGACTCGGCAGCGGCAACCGTCAGGATGAAAAACACAAAAATCTGACCGGCCATGTCGTTCAGGTAGTACGAGAACGCGACGAAGTTCATGTTGACGGCCAGCAGCATCAACTCGATAGCCATCAGCAACACGATGAGGTTTTTACGGTTGAGAAAAATGCCGATCACCGACAACGCAAACAGCATCGCGCCCAAGGATAAAAAATGGCCCAGGGTAAGTGTCATGATTTTTTTTCTTCGCTAGCTGTAGCAGCAACAGGCACCAGGGGTGAAGCGACCACCGATTTCATTTTGATCAGGCTGACGCGGTCGCCCCGCTTGACACGAATCTGGTCGGCAGGATTGATGTACTTGGAGTCTTTGCGCTCACGCAGCGTGAGCGCAATGGCGGCAATGATCGCAACCAGCAAAATCACCGCTGCAATTTCCAGCGGATAGATGTATTCAGAGTACAGAATCTTGCCAAGTTCTTTGGTGTTTGAAACCTGGGCACCGATCTGCCCCGTAGCCCCGCCGGACTTTGGCGGCTCGCGGAAACCGCCCATCAACACATAAGACATTTCCAGCGCGATGATGGCGCCGACCGATCCCGCCAGAGGGAAATGCTTCCAGAAGCCCTCGCGCATGCTGTCAAGATTGACGTCCAGCATCATCACCACAAACAGGAAAAGCACCATCACCGCGCCGACATAGACCAGCACGAGCGTGATGGCCAGAAACTCGGCCTTCAGCAGTAACCAGATTGCAGCCGCCTGAAAAAACGCGAGCACCAGATAAAGCGCGGCATGCACCGGATTGCGGGCAGTGATCACGCGGAATGCAGCGAACAGCAAAATAGCAGCGAAAACGTAAAAAAGGCCTGTTCTAGCGTCCATGTTTTGGGGGATTCTTTATTCTTGAAACGGGCAGCAAGCAACAGGGCTCAGCGGTATTTGGCGTCAACGGCGCGCGCAGCAGCAATCTCTGTCTCGTAACGATCACCGACGGCCAGAAGCATTTCCTTGGTGAAGTAAAGGTCACCCCGCTTTTCACCGTGGTATTCGAAAATGTGTGTCTCGACGATGGAATCAACCGGACAGCTTTCTTCGCAAAAGCCGCAGAAGATGCATTTGGTCAGGTCGATGTCGTAGCGCGACGTGCGGCGGCTGCCGTCCTCGCGTACGTCCGACTCGATGGTGATCGCCATCGCCGGACACACGGCCTCACAGAGCTTGCAGGCGATGCAGCGCTCTTCACCGTTTTCGTAACGGCGCAGCGCGTGTAATCCACGAAAGCGCGGGCTCTGTGGCGTTTTTTCTTCGGGAAACTGAACGGTGATCTTGCGACGAAACATGTACTTGCCGGTCAGGGCCATGCCCTTGAACAGCTCGGCCAGCATGAAGCTCGAAACGAAATCTTTAACGGAGGTAGCGGCACTCATGGTGATTTCCTGCGCAACTGTGTCATATAAGGGGTTTTCTTCCAGCAGGGGCCGAGGAACCGGCTTTGCCGGGCCGCAGGCGCAGCGGCCCCCTCGCGTGGCAGAGAGCTACACGCAGTGAGCGAACGTGGGGGCTCATGTTTTTTCGCTGGGCTACCCCAAGAAAAAATGCGTCCCCTCGGGGGGCAGGGTAGTACGCGAAGCGACAAGCGTGGGGGCTCATATCTACTTCCAAATGTTGTACGGCGTCTGCATCCAAACTGCGACAACGACCAGCCAGACCAGCGTCACAGGTATGAAGATCTTCCAGCCGAGACGCATGATCTGGTCATAGCGGAAGCGGGGAAAGGTCGCCCGCACCCAGAGAAAGGTTGTCACCACCACGAAGGTCTTGATGCCGAGCCAAATCCAGCCGGGAATCCAGTTGAACAACGTGCTGTCAATCGGTGGCAACCAGCCGCCGAGGAAAAGAATCACCGACAGAATTGCGACTAGCCACATATTGGCGTACTCGGCGAGGAAAAACATCGCGAAAGCCATTCCTGAATATTCAACCATATGGCCTGCGACGATCTCTGATTCGCCTTCAACGACGTCGAACGGGTGACGGTTGGTTTCTGCCAGCCCAGAGATGAAATACACGACAAAGATAGGAAGCAAGGGGAGCCAGTTCCAGGACAGGAAAGTCAAGCCCTTGCTGGCTGCCATGCCCCTGCCCTGGCTCATGACGATATCGGTCATGTTCAGGCTCGCAGACACCATCAGCACGACGACGAGGCAGAAACCCATGGCAATTTCGTAACTCACCATTTGCGCCGACGCGCGCATGGCGCCAAGAAAGGCGTATTTGGAGTTCGAAGCCCAGCCCGCGATGATCACGCCGTAAACCTCCAGCGACGTGATCGCCATGATGAACAGCAATCCCGCGTTGATATTCGCCAGCGCTACATCAGGACCAAACGGTATCACCGCCCACGCCGCGAGAGCCGGCATGATGGTCATGATCGGCCCGAGCACGAAGAGACCCTTGCTCGCCGCTGTCGGGATGATGATTTCCTTCGTCAGCAGCTTCAGGGCATCGGCAATCGGTTGCAACAAACCGAACGGGCCAACCCGGTTGGGGCCCAGACGGATCTGCGTGAAACCAATGGCTTTGCGCTCCCACAAAGTGAGGTAAGCCACGCAGCCCATCAACGGGAGAAGCACGGCGACGATTTTGATCAGCGCCCACAACACGGGCCAGACCGTAGCGGGCCAGATTCCACCCAACAAGCCTTGGCCGAAACCGTAAAAGGTATCAATCATGCGGGGACTTCCTCGGTCGCTCGCGCCGCTCCGGCATCTGCCGTCAGTTGCAGCGAAGTGGCGCGCCTGACCAGGCTATCGAGCTGATAAATACTGGCCACCGCCGGAACCGGCGATCCCGCAGACGCCGGCACCGACAGAGGCGCGTCGGACCGATTGCTTAACCTGTCTGCAGGGACCTGCGCCGAATCGGTCCCGGAAATCTGTTTCAGTACATCCTGCGAAGACTCGAAATCGAAACCGGGCAAATTCAGCAGATTGGCCAACACTCGCAAGACTTTCCACGCCGGACGTGTTTCGCCCAAAGGTTTGACGACCGCGTGAAAACTTTGCACGCGGCCTTCGGCATTGACGAAGGTTCCCGGCGTTTCGGTGAACGGGGCAATCGGCAGTAACACATCGCTGAACGCCATGTTTGATTTGAAAGGACTCAGCGTCACAACCATTTGCGCTGCGTTGAGCGAAGCTGCCGCATTGGCCCCAGCGGCCGAATCGAACGCGGGTTCATTGTTCAACAGCAAAACAGCTTTGAGCTGACCACCCAGCATCTGACCGGCGTTCAAGCCGTTTTCACCAGGCATTGCATGGACGAGCTGCGCGCCAACCGTATTCGCTGCTTCGGTCAGGTAGCCGACTGACGCACCCGTCTGCGTGGCAATCCAGTTTGCCAAAGCCAGCAGGCTCGGTGCCTGGGCATGGTGTGCCGCAGCATTGCCCAGCAAAATGGCCTTGCGCTCACCGCCGAGCAACGACTTCGCCATGGCTCTAGCTAAATCGCTGACGTTCCCTGCGGCAGGCGCTGAAACGCCCTTTTCGAGTGAAATTGCGACGGCTACATCCGCGAGGGCCTGCGCCCAATCACCAGAAGCAAGCACCGCTGTGTTGGCAAGAGGCATGGCCCACGCATCGGGCGTCGCCAGTTCTGCTACTGAATTAATAGCGCTCACCGCACATCCCTTGCGGGCTGACTGTCGAATTCGCTGTGCAAACAGTGGATGATCCTTGCGCAGGTTGGATCCGATCACCAGCACCCGCTGCAGGTGCGACAGTGACGCAATCGACGTTCCGAGCCAACGCACGACAGATGACGGTGTGAAATCGGCGTTGCGCAAGCGGTAGTCGATGTTGTCACTGCCCAGGCCACGCATCAGCGAGCCGACCAGGTACAACTCTTCCAGCGTGCTGTGCGGGCTGACCAGCGTACCGATGCTGCGCGCGCCGTGATCAGCCTTGATCTGCTTCAAACCATTGGCGACGTATTCGAGTGCGGTTTGCCAATCAACATATTTCCATTCGCCACCCTGCTTGAGCATCGGGCTGAGCAGACGTTCGTCGCTATTCAGGGCTTCATACGAAAAGCGGTCCCGGTCGGCGATCCAGCATTCGTTGACATCTTCATTTTCGAGCGGAACCACGCGCATGACTTTATTGTTTTTGACCTGAACGATCAGGTTGGCGCCAGTGGAGTCGTGCGGGCTGATCGATTTGCGGCGTGACAACTCCCAGGTACGCGCGCTGTACCGAAACGGTTTGCTGGTCAGCGCGCCGACCGGGCAAATGTCGATCATATTGCCCGAGAGCTCGGAATCCACCGACATACCGACAAAGGTTTCGATCTCGGCGTGCTCGCCGCGATGCGACATGCCCAACTCCATCACGCCGGCCACTTCCTGACCAAAACGAACGCAACGCGTGCAGTGAATGCAACGGCTCATTTCTTCCATGGACACGAGTGGGCCGACGTCCTTGTGGAAGACAACCCGTTTTTCTTCTTCATAGCGTGACCCGCTGCCGCCATAGCCCACAGCCAGATCCTGCAGCTGACATTCGCCGCCTTGATCGCAGATCGGACAATCCAGCGGATGGTTGATCAGCAAAAACTCCATCACGCCCTTTTGGGCCTTGATGGCTTTCTCGTTCTTGGTGTGAACAATCATGCCCTGCGTAACCGGCGTGGCACAAGCCGGCATCGGCTTGGGCGCTTTTTCAACGTCCACCAGACACATGCGGCAATTGGCCGCAATCGACAATTTCTTGTGATAGCAGAAATGCGGAATATAGGTGCCGGCTTTTTCAGCCGCATGCATGATGGTGCTGCCTTCGAGCACGTCCACCTTCTGGCCGTCGAGTTGGATTTCAATCATGTTGCCAAGCGCTCCGCGCTTCTGTGCTCAGCCGCTCCCTGCGGGGAAAGGGCCGGGGTGAGGGAACTTTGCGAATTTGCCGCTGCAATCATGACTTCGAACTCATGACGAAAATGTTTGATCATTGCGCGCACCGGCATAGCCGCTGCGTCGCCTAGCGCGCAGATGGTTCGGCCCTGAATGTTGTCGGCCACAGAATTGAGCAGGTCCAGATCAGTCAGCTTGCCGTGGCCGTTGTGGATACGGTCAACCATGCGCCAAAGCCAACCCGTCCCTTCGCGGCACGGCGTGCATTGCCCGCAGGACTCGTGCATATAAAAATACGACAGGCGCTTGAGTGACTCCACCATGCAACGCGAGTCGTCCATCACGATGACGGCGCCCGAGCCGAGCATGGAACCCGCTTTGGCAATGGAGTCGTAGTCCATCGTGCATTCCATCATGATGGCAGCGGGCAACACAGGTGCCGACGAACCTCCAGGAATGACAGCCTTCAACGTACGGCCCTTACGCACGCCACCAGCAAGTTCAAGCAACTTTGCAAATGGTGTTCCAAGCGGAACTTCGTAGTTGCCCGGTAATTCAACGTCGCCAGACACTGAATAAATCTTGGTACCACCATTGTTCGGTTTGCCGACTTCGAGAAAAGCCGGCCCACCCTTGCGGATGATCCACGGCACTGCAGCGAAGGTTTCAGTGTTGTTGATGGTTGTCGGCTTGCCGTACAAACCAAAGCTGGCCGGAAACGGCGGCTTGAAGCGCGGCTGGCCTTTCTTGCCTTCCAGCGATTCAAGCAAGGCTGTTTCCTCGCCGCAAATGTAGGCACCAAAACCATGCGAAGCATGGAGCTGAAAGCTGAACTTGCTACCTAGAATCTCGTCGCCCAACATGCCTGCGGCGCGCGCTTCTTCAAGTGCCTCTTCAAACCGCTGATAGGTCGCGAAAATCTCGCCGTGGATGTAGTTGTAGCCAACGCTGATGCCCATGGCATAGGCCGCAATCGCCATACCCTCAATCACGCTGTGCGGGTTGTACTGCATGATGTCGCGGTCTTTGCAGGTGCCCGGCTCGCCCTCGTCAGAGTTGCAGACGAGATACTTCTGACCCGGAAACTGGCGCGGCATGAAGCTCCACTTCAGCCCGGTGGGAAAGCCTGCGCCGCCGCGTCCGCGCAGCCCACTGGCTTTCACTTCAGCGATGACCTGGTCGGGCGTCATGCCGGCCACAGCGGAATCGCCAGTGGGCGCGGAACCGTCAAGGCCCAGAATCTTTTTCAGCGCCTGATAACCGCCGCGTGCCTGGTAGTCTTTAAGGCGCCAGTTGCTGCCATCGAGGTCAGCAAGGATTTGCGGACTGATGTGACGACCGTGAAAGCAGCTTTGCACGCCGGTCGCTGCAAACTGAGACAGCACGCTTTGAGCAGCCGCCGCAGGTTGAATGTTTGATGCTGGCGTCATGCGGGTTTTGCCTCTACCGATTGAAGGCCAGCAATGAGCTGGT
>JANLYY010000185.1:0-21378 GCA_031365885.1 Polaromonas sp. | reverse complement strand
CAGCTCCATGGCGCGCCCGCTTTTGGTTGCGCTATTGGCAGGCGCACTGCTTGCTGCTTGCGGTGATGGAGGCGGACGTGATCCGATCCTTGGCGTTGGCGGTGCCACTTCCATTCTCGTGACGCCACCCGGCGCAATTCTTCCGGGTGCCGCATGCCCGGTAGCGGGCGCCACCATACCCACCGTCACCACCACCGACCCCAGCAACGGCAACCAGTTTGCATCGAACAGTACGGCGGGTGTAGCAGGCGGGGGCAAGTTGGTCACCGCGACGTTCAGCCTGCCGATGAATCCGGCTAGCATCAATGCAAGCAGCTTTGCCGTTGCGCCGCAAGGTGGTGCAACCCTGGTGCCCGCGTCGGTGAACTACAACGCTGCCACTCGCGTGGCGACGTTCACCACGACTGCTGCCTTGCAGCCCAATACGTCTTATTCGGCCGTTATCCGGTCCAGCGCAGGCAGCGCGGCAGGCACTCCCATCGGCTGCCCGTATGCCTGGAGTTTCAAGACGGCACCAGCCGCCGCTGCCGGTGCACCGCCGGTCAATCTGGGCCTGGCCGCTCCGTTCGGCATTGCCGCTACAGCAGGCGTCACAAACACACCTACCGCGCCCAACACCACGGTCCACGGCAACGTCGTGCTGGACCCGGTCTCAGGCGCGACCTGCAATCTGGTGCCTATCGACGCCACGGGCGGTTTTGGTCTGTGCGGGGGATCGCCTCCGACCATCAATGGACAGGTGATCAGTCCCCTGTTCCCGGCCGATGGCGGCGCCACGTCGCGCGCCATCAAGGCTGACCTTCAGGCGGCGTACCTGAGCATCACGCCGCCGGCCGGTCCACCCGCAGCGGGTTCACTGGGCGGCGCTACGGCCATACCCGCCGGCACTACCCTGGGCGCGCCGACTGGAAGTGCGCAAGTGCGGGGTGACAATTACTTCGTTCCGGGCGTGTATCAGTCGCAGACATCCATCCTGGTGACGGGCGACATGACGCTCGATGCGCTGGGTGACCCGAACGCAGTCTTCATCTTTCAGTCCTCCAGCACGGTGGGTTCGGCAGCAGGAGCCGCAGCGCCCGGCCCGCACACGCGCATCCTCCTTGCCGGGGGCGCCAAAGCATCCAACGTGTTCTGGCAAGCCGGCAGTTCAGCCACCCTCGGCACCAACTCCGAATGGCAGGGCAACATACTGGCTGCTGCCAGTGTCACGATGGAAACCGGCGCAAGCTCTTGCGGCCGATTGTTCGCCGGCGCTTTTACTGCCGGTGCGTTTGTATTTGACTCCAACGTGGTGTCGGTGCCGGGCAATGCCAGCGCACCGCCGACCTGCCAGTGATACCGGCACGAACATTTTTAATTTCTCCGGGAGAACCACATGAAATCATTTAAAGCTTCAAGCTTTATGGGTCTGGCCGTACTCGCGGCCGTCGCGGCAGGAACTAGTCCTCTGACCGCCGCACAAGACGTCGGCTGGTACGGTGGCGCCAACATCGGCCGCTCGGCGGCCCGCATTGACGACACCAGAATTACTAGCGGTCTGGCTGCCGGTGGACTCAGCACCAGTTTTATTGCTGACCGTGACCGAAGCACCGGCTTCAAGCTCTACGGTGGCTATCAGTTCAACCGCAATTTCGCGCTTGAAGGCGGCTACTTCGATCTGGGCAAGTTTGGCTACACCGCCAACACCATTCCGTCCGGCACGCTCGATGGCAACATCAAACTGAAGGGTTTCAACCTCGACGCGGTCGGCATTTTGCCGATCACCGACCGGTTTTCCGCTCTTGGCCGCGTTGGCCTGAACTATGCCCAGGCCCGTGATTCGTTCAGCAGCACCGGCGCGGTCAATGTCACCAATCCCAATCCGCGCAAAAGCGGCACCAACTACACGCTCGGCGTGGGTTTGCAGTACGCGCTGACCGAAGCGCTCGGACTGCGGGCCGAGGCCGAACGTTACCGCGTCAACGACGCAATCGGCAACAAGGGCCATGTCGATCTTTTTTCAGTCGGTCTGATCTACCGCTTTGGCGGCAGGGCGCAGCCCGTGCAGCGCGTAGCCGCACCGGCTTATGTAGCGGTGGCTGCCGAACCTGCGCCGGCCGTCGTCGCGCCGCCGCCACCGCCGCTGCCTGAACCGCCGCCGACGATGAAAGTGACGTTTTCGGCCGATTCGCTGTTTGATTTCGACAAGGTGAACCTCAAGCCCGCCGGCAGGCAGCAGCTCGACAAGTTCGCGGCAGACCTCAGGGGTGTGAAGTACGACGCTGTAGCCGTGACCGGGCACACCGACCGCATCGGCGCGCAAGGCTACAACCTGAAGCTGTCGGTCCGGCGTGCTGACGCCGTCAAAGCTTACTTGGCGGAATCGGGAATTCCAGCCGGCGCGATTTTGGCCAAAGGTGTGAACGGCGCCAATCCGATAACCCAACCTGCAGACTGCAAGGGCAGCAAGCCGACCGCCAGACTGATCGCCTGCCTGCAGCCTGACCGCCGGGTTGATGTGGAAGTTTCGGGCACTCGATAGGCGGCTTGCGACAGCGGGTGTGCGGGTCTGGCACCAGCACGTTGACTGGCGTATGGTGAAATAACGGTCAGATTATTCAATGTACCGAAACCTCACCATGCTCAAACTTTCACTCGCCGCGATGATGGCCGCCAGCCTGCTGGCAGTTGGCTGTCAGGACGCGTCAGGCCCCTCTGCAGCTGCTGGCGCCAAGTCAGCGTCCGCGCCGGTATCCATCGCCGCCATTGCTGCCGAAGCCACCGGTTTCACCGCCGGCTCGGCCATGAGCGCGCGCACCGTCTATGTGTTTTTTGACGCGCAGTGCCCGCATTGCAGTGAGCTTTGGCGCAATGCCAAACCGCTCAAGTCGCAGGCAAAATTTGTCTGGATTCCGGTCGGTTTGCTGAACGCAGCCAGCACGGCCCAGGGCGCTACCTTGCTGGCTTCCAAAAACGCGGTGGCGCTGATGGACGAGCATGAGGCGTCGATGCTGGCCAAGCGCGGCGGCATCAGCGGCGCCAGCGACATTGATGCCCAAAAAGAAGCGGTGGCCAAAAACACCCGATTGCTGAACCGCTTCGGTTTTGCATCGATTCCAACCATCGTCGGCACGCATGCCGAAACCGGCGCGCTGGTGACCCAGGCAGGCGCGCTGTCGACTACGGCGCTGGCGTCGCTGCTTGGCTTGCAGCCACCGTCAGACGTGGCTCCGGCGCGCTGAGCTGCCAAGGCCTGCGGGCCGGCTGACCGGGCTTACGACCCGGTGGACCCATTGCTGAAGCTAAAAGTGCTTTAAGCCCAATGGATACGTGCGTAAGAAGCTATTATTTTAATAGCAGATTGCCGCTTGTCTGCCGTTGATCCGAAGCACTTTCAGGCGGTGTGCAGACTGTGGGATTGCGGTCTGCCGACCTTGCCGAGTGCGCGTTAGATCGCCGGTTGACAAGCTAAAAAATAAGGTTCTTAATATGGCTCGTTATGTGCGCTACCGAACATACAAAAGGGAGTTGGTTGCCTAAACTGAGCGGTTCAGCAGCCCGACGTCTTTTAATTGCAGGGACGTCAGGTTGCCCATATGTTCGCCCTGGAATTCCGAGATGGTCAGCACCAAGAATGCAAAGCAAAACCAGCTGCTCGCAGCGATGCCGGAAGCCGAGTGGAAGCGTTGGCTGCCCCATCTGGAAGCGGTAGACCTGCCCTTGGGTATGGTGCTTTACGAGCCGGGCACGACGCTCAGCCATGTGTACTTTCCCACCACCGCCATCATTTCACTTCTCTATGTGCTTGAGAACGGTGCGTCGGCGGAAATCGCCGTTGTCGGCAATGAAGGGCTGATTGGTATTTCGCTTTTCATGGGCGGGGAGTCGACGCCCAGCCGGGCTGTGGTGCAAAGCGCCGGCAAGGGCTTCAAGTTACCTGCGCAGGCGATGAAAGACGAATTCAATCGCGGCGGCGCGGTGATGCATCTGCTGCTTCGCTACACGCAGGCACTGATCACGCAGATGTCTCAAACAGCTGTCTGCAACCGGCACCATTCGCTGGACCAGCAACTGTGTCGCTGGCTGCTGCTGAGCCTGGACCGGCTTGAAGGCAGCGAGCTGGTCATGACGCAGGAATTGATCTCCAACATGCTGGGCGTGCGCCGCGAAGGCGTGACCGAAGCAGCGCTGCAATTGCAGGCGGCTGGTTTGATCAAATATTCGCGTGGGCGCATTTCGGTGCTGGACCGGCCGGGCATCGAAACACGCTCATGTGAATGCTATGCCGTCGTCAAAAAAGAATACGACAGGCTCAAGGAAATGCCGCTCGAAGGTTTGCGCGGGCCGGTTTAACTTTGCTTTAAACCAGGTCTTAGCCCCGGTTTTTCGGGGCCGCCATACCGTTATTGCACCGCTATTACGCCCGTATGTGTGCTGGCGCACAGACTTGTACGGACGTAGCGTGCATATACTGGGCTATATCATGCGCTCTACATTTCGCAGCAGCGCGTCGGCTTCGCCCTTGTTTATCAGGGGGCAGCAGCACATCGGAAAGCCATTTTGGCCCCCCCAAAAAACCATTTAATCGAGCTGTTACCCAGCGCGGACAAGCAGCGCCTGCTTAAAGTCTGCGAACCAATTGATCTGACACTTTCCGAGGTGCTTTGCGAACCCGGCGAGGTCACCCGCCATGTCTACTTTCCACTCGATGGATTTATTTCATTGGTGGCCATAGCCACCGGAAGCCCCGGTGTGGAAGTCGGCATGGTGGGCCGTGAAGGCATGCTGGGCGCGCAACTGGTGCTCGGCGTGGGCACATCGCCATTACACGCGCTGGTGCAGGGGCAGGGCCGCGCATTGCGCATTCCGGCGCGCGCCTTTCGGGGTGAATTAGCGCGCAGCGCAGCGCTCAGTCGGCATCTTCACCGCTACCTGTACGTGTTGATGGCCCAGCAGGCTGCATCTGCAGCGTGTTTGCGCTTTCACCTGACAGGCCAGCGCCTGTCGCGCTGGCTGCTGATGTGCCAGGACCGCGCTGGCGCTAACAGCTTTCATGTCACGCAGGAGTTTCTGGCCTACATGCTGGGCATGCGGCGCGTGGGTATCACCGCTGCCGCTGGCATGCTGCAAAAAGACGGCTTGATCGAGTACACCCGAGGCGAGGTGACCGTGCTTGACCGCAGTGGCCTCGAGGCGGCAGCGTGCAGTTGCTACGAGGCCGACCGGCACGCCTACGCTGACCTGCTGGGCTGATCACTGCGGGTCTGGCAGGTCTTCCCGGTGTTTAAGCTAAACCCTGATCGCTAACCGGGTTATTTTGGTATTGCTGCAGCGGTAATTGCTTACAAAAATACCGCTGTATGTGCGGTAGCGTACGGATGGAGTTGCCCGAGTGGATTTAATCTCAGGTTTCGCTTACTCACCGACGGATTTTTTCAATATTTGTTCAGCACGTTACTTATGGGGATGATGATGTCCGATACCTTGCCCGAGAATCCAGGTGATCCGGACGCGGTGCCGTTAAATGAAAGATCACGTGCTTTCATTGACGGTGCTGCATTTCTAAATTTTGTGCGCCTTAAAAGCCGTGCTGTCCCGCAACAGGGCAGCCTCAAAAAATCCTCAGCAACCGGTGCCGATGGTGGCGATACATTGAAGGCCCGATTGGCTGATCAGGACGAGGCCGATGCTTCGACCCTGATCACCCCGGCGATGGAAGTCGAGATTCAGGACGAAGACTGGGACTCGCTCTTCGGGGCAGTTGAAGAACGTCTGCGAGACACAGTTGATGCACTGGACTTGATGACCCCACAGCTGGCCGCGCAAGACAAGTTGTCGCGTATCAAGTCGATGGTTCTCGATTGCGTGAGCTCGCTGGACGCGCTTCACAAGGCACTGCGCCATGACCGTGGCCTGCAATCGACAAGCAGCCCGGACAGGACTATTGCCGGTGTCAGGTCGGCGTCACGTCCTACCAGCGCTAATGGGGCCAGCCGAAAAAATTGAGGTCAAGTCTGATTGCTGCAGGCAAAACCTGCAAAAAATCCTGTCAGAACGCTTGTTTTGAAAGCCCGTTCAATGTCTTCCGATCACATTGATTTCCCCAGCAAAAGCCTCTACGTTCGCCGGGTTCCCGACCAGCTTGGGCTCATGACCCAGCCAGACTTTGACAACTCGGATCGATGCGGGTTTTCGAATTCGACCATCGACCGCGGCGCTTATCGGTTTGCTGACCGGCCGAACACACGCGACTTCGAGGCCATGCTGACGGCTTATCTCTGGTCTGGCGGCATCGCACGCCATCAGGAAGTCAGTACCCGCCTTGAAGAAGACAGTAGCGGCGGCCCGTCCAGTCTTGCTACGTTGATTGACTCGCACGCAGTGTTTGCATTTGACTGGCGCGGCAGCCTCTGGTTGCCGATGTTTCAATTCAAGCGGCCCGAGATGTACGTCAAACCGCAGGCACGCAAGGTGCTGGCGGAGCTGTCGGGCGTGTTCGACGGCTGGTCCATGGCGGTGTGGTACCTGCAGCAAAACAGCTGGCTTGAAGACCGGCGCCCGGTTGATGTGCTGGACAAGCAGCCAGCCGCAGTGCTGGTTGCCGCACGCGGGGATCGCTTTATTGCGACAGATTCACTGCAGGCAATTCAATAACCGCGTTTTTGCGGAAATAGTCAGTCAAAATGGCAGCTAGCCCACGTAATACGTGCGCAAGCAGCTATTTAATTTATAGCGCCGCTGTTTGTCAACACACTGCTGGAAATCAGTCGTTGGGCGTCTCTTGTTGCCTTGTCCGTCTAATCCAAAAAGCGGCAACCCGATTTTGATTCAGGGCTGCCGCTCGCCTACCTACCTTACGTCAGCGGCTGACTGTCGCTGGCCTCATCAGCCGGCACGACGAGGCTGTCTTTCAACAGCAACGGCTCCGACTTCTCATCGTTCGGATCCATGCCGACCAGGTAAGCCATGAAGGAGGCGACCGTGCTGCCTGCGCTGTCTGGCACGCTGGCAGGGTCAGACGCGCCCTGCGTGCCGCCCAGACTGCCGTTGCCATCGTCATTGCTGCCAGAGCAGCCGGCGAGGCCCACCAGCGCCGCAGCAAGGCCACTCGCAAGCCAGAGTTTTGAGCTTGTTTTCATGTGCAATCTCCTGGGGTTTATGGGAATACCGTGCCAGCAGCTGGCGCAGGATTGAAGTTGCCCGGAATCGGCGTGTTCAGGTAGGGAAAGGTCACACCAAAGTTGGCTGGGCTCTTGCGCACGCCGTCCGTCAGCGCCAGCCCACCGGCGGGTGCATCCGCAGGCTTGCATCCGACTTTCAGCGTGTCGGTGGCGCCCGTCAGCACGCACAGGGCGCCCATGGAAACGCGCAGCGACAAGTCCACCACGTCATCGGCGGGCCGACGTCCGTTCGGGTAGCCGGCGTTGTCACCAGCCGCCACACCGAGCACGTTCTGCGCGTCGGGCGCTGTGACCGGAGTCGCGGTGTTGAGACGCAACATTTCAGCCAGTACGCCGTTGCCAGTCTTCACCGCAGCGGGCTGGTTCACGCCGTCGAGCCCTTTGAGAAACACCGTCACCAGGTCGGTGCGCGGGAAATTCGTCGGGGCCACCGCGCTCGGGAACAGCGTCTGGATCAACGCTGGCAGCACCGGATTGGTAACGTAGTCAGCGAAAGTGCCGTCGTTCTTCGGCTTCGACGCATTGAACTTGTCCTTGTCGTCAATACCGATGATCAGCTCATTGACCAGTGGCATACCCAGGCGCGACACCTGCGTCCACGGCCCACCCGTGCGCGTGACCTTGCCCAGGCCAGTCTTTGGTGTCCCGTCAAGCAGGCGACCCTGGCGCAGGCTGGCGGTGGTGTAGGCGCCGATGACCGGATCGGTGCCGTTGGTCAGGCAGGCAATCGGTACCTCCATCGCCAGCGTGCTGACGTTTTTGCCTTCCAGGTCGTTGTTGTTGCCGCCGCTCTCTGCGCCCAGCGGGTTCAGGTTGAACAAATCAAACGCCTTGCCAACCGCAATGAAGAAGGGCTCTTTTCGCTGCCCGACAAACACCTTGCCCGGCACGCTGCAGCCGGGAATATTGACGTTGTAAATGTGCTGGCCCGCATAGGTGGCGTAGCCGGTGGTGCTGGTGAAGGTTTTGTAGCCGATGTTGTCAACCGGCTTGTCAAAAGTTGCCAGTCCGTTGGCGCTGTTGGTGATGCTGATGTTCTCGCGTTTGCCCTTGCGACGGCCATCGCGCACCAGGTCGATGGTGAAGGTTTCACGCACATTCAGGCTGGCCGGATTCACGCCAGTGATGGTGTTGCTGTTGATCAGCGGAATTTTTACCTGCTTGCCGCCGATGTTCAGTGCGGTGGCTTTGGAGGTGTTTTTGAAGCGGAACTGAAAGCTCATGTCTTCCTGTGCGTCGCCATTGTTGTCGATA
The DNA here is from genome assembly GCA_031365885.1 of Polaromonas sp. GTDB lineage: Bacteria > Pseudomonadota > Gammaproteobacteria > Burkholderiales > Burkholderiaceae_C > Polaromonas. The sequence continues at coordinate 12,964 of JANLYY010000185.1, read as the reverse complement.
TGGATTTCATAGAGCGCGTCGGGGTCGAACATCGCAAAGTTCGGGCCGCCTTGCGGGTCCTGGAACGGCTGGTAGTTAGCCAGAATGGTGACGAACTTGTCGCGCCCGGTTTCGTAGCTGCGAAACATGTACAGGTCGGTGCCGTCAACCTTGGGCTGGCCGCTGATAAACGGCGCTTCGCGGTGGCTGGAGGCCAGCGCGACCGGCGACGCCGCCATCACAGCGGCCAGGCCAAGACCGATTACGGCAAGTGCGCCAGGCGTTTTGCGCGCGCTGACAGGATCCGAAATAACGGAGCGTTTCAAATTGCAAGACTTCATGTCCATCTCCAAAGTGGGTTTGTCAATGATCCGCAGCGACGACGCGATGGTTGAAAGGCGGGTACGACGCGGAAACTTTTTTGGAACTTAACCGTCGTCTCGAAAAAGACGAGGTGCCCATGGCTGAGTCTGTGCTGATTCATGGCCTGCAAAGTCCGGTATGCGCAGCGCATTTTGTAGGTGCATGACTCGTGCGCCAGCACTTGCAAGCGCGGTGCGAGCGCAGCCTGTGAAGCATAGTGTCTGGACAAAAATGGCTCCTGGCCCCCATAAAACGTGCGCAAGAAGCTATTAAAACAATAGCGACATTCGCCGTACCGCCGGGTCAGCCATCTGGCAACAAACCAGCCTGCGCGTTCAAACTGCGGGCAGCGGATGTCGAGGCGAAGGCGGGATTCCTGCGAGCCGGTAAGAAGTTTCTGACGGCCGTGTCCAGCGCTTTGAATGACGGTTCGCGCCATGCGCTGCCTGTATCGGATGGAATGACCCGACCGGAGCGCGCGAGCCAGCCAGGCACAGCTTGTCGCCGCTTGCCCCGGCATGCAACGAGGCTGCTATTGTTTATGAAAAGTGCTTGTAGCCCAGTATTTATTTGCACAAGCAGCTACTTATTTATTAGCAAATGAATTCTTCCAACATCGATAAATAGTCAGCAGCCGTGTTTTTTCAGTGCCAAATTTCTCGCTGCGAAGTTGCCTTACACCATTTCGCAGACGCGTCCTGCGCAGTGCGGATACGGCAACGGGATCATCGACAGAGCGAATTTTCTGTTGGTACATCGCCCCGCCGCAGATAGCTTCGCAACGCTTTTTATTTTTTTCGAATCCCCGTTTTCCCCAACCCGAGAAGGAATCCCCCGATGAAAGCAGCCGGACAACCGATCAACAGCAGTGCGGACAGCAAGGCAGCAACAATGTCGCGACGAACCCTGGTGCAGGCCAGCTCGGCGCTGGTGGGTTCAGGTTTCGCCGGCCTGTCGGTGGCGCAGCAGCGCACGGCTGCAGCAACCAGCGCTGCAGTACCCACGGCTGCCGATGACGCGGCACCGGTCTTCATGCGGGTGCAGCTGCAGGTCAACGGAAAGCGCTATCCGCTGAACATCGATGGCCGCACGTCGGTGCTTGATGCGCTGCGTGAACACTGCGGGCTAAAAGGATCGAAGAAGGGCTGTGACCATGGTCAGTGCGGCGCCTGCACGGTGCTGATCGACGGCCGGCGTGTCAATTCCTGCCTGAGTCTGGCGGTGATGCATGACGGCCAGTCGATCACCACCATCGAAGGTTTGTCGAGTGGCGAGAAGCTGCACCCGATGCAGGCAGCGTTCATCAAGCACGATGGTTTTCAATGCGGCTACTGCACGCCGGGGCAGATCTGCTCGTCGGTCGGCATGCTGGCTGAGGTACGCGCGGGAATGCCCAGCCATGTGACGCAAAATTTGCAGGGCGCAGCATCTGCCGTAAACGCGTTAAGTGACGACGAAATCCGCGAACGCATGAGCGGCAACATCTGCCGCTGCAGTGCCTACCCGAACATCGTCGCGGCGATTCGCGACGTGGCCACATCGGGAGCCAAAGCATGAAAGCCTTCACCTACGAACGTGCCGCTTCGCCCGAAGCCGCTGCCGCTGCCGCCGCCGCCAGACCCGGTGCCCGCTTCATCGCCGGTGGCACCAATTTGCTCGACCTGATGAAACTGCAGGTGGAGGTGCCTATGCACCTGATCGACATCAACCGGCTGGGGCTGGACAAAACCGAGGCCACACCCGACGGCGGCGTGCGCATTGGTGCGATGGTGCGCAACTCTGACCTGGCCGCCGACCCGCGCATACGCAAAGACTATGCGGTGCTGAGCCGGGCTTTGCTCAGTGGCGCGTCGGGTCAGTTGCGCAACAAGGCCACCACCGGCGGTAATTTGCTGCAGCGCACGCGGTGTTACTATTTTTATGACACGGCCAAGCCGTGCAACAAACGCACGCCGGGCAGCGGTTGCTCGGCCCTGCAGGGCCATAACCGGTTGCATGCGGTGTTGGGCACCAGTGAGCAGTGCATCGCCACGCATCCGTCGGATATGGCGGTCGCCATGCAGGTGCTGGACGCGAAGGTTGAAACCGTCTCGCCCAACGGCGGCCGGCGCGTGATTCCGATTGCCGATTTTCACCAGCTGCCGGGCAGCACACCAAACGTCGAAACCAGTTTGCAGCTGGGCGAGATGATCACCGCCGTGACGCTGCCGCCGCCGCTGCCCGGTACGCACATTTATCGCAAGGTGCGTGACCGCGCGTCCTATGCGTTCGCCATGGTTTCGGTGGCGGCGATCATTGACAAGTCGGGCGGCAACATCCGCTCGGCGAAGCTGGCATTCGGCGGGCTGGCGCACAAGCCGTGGCGCGTGCCGGAGGCAGAAACCGTGCTGGCGGGCGCGGCTGCGACAGAGGCCAGCGCCAATGCTGCGTCTGACCGGGTACTGCAGGGCGCTAGAGGATTCGGTCACAACGATTTTAAAATTCCCCTGGCCCGCCGCACGCTGCGGGCCGTCATTCTTGAAGCCTGATCAGGCCCAAAAGGAAAAATCATCATGCAAATGAACACACCGGCTCCGCGCAACGCGATTGACGAAAACCGCCAGGGTCTGATTGGCAAACCCATCGACCGGGTGGATGGCCGACTGAAAGTCATGGGTCTGGCGCCGTACGCGCATGAGGTAATTGAAGGCGGCGACGCTGCTTACGGCTTCATCGTGCCCGCGACGATAGCCAAAGGTCGTGTCGCCAGTATTGACGCCAGCGCCGCCGAGCGCGCACAGGGCGTGCTGCTGGTGATGACGCACCAGAACGCGCCGAAGCAGGCCTCGTGGGGCCCGAAGGAACTGCCTGATCGCTATGCCCGGTCCATTCCGCAACTGGGCACGGACCGTGTCGAGTACTACGGTCAGGCGGTGGCGTTTGTGGTGGCCCAGACTTTCGAGCAGGCGCGCTCTGCGGCGCGGCTGGTGAAGGTGCAATACGAAGCCGTAGCCGGCGAATACGAGATGGCGACGCGGCTGGGCAAGGCTGAAAAACAAAAAGAGTTTTTTGGTCAGCCACTGGTTGACGGCTCGCTGGACGACTTCAACAAGGCGTTTGCTGGCGCACCCGTGAAGGTTGACAGCAAATTCACCACGCCAGCGCATGCGGCCGCGCCGATGGAGCCGCCTGCCACGCTGGCCTATTGGACCGGCGACCGCCTGACCGTGCATTGCTCGGCGCAGCTGATCAACAGTGCGCAAAAAGGCGTGGCCAGCACGCTGCAGATATCACCCGACAAAGTGCGCGTGGTGAGCCGCTACATCGGCGGCGGCTTTGGCAGTAAGTTGCCAATTTACGGCGACGTGATTTTGTCGGCGCTGGCGGCGCGGCAACTGGGCCGACCAGTCAAAACCGCATTGACGCGCCAGCAAATGTTTCACTTCACATCGCACCGTAGCGACACCATTCAGCGCCTGCGTCTGGCTGCATCGGCCGACGGAAAGCTGATGGCAGTTGGCCATGAAGCGTGGGCCAATGGTGCGCGCATGGACAATTTCTTCGAGCCGTCGGCCATGCAGACGCGCCTGCTGTACGCCACGCCAAATTGCTACACACCTCATTACCTGGTGCCGCTTGATTTGCCGGTGTCAGACTCCACCCGGGCACCGGGCGAGGCAGTCGGCATGCTGGCGCTGGAAGTGGCGATGGACGAGCTGGCCGAAAAGCTGAAGCTGGATCCGATTGAATTGCGCTTGCGTAACGATGCCACGCAAGACGCCGACAAGAAAATTCCGTTTTCAAGCCGCAATCTGGTGGCCTGCATGAAAGACGGCGCACAGCGTTTCGGCTGGAACAGGCGCAACGCCAAACCGGGCCAGATGGCGGAGGGCCGGTGGATGGTCGGCATGGGCATGGCGGCGGCGATTCGCTCGAACGTGATGGAAACGTCGAAATGCGATGTCGAGCTAAACCGCCAGGGCCTGCTCACGGTGAAGATGGCGATGACCGACATCGGCACCGGCAGCTACACCGTGCTCACGCAGATCGCCGCCGAGATGATGGGGCTGCCGATTGAGCGTGTGCGTATGGAGCTGGGCGACAGCGACTTCCCCGCCACGCCGGGTTCGGGCGGATCGTGGGGCGCGGCCAGTTCAGGCTCCGGCCTGTTCGATGCGTGTACCCATCTGCGCGAAAAGCTGGCAGGAAAAATCGGCGTGAAAGTGGCTGACGTGACCTTTGCGGATGGCCGTGTTTCTGGCGGCGGCAAGTCCGAAACGCTGGGTGCGCTGGCCGGTGTACTGGGCCTCAAGGCCAGCGGCGAGATCAAAAACGGCGCCATGGCGAAAGAGTTTTCGCAGCAGGCTTATGGCGCGCATTTTGCCGAGGTGGCGGTGAATATGGACACCGGCGAAATCCGCACCCGCCGACTGCTCGGCGTGTTTGCAGCCGGTCGTATCCTGAACGAGAAAACCGCGAAAAGCCAGGCCATGGGCGCGATGATCTGGGGCGTAGGGTCGGCCCTGCACGAAGACGCTGTCATTGACAAGCGCGATGGCCACTTTGTCAACCAGGACCTGGGCGAATACCACGTACCGGCGCATGCAGACATTCCCGTCGTTGAAATTCATTTTCTGACCGAGGTGGACGACAAAACCAATCCGCTAAAGATAAAGGGCGTCGGCGAGCTGGGTATTTGCGGCGCAGGTGCAGCCGTGGCCAACGCGGTCTATAACGCTTGCGGCGTGCGTATCCGGGAGTTCCCGATGACGCTGGACAAGGTCATTGCGGGCATGGACAAAATGCTGGCAAGTGGCGATGGGGTCAAGGTTAGCTGACAGTCATTGAAGCTGACAGGATTGCGGAGGGTGGTGACTAGACTTGTCTTTCCGATGCAGATGAGACTGCGCGGAAATGGCAGCGCTACTACGCAAGAAAACCGGTTTACTGGTGAGACAGGCTGCCAGCCGGCGCAAAACGTGCGCAAGCGGCTATTTTATTAATAGCAGAGCACAGTCGTCGGTTAAAAAAGCACCCGTGTCCGGATGGTCCCTGGCACCTGGGCAAGCTTGGCCAGCGCCAGATCTGAATGCGCCGCGTCGATGTCGATCACCACGTAGCCCACCGCATCATTGGTCTGCAGATACTGCGACGCGATGTTGATCTGGTTGTCGGAAAAAACCTGGTTGATCTGCGCCAGCACGCCGGGCACGTTGCGGTGAACATGCAGCAGCCGGTGCTTGCCGGGGTGGGCGGGCAGGGCGACTTCCGGGAAGTTCACTGACGATGTCGAGGTGCCGTTGTCGCTGTATTTGACGAGTTTTTCAGCCACTTCGATGCCGATGTTTTCCTGCGCTTCCATCGTCGAGCCGCCGACGTGCGGCGTCAAAATCACGTTGTCAATGCCCCGCAGCGGTGACTCGAACAGGTCTTTGTTGCTGCGTGGCTCGACCGGAAACACGTCGATGGCAGCACCGAGCAATTTCTTTGCTTTCAATGCAGCAGCCAGCGGCTCGATCCTGACCACCAGGCCACGTGACGCGTTGATCAACACGCTACCGGGCTTCATGGCGGCGATCTCGGGCGCGTCGATCATCCACTGCGTCGCCGGCGTTTCTGGTACATGCAGGCTCACCACATCGGACTGCGCCAGCACGTCGTTCAAGCGGCCAAGCTGCCGCGCATTGCCTAGCGGCAGCTTGGTCACCACGTCAAAGAAAACGACCTGCATGCCGAGGGCTTCGGCCAGCACCGACAGCTGTGTGCCGATAGAGCCGTAGCCGACGATGCCCAGCGTTTTGCCGCGAATTTCATAGGCGTTGTCAGCCGTTTTGAGCCAGCCACCGCGATGCGCCACGGCGCTCTTTTCGGGGATGCCGCGCAGCAGCAAGATGGCCTCAGCCAGCACCAGTTCGGCAACCGACCGGGTGTTCGAAAACGGCGCGTTGAACACCGCAATGCCGCGTTCGCGCGCAGCGTTTAAATCAACCTGATTGGTGCCTATGCAAAAGCAGCCCACAGCCGCGAGCTTGCTTGCGTGCGCAAACACATCAGCGCTGAGCTGGGTGCGCGAGCGAATGCCGACAAAGTGTGCGTCGGCGATTTTTATCTTCAGCTCATCCTCAGGCAGCGCACCGGGCAGGCTTTCGATCTGGGTGTAGCCGGCCGCCTGAAGTACGGCCGCAGCCGATGGGTGAATGCCTTCAAGCAGCAGGAAACGGATTTTGCTTTTTTCGGTGGAGGTTTTGCTCATGGCTGCGCGGGTCGGCTGGTGGTGTGGGACGTACCAGTATGCGGGAAGGCCGGTACTGCGGTAGGAGCCAGGCCCTTTAACCGGGGCTGGCCGTGGGCAGCGGAACGGATCCATTTCCATTGGCAGCCGCAGTGAACGGGTTACCGAAATTGCCTAAAGCAGACGCCGGTAGCGTGACTTTCAGGGTGGTGAAATATTTCCACACACATAATAGAAATTTAATGAGTCCTTACAAGCGTTTGGATGACATAAAAAATGGCTGATGGCCTACAGAAACTTGCCGGTTGATACACGTTAATGCGGCATGAAAAACGATGCAAAACACCCCATATTCGGGAAAAATTTTTGATACATCTGCTTTCGCGAGATGATGGTAAAAAGCATCAAAAAAATGCATAAAATAGCCAAAAAGACCTCAAATACTTGATTTATGAGCGCCGAAGCCAGCATTTATTGGTGTTTCCACGCTATAGATGTAATATGTTGTATCGTATTTTGTGTTGCGATTCAAACCGGAATTAACGCACATTGGCGGTTTTAATTACATCACTCGGGTGACGAAAGTCACTATCTTTTACAACAATATGTGATGAGAATATCGGTCAGGAAGCGTCACTGAGGTGACAAAAATAGTTGGCAGCATTTGCTGGACGGCAGAGATGAAAAGAATTGGTCGTTGGTGAAAGCTCAGAGAAGCCCGCCACGCTAACCAAAGACAAGCGCAAGTCATTGACCCGCCAACGGTGGCAAAAATATGGGAAGAGAGGGAAGTATGGAAAACCAGTTTCAAACGGCGACGGCTCGATCGCTGAAAACTCAAGATTCACACGGACATGCGGACTTCGCAAATTCGACCAACGAATTGTCGAACTCGATGTGGCCCGACTTTCTGGTGGGGCAACCCGGCGCACCAGTCCGCGTGCTGCTGATTGATGATGACGCCAACATGCGCAGCGTGGTTTCACGCGAGCTGCTGGGCGACCTGCGAACCGATCTGGTTGCCACGGGCAGCAGCGTCAAGGAAGGCCGCCGCCTTATCGTTCAACACGAATTCGATGTCATGCTGGTGGACTTGAACCTCGGCGACGGCAATGGTTTTGACCTGATCGAGCACATGAAAATTGTGCGCCCTATGGCAGAGGCCATCGTGATCTCGGCGATGGAAGACGAAGAGCACACATTGCGCGCGTTCGAACTGGGTGCCACCGGCTTTCTGGTCAAGAATTCCTGGTTCGGCAACATTCCCCAATCGGTTTTGCAGGTTGTCAACGGTGGCGCCTCCATCACACCCAGCCTGGCCCGGCGACTGCTGCAAAAGCTGGAACACCAGCCTGAAGTGGCGCAGCTGGTCGAAGGCGCACGCCGCGAAAAGCTCTCCGAACGCGAAAAGGGTGTGCTGAAAATGGTCTCTGCCGGTTACACCAGCAGTGAGATCGGCGTCAAACTCACCATCAGTTGCCAGACCGTCAACACGCACATCAAAAATATCTACCGCAAGCTTCAGGTTCGCACCCGTGCGCAGGCCGTCAGCTACGCGGTTCACCGCGGGCTTTTTTAGTCCAAAGCCGTACCCGACATGTCCTCTGCGGCACACCTCAGCCTCGTGCTTGCAAGTGCCCTGATCGGTTCCCTGCTCGCCGCTGTCGCGCTTTGGGGCTCGTGGAACGCCTGGCTCCGGCATCGCAATCCCATCGATCTGTCGCTTTCCGTCGCAGCGGTGACCTGGCTGGCGCATCTGGTGGTCAGTACCTCGGTTGAATTTGCCGGCAGCAGCCGCCAGAGCGCGTACGTCACTGACGCGGGTTTTCAGGTGCTCCTCATCAGCATCTCTTCCTTTTTGTTGACCAGCGCAGGGCTGGCGGGACGGGTTGCCACACTGGCGTTGGCTGGGCAAGCCATTGCGGGTGGTGCGGCGCTGAACTGGAACCACTGGGGCAGCACGGGGCAGCAGACGGCCCATGACCTGTGGATCATGCTCAACCTTTTCGCCGCCCTGGTGCTGGTAGCCAGCATTGCCAGACAGGTGTTTGTCAGCCGTGACTACCGCGGCTGGCTGGCGCTGGCGGGCGGGGTTTTAGGTATCGGCATCTGCCTGGACAGTCTTTTGATGGGCAACGGAGCCGGTCGAATCGGCTTGCTGCAACTTTTCTACGCCGCGTTCCTTCTGGTGATGTGGCACCTGGTGACCTATCGCGCGCAAACGTCGGAGTCGATGTTTGTGGAAAGCAGCGGATTCCAGAGGCACTCCGGTTTTGACCATAGTCAGATGGATGTCACCGCCACTGCGGTCGCAGGCGAGCGGCGCCGCATTGCGCAAGACCTGCATGACGGCGTGGCCTCGCAGCTGGTCAGCATTCTTTCCTCACTCGACGACAAGACGCCGCAGCAGCAGGCGATGGCGCTGGCACTTGAAAATTGCCTGCTCGATCTGAAAATGACGGTGGACGGCATCGACAGCGGCAACGACAGCGTGGTGGAAGCGCTCGGCCGGCTGCGCTACCGCGTACAGCATTCACTGGACAAGCTGGGCATCATCATGTCGTGGAAGGTGGACATGTGCGTCGAACTTGAAGCGGTGCGCGGCGAAAAAGCCCAGCAGGTGCTGCGCATCGCGCAGGAAAGTCTGGCCAACGTCATGCGGCACGCCAACGCATCCACGGTGGAAGTGGTGTGCCGGTTCGTTCGTGAAAACGAACACATGGTGCTCGAAGTTCGCGACAACGGCTCTGGAATCGTTCGAGACCAGCAGGGTCGGCCCAGCGGTAAAGGGCTGACCGGCATGCGTCGGCGGGCCAAGGCGACCGGCGGTGAATTGATCATCGCCAGCAAGCCTGGCGCTGGAACGCGGGTCCGGTTTACCTTGCCGTTGACGTCAGAACATTACCTGGCATCTTGATCGGTGAGCCTGTCGCCGTTCATCCGGCGCATTGCAGGCTCACGGCCTGCATTGTCGAGCCGGTTTTCTTGTCAAACACCACCAGATTGATCTGCCGCTGATGGCCCGGCGTGGCCGCGATGCTGCGCAGCGCCAGTGATTGTGCTTTGTCGCTGGAAGTGTTGTAGTCGCCAGCCTGGGTGTACTGGCGCACGACAAAATCATGCTTTAAGAATTCGCCTGCGTTTTCGCCCGCCTGGACTTTCGAGTTATGTCCGTTCTCGGTTACTGTCCAGTAGGCTGACCAGGCCAGGGCACCTGCGCTGGCGGCAGACGTCACGAGAGCCTCAAAACGTTCAGCGTCCAATTGCCTGAGCGTGATGCTGACAGGCGCAGCCTTGTTCGTAGCTGCAGGGGCCCTGGAGCTATGCCAGCCTGGCCAGTCCTTTCCGTCAAGCACCACTTGGGGTGTGTAAATACCGCGTAACTGATTGGCAGCCGCCACCTCGCGCTGGCGACTCGTGTAGGCAGGTGCGGCAAAGCGGTCAACCCAGCCGATGTAGTCCCAGTAGCCGACGTGAAAAGCCTGCACCACCGCGCCGCTGTTCTTTAGCGAAGAGGCCCATTTGTCGGCTGGCGGACACGAGCTGCAACCCTCGGAGGTGTACAACTCGATCACTGCCGTTATCTTGTCGCCTGAACTGGCCGAACACGCTAATTCAGCAGCGAATAAGGCCGTAGCCCCCGTAAATAGAGCGTAAGCAGCTATTAATTTAGTAGCTTGTAACAGCATAGAAGATCTCCCGGCGATGTCTGCGAAAGCGGAAGCCGGCGGCTTGGGTCTTTTGGCAGCTGGACCCTGACAAGGAACCATTCCGGTTTGGTCGCCACTGCAAGACGCTTCTTACACGCGTGGGAGATCAAGGCGTGGAAGTCAGACCAGAGGAGCCTTGAAGCTCTCGGTAGGCTCCATGAAATGCGTTTTTTCGCGGCGCTCGATCTGATCTTCGAGCTGCCCCATGTAAGCCGCCAGCGTGTTGTCACTTTGCTCCACGCGGGCCATCAAAACACGGTTTTGCGCGGCGAAACGCTCGCCCAGAACCTGCTCTGCCGCCTGCTCACGCCGCTGCTGCGTCGCGGCTTGCGTCTCCAGGTATTGGCGCAGCTCGGTGAAGCGCGACGCCTCTGCCTTGTCGGCCAGCTCACGCTGGGTGCTCAGTTCACGGGCATAGTTGCGCGTCTCCAGCAGGTTGCTGCTTTGCATGTAGATCATCACGCCGAGAAAAATCACAGCCACAGCCGCGAGCAGCGCCAGCATCACCAGCCCCAGCGGCACCTGCACACTGGTAAAGCCCAGACTAAGCACGCTGGCCCGCGTGAATTCGCTGACATTGAGGGCGACAAAAGCCGCCACCACGGCGATGAAAAGCACCAGAAAAATGGATTTTGCGCGCATGAAATCTCCCACTGTTGATTAACCGCCCAGACTCCTGGACAAGGCAGGCATCGCGGCCTAAAGTTCCAGCAAATTATGCGCGTCCAGGCCTGTTTTTTGCTGTGGGACAATGCCGACCCTCCGCGTCAGTTGGCCCTTGAGCGTCACCTCTCCCCATTAACGTGAGCCGTTTTTGATTCAAAAACCACCCCATTCCATGCAAGAAATAATTCGCCAGATTGCCACCGAGATCAAAGTCCATGAACGGCAGGTTCTGAGCACCGTTGAGCTGCTCGATGGCGGCGCCACCGTGCCCTTCATTGCCCGATATCGCAAGGAAGCCACCGGCGGGCTGGACGACATTCAGCTGCGTGAGCTGGAATACCGACTGGGCTATTTGCGCGAACTCACCGACCGCCGCGAAACTATTTTGAAAAGCATTGAAGAGCAGGGTAAGCTGACGCCCGAGTTGCGCGCCGCGATTGCGCTGGCCGCCACCAAGCAGGATCTGGAAGACCTGTACCTGCCCTACAAACCACGCCGACGCACCAAAGGGCAGATCGCCCGGGAGTCCGGCATTGAACCGCTGGCCGATTTGTTGTTTGCCGATCCTTCACGGGTGCCGCTTGATGAAGCCGCCGCCTTTCTCAAGGCAGAGAAAAACGAGAGCGGCGACGACTTCACTACCGTGCAGGCGGTGCTCGACGGCGTGCGCGATATTTTGTCGGAGCGCTGGGCCGAAGATGCGTCACTGGTACAGCCGCTGCGCCAGTGGCTGTGGAGCGAGGGGCTTTTTTCGTCCAAACTGGTCAGCGGCAAGGACGAAAACAACGCAGACAACGCGAAATTTCGGGACTACTTCGACTACGACGAACCGATAGGCCGCGTGCCTTCACACCGGGCGCTGGCGGTGTTCCGGGGGCGCTCGCTCGAGATTCTGGACGCCAAGCTGGTGCTGCCCGAGCCGCCGGCATTGAGTTCAACGCCGGCAAAAGGCCCGGTCGTGTCTCTCGCTGAAGGCAAGATTGCCTTGCACCTCGGCTGGAGCCACCAGTCGCGGCCGGCAGACGATTTGATCCGCAAATGCGTCGGCTGGGCCTGGCGCGTCAAGCTCAGTTTGTCGCTGGAGCGTGACCTGTTCACCCGGCTGCGCGAAGACGCTGAAAAGGTCGCCATCAAGGTGTTTGCCGACAACCTGCGTGATTTGCTACTGGCAGCTCCGGCCGGTCCGCGGGTGGTGATGGGCCTGGACCCGGGCATTCGCACCGGCGTGAAGGTGGCGGTGGTCGATGCGACCGGCAAGCTGGTAGAGACCGCCACGGTGTTCCCGCACGAGCCGCGCAAGGACTGGGAAGGATCGCTGCACACTTTAAGCAAGCTGTGCGAAAGACATGGCGTGAATCTGATTGCGATTGGCAACGGCACGGCCAGCCGCGAGACCGACAGGCTGGCGGCTGATTTGATCAAGCAGGTGGCCAAACTCTCGGGGCGGCCCGACATGCAGAAAGTCGTCGTCAGCGAAGCCGGCGCGTCGGTTTACTCGGCCAGCGAGTTCGCATCGCAGGAAATGCCCGACGTCGACGTGAGCCTGCGCGGCGCGGCCAGCATTGCGCGTCGTTTGCAAGACCCGCTGGCCGAGCTGGTGAAGATCGACCCGAAATCGATTGGCGTCGGCCAGTATCAGCACGACGTGAACCAAAGCGACCTGGCGCGCAGCCTCGACACGGTGGTCGAAGACTGCGTCAACAGCGTCGGCGTCGACCTGAATACCGCCAGCGTGCCGCTGCTGGCGCGCGTGTCCGGCCTGAGCCAGACGGTGGCCAAATCAGTCGTGCGCTGGCGTGACGCGAACGGCGCGTTTGTGTCGCGCGCTGACCTGCTCAAGGTGACCGGTCTGGGCGCGAAAATCTTTGAGCAGAGCGCCGGGTTTTTGCGTTTGCGCGGCGGCAGCAACCCACTCGACATGACCGGCGTGCATCCGGAAACCTATTCCGTCATCGAACAGATCATCAGGCACACCGGCAAACCAGTGGCCGAACTGATGGGCCGCGCCGAGATGCTGAAAACGCTCAAACCCGAG
>JANLYY010000165.1:0-7015 GCA_031365885.1 Polaromonas sp. | reverse complement strand
ACTGTTCGCTACGATGTCGGCGGTTACGAAGGCAACGGATTTGTCGGGCCTTTTGCCAATGCGGGTGACCGTCTGACGCTGAACTTCGGGCAAGTCACCGCCGGCAGCCATGAGGTTCGCATTCGCTACCAGGCCTGGACGCCGCAACAAAACAAGGTCATTGTGAATGGCGCGGTGCGTGACGAGTCCTTCCCGGCTACCGGCAGCGCCTGGGCCATCAAGACCCTGAGCGGCGTGGCACTGACAGCTGGAACCAACAGCGTGGCCATTCTCAAGGACTGGGGCTACATGAGTGTTGACTACATCGAAATCGTTCCGCCTGCGGCAGCGGGTGTCAAGGTGACGCTGAAAGTTCAGGCCGAAAACGGCGCCGTTGCCGGCACGGGCATGGGTGTTCGCCAGGACCTCGCCGGCTACGAAGGCACCGCTTTCGTCGGCGGCTTCACAGGCACTGGCGACAAGCTGACAATCGGCTTCCCCAACGTCGTCGCAGGCAACTACAACGTCCGCATCCGCTACCACGCCTGGGGCCAGCAGCTGAACAATGTGGTGGTCAATGGCGTATCGCGCAGCGAATCCTTCCCCGGCACCGGCAACGGCTGGGCCATCAAGACCATCAGCAACGTAGCGCTGACCGCAGGCAGCAACAGCATCGCCGTCGTCAAGGACTGGGGCTGGATGGAAGTGGACTGGATCGAGATCGCGCCGTAGTTTTTGCGATCGTAACTACCTAGAAGTAGATGGATCGGGGGCTCAACAAGCCTGCCGATCCATTTTTTTTGCCTTTTTAAAATTTGCTATTTAATTCATAGCTGCCTACGAACGTAGTACGGGGGATAGAGCACTAAAAGACCTGAAAAATATGCTGATCGCCAACACCAGGCAACCGGCCATGCAACGACACAACTTTTGCTAAGCACCCTGTCTGGCAACGCCGCAGCGCCACAGCAACGACAACAATTGCCGGTCTTCTGCAGAGACTTGTCAGAACGCAGCGAGCCTGCCTTGTCGGCGAAGAATAAACACAATGAGTACGACAGGGGCGGACAGGAAAATTCCCAACACCATTGCGCCAATGACTCCCGGCTTGAAGTACCACATAAGTGTTGCAGCGAACAACCATGCCAGCAGCAATGGAGCGTTTACCAGGGCCAGAATGAGATGTCGTTTCCACGCTGTGCGTACCAAGAAGTGGCCTACAAACAAGACGACAAATGCGCTGCCAAGTAGCAGCACTGCAAACGCGTTTCCTGGACTGAACCGAAGACCAAAAGACATGAACGGTAAAGCGAGTGCAACGACGAGGGCTGTGAAGCTGACCAGGCTTAAAAGGTGCGTGCGAGGGAAGTTCATCAGTGTTTAACCCGGTATGTACTGTGCGCTACTGCGGTTTAGCTTGAAATAGTTACCTACGAAAATCAGCCTCGGCTCGAATGCCGCTTCTATAGATTTCATGCTTGGAGACAGCGGCAACGTGGCGCCATCTGGTCATAAATGTGCAACACGCGCCGCCATTCTGACTTGTTTAGTAAGCAAAAATGACTGTGCCCGACCAGCCGGTTGACGAAACGTGACGGCTGCCTGCTTCGGATGCCATTCCGGCTAGATCACACAAAATCAATTCGCTATCAATTAAATAGCTTATTACGCACGTATTCATTGGGCTAGAGGCTTAAATTATCATAAAAATCGCGCTTTCAGCCAGTTACCACCCTGTTCGTCAACGTCGCCGCGCCGGACGCCGCGAGTTGTCATAAAACGCCGGTGGCTTGCCCGCCACCCATTTCACAAACGCCGCGATTTCAGCATGTGCTTTCAGCGCATCCCACGTGCAGTAGTCAGCCGCCAGTTCCCGCTCACTGAACGTTGCGTGAATCTTGCGATGGCAGATGCGGTGAATCAGGCTTTTGGCTTTGCCTCCCTTGCTTTTCGGCAGCAGATGATGCTCGTCCACACTCACACCCGGCTCCAGCATCCTGCCGCAAAGCGGGCACAGTTCGGGCTCAATCGGTTTGACGTAACCCAGCGGCTCGGTGCTGCGAAGCGCGCGTTTGGCGACCATCGCCGCTAACGCGAAAAGCTGCGGGCAGCAGGCCGCGTGTACCAGTAAGCCCAGGCAATCACCACAGCCTGCAACGGCAAGCGCAACCACAGCCCGGTGGGTGAAAACTGCGAGAAGAGGTCAGGGTTCAGCGCCATGTGGACATTGGCCGGAAACACGGCGATTGACAACGCGATGAGTCCCCAGCCTGCGATGACTTGCCAGCGCGAAAAAAGCAGCAGTGCGCCGAGTGCGATTTCCGCCACGCCACTGAGGTAGACCAGCGCCAGTGGCGCCGGCAGGTAGGGCGGCATCATCGCGACGTAGAAGGGCGTGTGCCAGAAGTGGTTGATGCCGGCGGCTATGAAGAATAGGGCGAGGAGGCAGCGGAAGGGGGTTTTGAATTTCTGCATCATCCAGGTCGGGAAATCGGCATTCACCCGCCTTTGCTCCTGCAACACACGCCGGGCCTTGGACAAATCCAGAGAAGTCGTGAGCTCAACGTCCTCATCAAATTGTTGCTCGAAATCTTTAGCTTCCACACAGTGCCGACTCGCTGGAGCGACCTTTTGAGTTTTTCACCGGACGAGACCTGCGAACCAACCGCACTTCCAGTTTGCATCCCAAGGCGTCGGCATATTTGGACAAGGTGGCGAGCGACGGTGAATGCTTGCCGCTACCGGACTCCATGCGTGCCACCGCCGACTGGGTGGTTCCAATCTTCTCGGCCACCTGCGCCTGCGTAAGTCCGTTCGCCGCACGGGCCTTCAAAAATTGATCCAGAAGCAGGAACTCGTCGCTCTGGCGATCAAATTCGGTCTTCACCTCCGCGTTACCCAACGCTTTGGCACGTAGCTGTTTATGCGTCAACATTTTTCCACTCCTTCATGCGCTGGCGCGCGAGACTCAATTCCTTCGGGGGTGTCTTGTCGGTCTTTTTCACGAACTGATGAAGCATGACGATTTTCCGTCCCACCAAAGTGCAATAGAACACCCTACCAATGCCTTCCCGCGATTTCAGGCGCAACTCAAACAGACCCGCATGCATGGCGCGCGTATGGGGCATACCAAGATCCGGGCCAAATTCCAGCATACGATCAGTGCAATGAAAGTACCGCGCCAGGATGCCTGAAGGCAGCGCAAGTACATCAGCCTGCAACTTTTCATCGTGGTACTTGATCTCCCATTTCATTGGTGAAGTATAGCGTATTTGCTATGTTTGAAAATTTCGGCAACGCTAAACCACAAGCGAGAATGCGCTGATGACGCCTGACATCTCCCCCGAGTTCAAGCCCCTCACCAAGCTCTACGAACCCTCAGCCATCCAGCAACTCCCGGATGGGCGCTTCCTCGTCGTCGAAGACGAAAAAGACCATTCCTTCAGTCTTGTCACTATCGAAGCTAGCGGGAATGTCAGCAGCAAGTCACTCGGCCCGGCCTGGTTCCACGGCGGTGACCCGATCTGGAAACTCGACGACCTGGAAGGTTTGACGCTGGATGGTGCGGGCCACCTCTACGCCATCACTTCGCATTCACGCGATGACGATGGCGATGCGCAAAAGAGTCGTGAAAAGCTGGCGCGTTTTCGGATTGAAAACGACAAGGTAGTGGAGCCCGTGGTAGTGGGCGGGCTGAAGCGGGCACTAGTCGCTGCGCACCCGGTGCTGGCGGCTGCGGCGCTGGTTGCTGATGCCAAGGCGGGCGCGGGCTTGAACATCGAGGCGCTGGAGATCACGCCCGACGGGCAGCGGCTGCTGGTCGGCTTTCGCAGCCCGCTGCAGGGCAGTCAGGCCATCATCGCCAGCATTGAAAACCCGGCAGCAATATTTGACGCGAAGGCAGCACCGCAAATTGCCAACAGGTTGCAGACGCTGGACCTGGGCGGGCACGGCATTCGCGGCATGTCCTGGGTAGCTGCGCTGCATGGCTACCTCGTCATCAGCGGCCCGGTTGCGCGCGCAGACCATGCGTTCGGCCTGTGGTTCTGGAACGGACAGGCCGATGCACTGGCGCGCCACGTGATGGTTCCCGGCCTGGCGGGATTAGAGCGGGCAGAAGGTGTGTGCCCGGCCGTTATCGATGGCGTGACGAAAATCGTCATCGTCAGCGACGACGGCAATCGCAAGCAAAGGCGTTTTGCGCGGTTTGTGGTGCTGGACGTGGCGCAACTGCAAATTGCGCCGTAAAAATTAAAGCCCCAGCTCGCTGTGCGAGCCCAACCTCACCAGTTGAAGCCGCTCTGCATCGGGCTTGCGGTAAATCAGCACCCGGTCGGGCTTGACGTGGCAATCGCGATGGTCTTTCGATTCACCGGTTAGGGGGTGGTCTCGGTGCTTTTCTTCGAGCGGTAGATCATTGGCCAGTGCCTGAACGACGGCGACGAATTCGCTGGCGAGGGTGGCTCGGTAAATGCCTTTCGCTTCGCGCTTGAAATCCCGTTTGAATTGTCCGGTGTTTTCAATTCTTCGCATTGACGTCGGCCATCAACGCTTCAACACTGTCAAAAGAAGTCAGCTTGCCGCCTCTAGCTTCTTTGATGGCCGCAATGGTGGCCTTGTTGGGAACCAGCGGCTCGAAAGGCAAGGCTTTTTCGCGCGCGATGCGCGTGAGCATGATCCGAAACGCATCAGACAGCGTCAGCCCCATTGCTGCCAGCACGACAGATGCTTCTTCCTTGATTTGCTCGTCGATTCGAGCGCGGACAACTGCATTGGCAGCCATGACTGTTCCTTTAAATGTTGGGCTACAGTGTAGCTCAAAATATGAATTTTTAACGCTGGGGCATGTTTGAATGGTGCTTTGGGAGTGATTGCGTCCGGCTTAAGCGCGTCAATTTCTTTTACATAAATGCTATAAAAATAGTAGCTGCTTGCGCAAGTAGTACCTGGGCTACAGGCCTAAAACGCTCTCAAACGCCGACTACATGGGGGCAGATCCAGCCGCCACGCCGCTTACCCGGCCCGTCTTGACATCACCCGCTTAGTCGCGCACCATGATTTCTCTCTGCCGCCCCCGGCGAGGCAGCAGCGGCCAAGCCTTGAAAGCATCGCCTTCCACGTTTCAATGAAGGAGCCACCATGCTGGAAAAACTGCGTCCCGACCCTACTTTCTATGCATCGCCCCGTCTGGCGATGGAGGCCGAGGTGGAACATCTGGCTTACACGGTGCTGCTGTCGCCGGACAAGTCGAAGCCCGATGCGCTGGCAACGGTTGATGTTGATCCGGCGTCGAAAACTTACGGCACGGTGCTCAGCCGGCTCGACATGCCGTACAAGGGCGACGAGTTCCATCACTTTGGCTGGAACGCCTGCAGCTCAGCGCTGTCGCCGCTGTCGGGCCATGCGTTTTTGCAGCGCCGCTACCTGATCATTCCGGGTATTCGCTCGTCGCGCATTTACATCGTCGATACGCAGCCCGACCCGACGCACCCCAAGCTGATCAAAACGATTGAGCCGGAAGAAATCTTTCGCAAGACGGGTTATTCGCGCCCGCACACCGTGCACTGCGGACCGGAAGGCATCTACATCAGCACACTGGGCGGCGGCGGAAAAGACGGCACCGACGGGCCGCCGGGCGTATTCATCATGGACTGCGAAACGTTTGAGATTCGCGGGCGTTGGGAAATTGACCGCGGCCCGCAAAAACTGCATTACGACTTCTGGTGGAACCTGCCGCGCGACTACATGGTGTCGAGCGAGTGGGGTCTGCCGCCGCAGTTTGAAAACGGCATCGTTGCCGAAGACCTGCTGGCCAACAAGTACGGGCATTCAGTGCATTTCTGGGACCTGCGCGCCCGCAAGCATGTGCAGACGATTGACCTGGGCGCGAACCACCAGATGGCTCTCGAGATTCGGCCAGCGCACGACCCGACCCGCGAATACGGTTTTCTCGGCGTGGTGGTGGACACGACGAACCTGGAAGGATCGATCTGGACCTGGTACCGCGAAAAAGGCAAGTTCCACATCAAAAAAACCGCGACGATTCCGCCCGAGCCGGCTGATGCCGCCTTGCTGCCACCGCTGCTCAAAGGCTTCGGCGCCGTGCCACCGCTGATCAGCGACATTGACCTGTCGCTCGACGACAAATACCTCTACGTCGCTTGCTGGGGCACCGGCGAGCTGCGGCAGTACGACGTGACCGACCCGATGAAACCAACGCTCTCCGGCAGCGTGCGCATAGGCGGCATCGTGCAGCATGCGAAGCACCCGAACGGCAAGCCCTTCGGTGGCGGCCCGCAGATGACCGAGATCAGCCGCGATGGCAAGCGCGTGTACTTCACCAACTCGCTTTACAGCACCTGGGACGCGCAGTTCTACCCCGACGGCGTGCCTGGTGTGCAGGTGATGTGCAACGTGGGCCCGAATGGCGGCATGACGCTGGACCCGAACTTCTTTGTTGACTTCGGGGCTGGCTACGCTGCGCACCAGATTCGTCTGCAGGGCGGCGACTGCTCGACCGATTCGTACTGCTACCCTTCGGCATGAGCATTAATTTCCATACCTGTTGAACGCGACCGGAGCGATCTGGCTGACGATCGTCGCTGTCGGTGTTTATCACGGCCTGAATCCGGCGATGGGCTGGCCGCTGGCGGTCGCCAACGGCTTGACCGAGCGCCGCGCAGGCGCGGTGTTCGCCACGCTGCTGCCGCTGGGCGGCGGACACTTTGCCGCGATGGCCATTGTGCTGGTGCCGTTTGCATGGCTCAGTCTCTACGTGCAGTGGAGCCGCGAAATTCGTATGGCCGCGGGTGCGCTGGTGCTGCTGTTCGGCATCTACAAAGTGGTGCAGCGCCGCCACCCGCAAGCCCTTGCGCGCATTCCCCCGACGCAGCTCGCCTGGTGGTCGTTTTGGATGGCGACGGCGCATGGGGCGGGGTTGATGCTGGTGCCGTTCATGCTGGGCCTGTGCACGCCGGGCGATGCAGCGATGGCCGCGCCCGATAGCGGTCACGCCACGGTGATGAATTTCATCGCA